>JBAZMT010000001.1:0-188243 GCA_041649615.1 Parcubacteria group bacterium
ATCGTAAAAAGGGACGAAAGAGAAAAAGTGCATCCGGGAAGATACGGCGTGCCCGGAGGCAAACTGGAATGGAAAGAGCTTGATATCTTACACCCCACGCGAATGAACGGGGATGTGTATGATTTTGAAAATGCGGTTGAAAAATTACTCATCAGGGAAGCGATGGAAGAAGCGGGAATAGAGATAGATGATAATTTGAAATACATTAACAGCGTGGCATTTATACGGCCGGATGAGGTACCTGTAGTACTCGTAAAATTTACCGCAAAATACAAAAGAGGAGAAGTGAAACCCGAAGTCGGAGGATTTACAGATTACGCGTGGGTGAATGAAGAAGAAGTGAAAGATTATCCGTGCATTGACGGAGTACCGGAGGAAGTCGCGAAAACGATAGAAATCTTTAAAAATGGCAGAGATTAAACCCGGAGTGTATCGACATTACAAAGGTCATGAGTATAAATTTATTGGGGTTGCAAAACACAGCGAGACGATGGAAGAGCTCGTGATTTATGAAGACATTACCGATCCGTTACTCTTATGGGCGAGACCAAAAGAGATGTTTTTAAGCGATGTTGAATATAACGGTCAAACAATAAAAAGATTTACCTGGATAAGAGAATAAAATGGAAAATCAATACTTACACGAGGTAGCCATTACGGCCATTATCATAAAAGACGGAAAGTATTTGATAACCCGCCGCTCGCCGAATAAAAAAAGATTCCCGGGAAAATGGACCGTGCCGGGAGGAAAAATGGAAACGAACGATTATCTCGCTTTGCCAAAAGATACGGAATTTTATTGGTATAACGTGCTTGAACGGACGCTCGCAAGAGAAGTAAAAGAAGAAGTGGGACTTGAAGTGAAAAACGTGGAATATCTAACGTCTCTTGCAACCGTGCATGAAGACGGAGCACCGTCTCTTGTCATATCCTGTTTTGCCGATTATATTTCGGGCGAAGTGAAATTGCAGGAAGGAGAAACGGACGCTTTTGAATGGGTAACGACCGAAGAATCTAAGAATTACGATTTAATGGACGGCATATACGAAGAGTTCGTGATGATAGATAAAATAAAACAGGGGAAGAGAGAGTCTTGGAAGAGAGAATAAAACGGCTTGTAAAAAGCCGTTTTTATTGTAAGACTTTGGCTAGCTATTTCAGATCTTTATAAGGAGGAATTTGCATGAAAGTCGGATTTTTACCGAAAGTCTTTTTGACCGTTATTTTGGCAGCAGTCTTTACTTTCTCTTTCTCTTTTTCGGCTATGGCATGTCCCGGAGACCGGTTTAAAAATCCTTTTCCTGACGGTTTGCCTGACCCTCCGATAGTTTACCAGACGAAGCCCGTCTCTGAATTGCCGGAATCGGGGATGATGTGCCTTACTTTCGATGACGGTTTTAGCAAAGAAGGCATTATCCGAATTCTTGACTGTCTTAAGAAAGCGCAAGTGAAGTGCACTTTTTTCGTGATCGGCAGTCGCTGTCTAAAACCCTATCCTGATCTTTGGAAGCGGGCTGCCGCGGAGGGGCATGAAATCGCTTATCACACCACGACCCACACATCCCTCACTTCCAAAAGTGATGAGTGGATCAAAAACGACATTTTGGCATGGGAGAAAATCGCAAAAGAAGTGCTCGGTGAAGACTATGTCATTCCGAAAATTGCCCGTCTTCCCGGAGGAGCCGGAGACAGAACCAAGCGGATTCTCAAATGTTTTAACGAAATGGGATACACCGTAATAAGGTGGAGCGCAGATACGTTATCCGGCCTTGGCGGAACAAAGGGAAATTACAGGTTTCCCAAAAAGGTCGCGCAGTACGTGCTAAATCACGCGAAAGTCGGCGCCATCATGCTTCAGCATTTCAATTCCTATGACGACAAGTCGGTATCTTTCTACATTCAAGAGCTTAAGACCAAGTACAAGCTTGGAAAGGTGACGGAAGCGCTTGAAGAAGCAGGATACTACGGAAAGGAAAGAAAAGCGGATTGGGAAAAGTGGAAGAAATGGAAAGAGAGAGAAGAACGCCGTTCACGTTACCCTTTTTGCTTTTATTCGTGTTTTCCAAGAGCTCCTTATCAGGGGCTCTTTTATTTTTCAATGATATCTTTGAAACGGCGGACGAATTCTCTACGGCTGAATTTTTCCGCGGTTTTTGCGATTCTTTGCGGGTTAAAGGTAAGACTCTCAAATTTTCGAACAGCATTTATAAGCGCGTTCTCCGACTGTTCGCTCATAAAAAGACCGTTTATTTCGGGAATAATCATTTCCTTTGCGCCGGCGGAATTATAGCCTAAGACGGGTACGCCGCAAGCCAAGGCTTCGGCGGCGACGAGACCGAAATCTTCGGTTTGCGGAAAGAGAAAAGCTTTGGCTCCTTGATAAAGCTCGCGAAGCTTTAGGGGATCGTGAATAAATCCGATAAATTCGGTATTCGGGGATCTATTTAGCGAATTTAATTTTTCGTATTCTCGTCCGTCACCGACTATTTTTACGGGATACCCAAGTTCATTGAAGGCTCTAACGATAACGTCAAATTTCTTGTAGGGAAGAAAGCGACCGACCGCGAGATAATATCCGTCAGATGATCTCTCCTCCGCCGGATGGAAAAAATCGGTATTAACCGGAGGATAGATTACTTCCGAATCCCTCCCGTAAAATTTTTTGATCCGGTCGCGCGTATATTCGGAATTGGCGATTATCACGTCCGCTTTGCGGGCAGTGGTTCTGTCCCATTTCTTAATCAATTCCGCGATCCCCCTAGCAAAAGGATAAAGCCAGCTTGGAAGAAATTCTTTAAGGTGAGTTTTGGGATCCCAAGCGTAACGGAGAAGAGCGTTGCAATAAAAAATATGGCGAGCGTTTTTGTGGCGCATCGCTTTGCCAAAACCAACGGAATTAGATATGACAACATCGTAATCTTTGCCGAGATTCACTGAATGGGCGGCCAAGGGCATCAAAGGAATTGCAAAGCGATGTTTTTGTCTGATGAAGGGAGTATCAAGAAAACTGGTTTTTTTGATTTTATTTTCAAAGCGGCCGTTCAGGGCGTTTTTGTCGTAAAAAAGAGTATAAATGGGGGCGTCGGGATACATTTCCGTAAAAACTTCCAAAACTCTTTCGGCTCCGCCAAATTGATTTAAATAATCGTGAGTTAAAGCAACGCGCATATTTCTAATAATATAGAAATAGAAAAAACCTGCTACTTTGGATAACCGGCGTTCTTTTCTCCAGCGAGAAAAGCCGCCTACATCTCGGATTTTTACCTATCTTCGCTTCGCTACGCCGAGGACCATTTAGCTTTTTTTAAAGCTTTTCCTATTTAGGAAAAACGATTAAATTTACTTAGGTGAATTATCCCGTTTGGAAAAGGATGATGGACGTAATTATATCCCTTGTTGTTATGGCGGTTTTTTTGCCGTTCCTGCCGTTTATAGCATTTGCGATAAGAATTGACTCAAGGGGACCGGTTTTCGTGGAGTGCGAACGCATATCGCGAGGAAAAAGAATAAAGGCGTATAAATTTCGTTCCATGATTTTGGGAGCGGAAAAAATGAAAAAAGAGTTGGAGCACTTGAACGACCGGGGTGACGGTCCTTTTTTTAAAATAAAAAATGATCCGCGGGTGACTAGATGCGGGAAAATCTTACGAGCGAGCAGAGTGGATGAAATACCGCAGGTAATAAACGTTTTGAAAGGCGAAATGGCAATCGTGGGTCCCAGGCCTCACGAACCCGAAGAGGTGGAGAAATATCCAGACGAATACAAACATTTGTCCGAATACAGAGCGGGGATAACGGGGATATCCCAAATATCGGGTGCGAGCTCGCTTAACTGGAAAAAGGAACTTGCGTTTGATGCCGAGTACGTAAAAAACGTTACACTGATAAACGACTTAAAAATAATTTTGAAAACTATTGCTATATTCTTTACCGAACCAACGGGAGTGTAAAAAAAAGAACTCACAAATCACAAAAACTAACTCACAAGATTAGGATTTGGAAGTCAAAAACTGTTATAATTTTTATCGGATGCAGAAAAATAACATTTCTTATCTTTTAACCGACGTTAAACACCCAAGCCGGAAGAAAGCATCGGCTTTTGCACCGACAAAAAGAAGATTTGAACTTGCGGGAATCGGAGCGGGAAGAAAGAGAGAGAGCTCCCTGCGTTTTGCGGCCATTATGATCATGCTTGTGCTTATTTCATGCGGCATGGCCGCTTGGGAGATCAAAGAAAACGCCATGGGAACGGTTCTTGAGGCTTACAAAAACTTTCTTTCTGCCGCCGATTCGGCCAAGCGATACGATACGGAAGCGATGGGGAAGAGCCTTGCAAAAGCAGGCGCGGGTATAGAAACGATCGGCGCTTATTCGGGTATTTTGAGTATTATTCCCACATTTAAGGAAATGCCGTCAATCATTTCCGCGCTTAAGGATTTTAACGTAACGGCATTTTCAGTCGCACGCGAAGCAGAGACTTTAAAGAGAGATGCCTTTTCGTTGGTTTGGAACGACGGAGACAAACTTATTTCGCAGCTTGAAAACATAAGAAGCCAGCTCCGATCAATGACCGACTCATTCTCGCGAATACGAAACGGAGTGTCTTCCTTCGGACTAGGAATATTTGGCAATGATTCGGCTAATTATCTTTCTCTTCATTCCGAAATGAGCGATACGGCGGATCTTTTGGACGGCGCGATAAATTTGCTTAAGGGAGAAAGCAATTTGGTGATATTTTTCATGAATGATTCGGAGATGAGGGCAACTGGCGGGTTTATAGGGAGCTATGCAACCGTAAAAATAAGGGATGGAGAAATAAAAGACATGTCGGTGAACGACATTTACTATCCCGATAAATTCCTTACGGAGAAAGTCGTTCCGCCAACACCTATGATGGGGTTGACTACGGATTGGGAGGCGAGAGACGCCAACTGGTTCATTGACTTTCCAACTTCCGCTTCCAAGGTAATCGGCTTTTTGGAAAAGTCTCCGGTTTATAAGGACGAGGGAATTACGTTTAACGGAGCGATAGCCATGAATCACAAAGTGGTAACGGATATATTGAAAATTACGGGTCCCATTGAATTACCGGACTACGGGGTTGTTTTGGATCAGACCAATTTTCTTTCCGAGGTGCAAAAGGAAGTCTCAAGGGATTCAACTTTGCGCGGAGGGGAACGCAAAAACATTTTGAAATCGCTTTTACCGGAAGTTATTTCGCGCATTCAGAAAATGTCCGTATTGGACAAGGAAGAACTCGTGAGGGCCGCGAATCAAAGACTTGATAATAAGGATATCCAACTTTATTTCACCGATAAAAGGCTTGAAAATTTTGCGTCCAAATCGTCCTGGGCGGGAGAGGTATACCAAACTCCAGCTTCGGAATACGGTGATTATCTCGCAGTCTCCGTTTCAAATATCGGCGGAGAGAAGACGGACGCTTACATCAGGCAAAAGGTGACTCTCAAGAGCGCGATAAGCGCTTCGGGCGCCATATCAGACAAACTTTCCGTGAAGAGGATTCACGAAGGAGATCAGGCAAAAGAAGTTTTTTATCGGGCTAAAAATCAGGCCTACATAAAAACGCTTGTGCCGCGGGGAGCCAAACTCACGGGAACTGCGGGCGAAACGATAAAAACGGTAGTAGCGGCGATTAATTACGAAAAGAACGGTTATGCGACGGATGGGGACGTGAAGCTCTATGAAGAGGGAATAGAATCGGGAAAAACGGTTTTTGGAAAATGGCTTACCGTTCTAGCCGGAAGTGACAAGGAATTGACGATGGAATACGAATATTCGGGATCCCGTTTTCCGGCGGACGGAAAGTTCAGATTCGTGTACGAAAAACAATCGGGAGTCAATTCAATGTTCGCGTATTCGGTGCAGGCGCCTCCGGGATATGTATTTAAAGAAACGGGAACGTCAATGTATGAATACGAAAGCACGAATTTACCGGCGAGATTAATTGTTGATTTGACCCTTCAAAGGCTATAGAGTCAGCGGATGGATTCCATTCGGAATTTCGTAATTATCGCCCATATAGACCACGGCAAGTCCACTCTTGCCGATCGGATGCTTGAGATAACCGAAACGGTGCAGCCGAGACAGATGAAGCCGCAGTATTTGGATCAAATGGAGCTTGAGCGGGAGAGAGGAATAACCATCAAGATGACGCCTGTCCGGATGGCTTACAACTTGAACGGGAAAAAGTACGAACTCAATTTAATAGACACCCCCGGACACAGCGATTTCGGATATGAAGTTTCGCGCGCGCTTACCGCCGTTGAAGGAGCGGTATTACTGGTTGACGCGACTCAAGGACTGCAAGCGCAAACGATAGCCAATTACGAAGCGGCGAAGAAAGCGGGACTAAAAATTATCGGCTGCGTGAATAAGATCGATCTGAATCCTCCGGGAATTGAAGAGGTTGTTAAAGAACTCGCTCGGCTTATTCACGAGAGTCCGGAAAACATATACCGCGTTTCGGCAAAGACGGGAGAAGGCTTAGGAGAATTAATGGAAGGAATAATCCGGTTCACGCCGCCGCCCAGCCCGCCGGCTGGTGGAAATCCGCCGGCTCACGGAGGAAAACAGGCTTTGATTTTTGATTCGGTTTATGATGATCATAAAGGCATTATCGCTTATGTCCGGATATTTTCGGGATCGTTCAAGTCAAAAGAAAGTTCAAAGCTTGTCGGCGCGGACAAGCAATTTATGGCAAAAGAAATCGGAATGTTCGTACCCAATCCCAAACCGGTGGAGGAGCTTGCCGAAGGGGAAATAGGTTACATTGCAACCGGTATAAAAGATCCGGGAGTTTTGCGCATAGGAGACACGATCGGGGATAATCCTCTTCCCGGATTTACGCCTCCGAATCCGGTTGTCTTCGTTTCCATTTATCCGAGCGACGGAGGAGAATATGACGATCTGAAATCGGCGCTCAATAAACTTCGATTAATGGATTCATCCGTTACTTTAGCGCCCGATCACAGCGAGGTTTTGGGACGCGGTTTCAAAGCCGGATTTTTGGGTAGACTTCATTTTGAAATAGTAACGGCCAGATTAGAACGCGAATTTGGACTCAAAGTCGTTACGAGCTTTCCTTCGGTCGCATACAAGCTGATTACGAGAACCGGCGAACGCGTGATTGAAAGTCCGAAAGATTTTCCCGAAGAATACATAAAAGCGGAAGAGCCGATCGTGGCTTTAAAAATAATGACGCCAAAGGAATATTTGGGACGAGTGATGTCTCTGCGAGATTTTTTCCGAATGTCTGAGGAAGAAACCGATTCTTTTGAAGATAGAATAATAATTTCCGCCAAAATGCCGCTTGCGGAGCTTGTATCTGACTTTGACGACAAATTAAAATCGGTTTCTTTGGGCTATGCTTCTTTCAGCTATGAGTTTTTCGGATATGCTCCCGCGTCACTCACTAAGCTGGAAGTGGTTCTTGCGGGCGAAGAAATCCCCGGACTTACAAGGATAGTCTATAAGGAAGATGCTCCGAGAATCGCGAGGAAACTCGCGGAGGATTTGAAAAATCTTTTGCCGCGAGCGCTTTTCGTACAATCCATACAGGTAAAAGATTCATCTAGAATTCTCGCGAGAGAAGACATTCCGGCGCTCAAAAAAGACGTTACGGGTTATCTATACGGAGGAGATAGGACGAGAAAAGTGAAACTTTGGGAAAAACAGAAAAAAGGGAAGAAAAAACTCAAGGAGAGGGGAAAAGTGACCATTGCTCCCGAAGTTTTTAAAGAACTGTTGAAAAAATAGGATTTTTCCCCGTAAAATAAGGCTGATGGGGAAATACGTTCTTTTTGCGATATTCATTACGGCAATCGGGTTTGTCGGCTATCAAACGTACGGCATGCTCAGAGATTATAGAGATCTTTCGGGCGAAGTATCGGAGGCAAAAGACGGAGCGAATCGCTTAACGAACGAGAACGAAGAATTAAAAGAAAGAATAGAATATCTCGGAAAACCGGAGAACCTCATCAAAGAAATTAAATCGCGATTCAACTATCGTTTGCCTGACGAAAGAACGATAATTGTGGCGCCGGAAAGAAATAATTAGAATAATCCGCTTACGCGCGAACTATCGACAGGCTTTGCCATGCCGTAGTCGCGCTTCAGCGTGACGAATGCGGGATTAGTATAGTGGCAATATACGACCTTCCCAAGGTTGAGACGCGGGTCCGATTCCCGTATCCCGCTCATAAATATCCCCTTTGGGGATATTTTATAAATAGAACAGGAATCGGACGTTTCAGGGGGTCGGGGAAACTTTCTAAAAGTTTCCCCGTGTAGGAGAAGATTAAGAACCGTGGGTTCTTAAAGCGCAGCCGACCGAAGGTCGCAGCGAGCAGTGAGATTCCCGTATCCCGCTCAAATTGAAAAAACGCCTATCTTGAGCAATAATGAGGCGTTAAAAACGTCTTTTAGGCTGTCTTGGCTACATTATCCAGCTAAGGCAATAAGTTGCCACCTTAGCTCAGCTGGTAGAGCAATACTTTCGTAAAGTAGAGGTCCCCGGTTCGAATCCGGGAGGTGGCTCAAAAATGACAATAATTGAGAAAGCAACCGACAGAACTCATAATTCGCCGGCTGGCGGACAACTCACAAAACACAATCAAAAATTCGTAACTCACAAAACACGATGGATAAAGAAACAGAAAATTTAAAAAAAATAATTTCCGATAAATTCGGAATTGAGAAGAAAAGAATAAGGCTTAAAGAACTTGAGTTTGTCGTGTCTGATCCGGATATTTGGAAAGAAAACAAAACAGAAGCAGGAGAAAAAACAAAGGAATATGGGTTGTTGAAATCGGAAATAGACGAATTTGACGCCATAAAAACTCCCGAAGAGGCTCACAAGTTTGAGGAGCGATTTATGACGAAGAACAAGTACGAGAATTTGCCGGCGATTATTTCCGTTTCACCCGGAGCGGGAGGAGAAGACGCGGCCGATTGGGCTCAAATGCTTCTTACGATGTATAAAAATTATGCGGCAAGGCGAAAATGGAAAATATCGAAAGTTGCTTCTGACACGATAGAGATAAAAGGAGAAGATGCTTATAACATTTTGCGGAAAGAATACGGAGTGCACAGGCTCGTGCGCATATCGCCCTATGACGCCAAAAAATTGAGGCATACATCTTTCGCTTTGGTTGAAGTTCTGCCCGCGTTCGGAAAATTGGACACGGAGAAAATTGAAATTCCCGAAAAAGACATAAAAGTCGATTTTGCGAGGTCATCGGGACCGGGCGGACAAAACGTGAATAAAGTGGAAACGGCCGTGAGAGTGGTGCATATTCCCACGGGACTTTCGGCTTTATCGCAGGCGGAACGAAGCCAAACGCAGAACAGGGAACGGGCGCTTGCGATACTTAAGGCGAAATTAATCAAACTTTTGGAAGAAAAACAGGAAACGGAAATAAAAAGCTTGAAAACTCGCGTGAGTCCCGAATGGGGGCACCAGATAAGATCATACGTTCTGCATCCGTATAAACTGGTGAAAGATCATCGCAGCGAGTATGAAACAGCAAAGATTGACGACGTGTTAGCGGGCAACCTGGACGGCTTCATAGAGGCTGAGTTAAAATTAGACTAGGTGATTACTTTTAATAACGTTTCAAAGAAATATGGCGATAACGAAGTCGTTCGGGAAGCGAGCTTTAAAATAAATCCCGGAGAGTTCGTCTCGCTTGTGGGAAAATCGGGCGCGGGCAAATCCACGCTCATAAAAATGTTAATAGGTGAAGAAAGACCTTCCAAGGGAAGGATAATTTTCGGCCAGTATGAAGTTAACAAGTTGAACAACAAGGAATTGCCGGAGCTAAGAAGGCACATGGGGATAATCTTCCAGGAGTTTCGTTTGTTGCCGAAAAAAACGGCTTACGAGAACGTAGTTTTTGCAATGGAAGTAGCCGGACGTCCGCAGAAAGAAATTGACGAAGTGACGCCGCAGGTTCTCGATCTCGTGGGACTTTCCACCAAGGTGCAGAATTTCATTCACGAGCTTTCAGGAGGCGAAAAGCAGAGAGTAGCCATCGCGCGGGCAATGGTGAATCATCCGGACGTCATAATCGCCGATGAGCCGACCGGAAATTTGGATCCCATAAACACCTGGGGAATAATAAACCTGCTTACGAAAATCAATGAACTCGGCACGACCGTTATTCTTGCGACTCACAACAAAGAAATCGTGAACCAGCTTGAAAAGAGAGTCATAAGCATGGAAGACGGCAGAATAATAAGGGACGAAGAAAAAGGAAAGTATATCCTCGTTTAATATGCTCACAACACTCGTAAGAATCCTCAAATACGGCGTTCAGAATTTTGCCAGAAACTACTTGGTTTCCGTAGCGACTATTTTGGTATTGCTTCTCGCAGTGATCGTTTTTGAGTCTCTTATTCTTTTCGGCGCCGTGGGACAAAAGGCGATATCTTTAGTCCAGGATAAAATAGACATCAGCGTGGACTTTAGGGATAACGTGCCGGAAGACGAGATGCTTTCACTCAAGAGTTCGCTTGAGAGCCTTTCTGAAGTAAAACAGGTTGAGTACGTTTCGCGCGATGAAGCGCTCATAAGATTTAAAGAAAGGCACCCGGCGGACTCCGATATCGCAAAAGCGCTTGAGGAAATCGGAGACAATCCCTTGAGAGCGTCTTTAAACATCAAGGCTTTTAATCCAAAGGATTATTCGGCTATTGCGTCTTACCTGAATAACGACACTCTTTCCGCAATCATTGAAACGGTAAGTTATAACCAGAACCAGCTCGTGATAGACAGGCTTGCGAGAATAATGGACGTCGGCCGGCAAGCCGGATTCATGCTTACGATCATTCTTGCCGTCATTGCGAGCATCGTTTCCTTCAACACGATTCTTTTGGCGATCCATACGAGTAAAGACGAAATAGGCATTATGAGGCTCGTGGGAGCGTCAAACGCGTTCGTGAGAGGCCCTTATATCGTGGTGGGCGCGATATACGGAATACTCGCGGCAGTTGTCGGAGTGATAATCGCCATACCCACTGCTTATTTCGTGGCGCCTTACGTTTCGGTTTTGATTCCCGAAATGAACTTGTGGAACTATTTCTTAAGCCACGCGTTCACTATTTTGGGATATGATCTGCTTTTTGCCGTGACAATCGGAGTGGTTTCAAGCTTTGTCGTGGTCAGAAGGTACTTAAAGGGATAGAGAGAACTTTGCGTAAATGATTGCCGTGTTATGTACGGCGTCTTGAGCAACTACCAGATATATGTTATCTTCAGCAGTTTTCGCGACGACACATATATGAACATAAGAAATGTAGCCATAATAGCGCATGTAGATCACGGAAAGACGACCCTTGTGGACGCCTTATTAAAGCAGTCTGAAAATTTCAAAGTAAAAACCGGCGCGGCGGAAGAACTGATAATGGATTCAAACGAGTTGGAAAGGGAAAGAGGAATAACTATTTTTTCCAAGAATGCCGCCGTCAATTACAAGGGCGTAAAGATAAACATTGTAGATACTCCGGGACACGCCGATTTCGGCGGAGAAGTGGAACGCATAATGAGAATGGTGGACGGAGCCATACTTCTCGTGGACGCCAAGGAAGGGCCGATGCCGCAAACAAAGTTCGTGCTCGGGAAAGCGATAGAAGCGGGATTAAAGATCGTCGTCCTCATAAACAAAATAGACAAGCCGGACGCGCGGCCGGAATGGGTGTTAAACGCCGTTTACGATCTTTTTATAGAACTCGGGGCGACCGAAACCCAAATTGATTTTCCCGTAATATACGCTTCAGGCGTGCAAGGCAGGGCGGGAACCACGGGAGAGCTGTCTTCAATGGAAGACATTGAACCGGTTTTCAAATCAATAATTGATTTTATTCCGGCTCCGGAGGCGAGGCTCGACGAGCCCTTTCAGGCGCTCGTGGCAAACATACAATACGACAATTACAAGGGCAGAATGGCGATAGCGAGAATCTACGCGGGAACGGTTAAAAAAGGCTCACAAGTGGCGGTTATCGGAAAAGACGGAACGGTTCGCAAGGCAAACGTTTCCGCCATATCCCTTTTTTCGGGACTTTCGCGCGTAGACGTTGATTTGGCTTCCGCCGGAGACATTGCCGCCATATCCGGAATTGCGGACGTATCAATAGGAGAGACGATAGCAAGCGTGGATAATCCCATGCCGCTTCCGCCCATACACATAGACGAGCCGACCATCAAAATGATTTTCGGAGTAAACACTTCTCCTTTTTCGGGTCGTGAAGGACAATATACGACTTCAAGGAACATAAAGGAAAGATTAGAGAAGGAGCTTGAAGCGGACGTGGCTTTAAAAATGGAGCCGACTCCAACAACCGACAAATGGATCGTATCCGGCAGAGGAGAACTTCACTTATCCATATTGGTTGAAAAAATGAGGCGTGAAGGATACGAGTTTGAAGTTTCCAAACCGCAGGTGATCTTAAAAGAAAAAGACGGAAAGACCGTGGAGCCGATAGAAATCGCTTCCATAGAAGTTCCCGAAAAATTTTCTGGGACAGTTATTGAGATAATGGGAAAAAGGCTCGGGGTGATGAAAGACATGTCGGTTGACAGGGGAATTTGCAAACTGGAATTCACAGTGCCGACGCGCGGTCTTATCGGACTTCGCAATCTTTTTCTTACCGCCACCAAAGGAACGGGAATAATGAATACCCTTTTTGCCGGATACCAGGAAATAAAAGGTGAGGCCAAATCGCGCGAACACGGTTCAATAGTTTCCACGGCAACGGGAGAAACGAACAATTACGGGCTTGTGGCCGCGCAGGGAAGAGGGGAACTCTTTATGAGCGCGGGAGTGCCGGTGTACGAGGGAATGGTTATCGGAGCGAACGCCAAAGAAGGAGACGTTTACGTAAACGTGTGCAAGGCGAAAGAACTTACGAATTTCAGGGCGAAGAATGACGGACTTCAAGAACAACTTGAAGTACCGAGAAAACTTACGCTTGAAGACGCCATTGATTACATATCGGACGACGAGCTGTTGGAAGTAACGCCAAAATCTATACGAATAAGAAAGCTGCATTTGACAGAAAACGATCGGAAGAAAGCGCAAAGAAAAGGATAAAAACGCTCCGCAATGATGCGGAGCGTAATATAATCAGCCGTGAGCGTCAAGGAAGTCAGCAAGCTTCTTGCTGACTTGGTTATCAAGATCAAGCTTCAAACCCCACTTTTTGACTTCAGCGCGGATCCAGTTCAACTCCTCTCGCATAATAGAGCGAAGATCTATCGTGCAAGGAAGGACGAAGGCCATATCGCAGTTGGCGTGGCAACAAGCATACACTGTAAGCTCAACGTTGCCGTCTTCGGATCGGTATTCCTGGTGCGGGATGATTTCGTCTCCGATCTGATGCGATTTACAGTTGTTAGGCATTATTGAAACCTCCTTCCGGTTCATTCCACATGAATAGGGCTTCATCTCCCAGTTTCAGCTTTTCAATTTCGAGGAGAAGTCTTGTGCGCACGTCGTGGGGGATAAACTTGAACTTTTCACCCGGAGGGTGAATAACGAGCATGCCGCAGTTGCACCTTTCCACGAGGTACATGTCGCGCGGATACTCCGGATCACGTATTGTCTCAACATAGGTCAATTTCCTATGCGGACAGTCAGAAGCTAGCGAAGCTACGGCCATATAAATTTCCTCCTTTTTAAAGTGTCTCACTAGAGACTAATAAAACGGATTTTAAGCGTCAAGGTTTTGAGGCTTAAAAGCTAGGTTTTTCCACTGTTTTCATTGACAAAATGAAATTAGTATGATACAATGAAGTTAGAACATTAAAAGAAAAGGAAAGGAAAATAAGGACATGAAGTACTTCAACAGTTGTGGAGTGACTGGAAGGAGCTTTGAGTTCCAATTTGCCGCTCCCATTCCACCGGGGATATGGAACGACAGAAAGATTTCTTTCTGGGAGGCGGTCAGGTTCATACTGAAGAATCAGCAGGCAGGCTGTTCGTCAGAGAACCTCTTGCGCCAGGGAGCAAAGGAACTTATAGCGGAAGTTTCAGCCGCTATCGGTTCACCAGTGGAGTTCTGCTCCTGTATCGGATCATGGCTTGACCGTGACCGGGGAGTGGATGCACTTCTCTACTCCAGCACTTTCGGCCGCGTAGTATTTCTTGATTTTACCGTTAGCAAGGCAAAATCACAGAACTACGCCGTGGAGGAAGACGAATCCTGGATCAGAACAATTGTTGTGAGCGACCAGGGCGAAGAGGACAGGTTGTTCTCAAAGGGAATTGTTAGAGTCATCGCTGCGGCGATTAACCCTGCTATCGTTCCCGAGTCCGGAAGAAGGGTTGCTGAAAGACTTGGCTATGCAATGTCCGCTTAGCCAATCCCTCAAAAATCGCGGAAAATCCGCGATTTTTTATCCTAACGTAGAATTGACTTGAAAGAAGTAATGTGTTATTTTTCTGCCTGGTTCAAACGATGTTTAAAAATTGGAAAGAGGGGAATTGATGGAAATGGTACTGGGATTAAAGACTGTCTGCGAATGTGGTGCAATCGGAGAAACTTCACTGGAAGACTTCCGGAGAATGTTTCCTCGCGCACACCTGATCCCCATCACGAGATTCTTCAAACTGGACGGTGCTCTTCTTAAAACGGAGCAGTGCCCGAAATGCGCGGAGATTACCTTGAAAGACTCCCTTGAAGGAGCGAAAATGATTCCCATAAAGAGGGTACTCAAAAAACCCAAGACCGGTTTGGCTCAATAGCAAACCGGTTTTTTTATTTTTCGGAGAAGCTTCACTATACTAGAGTCAGTGAACGAGACTGAATTTCTGAAGCGTTATAAAGAGCTTAATCTCGCCCAAAAAGAGGCGGTAGACACGCTTGAGGGACCCGTAATGGTCATTGCGGGACCGGGGACGGGCAAGACAAGGACGCTTACTTTGAGGATCGCGAATATCGTGCGGCAAACGGATACAGAGCCGGACAATATTTTAGCTCTTACTTTTACGGAAGCGGGAGTTATTTCAATGAGAAAAAACTTGGCGGAAGTGATGGGAGCGGACGCCTATGCCGTGAACATAAACACTTTTCACGGATTTTCAAACAACGTCATTAAAACTTATCCGGAGTGTTTTCCCCGCATCATCGGTTCGGAACCGATAACCGATTCCGAGAAAATAAGAATAATTGAAAGCGTTTTAGAAAACACATCTCTTAAAAAACTTCGTCCGATGGGGGACAGGTTTCACTATCTTCGCGACATTTTAGGGGCGATAAGCGATCTGAAGCGGGAAGGAGTGGATGTAAAAGACTTTAAGGAAATCGTTTCCGAATGGAGAAAGAAATTCTCCGCGATAGAAGACCTTTATTACAACTCGGGGCGATACAAAGGAAAAATGAAAGGGAAATACGCCGATGAGGAAAAGGACATCGTCAAAAACGAAGATTTGACTCTTATTTACGAAACTTATGAAAAAGAGCTCGCGGAGAGAAAACTCTACGATTACGAGGATATGATAATGGAGACGCTCAAGGCCTTAAGAATGGACGAGAATCTTTTACTTTCGCTTCAGGAGAAATACCAGTACGTCTTGGTGGATGAACATCAGGACAGCAACAAAGCGCAGAACAAAATACTGGAACTGCTTTTGAGCTTTCATGACAATCCGAACGTTTTTATCGTGGGAGACCAGAAACAGGCCATTTTCCGCTTTCAGGGGGCATCGCTTGATAATTTCTATTATTTTAAAGATCTCTATATACAAGCGAAACTGATCGCACTCGGGGAAAATTACCGTTCAACGGAAGAAATCCTTTCGGGAGCGTACAGCTTGATTCCCGAAGACGAGGAACTTAAATCATCGGTCGGCAAGGGAGAAAAAATAAAGATTTATGAATTCGCGAACGAAATTGCGGAAGAATATTTTTTGGCCGACGAGATAAAGCGAAAAATCCAAGAGAAAGTGCTCCCCGAAGAAATAGCCGTTCTTTTCAGAGAAAACAAGGACGGCATTCCGATCGCGGAGACTTTTGCAAAATACGGCATACCGTTCGTGGTGGAATCGGATAATAATCTTTTATCGGATCGGGACGTAAGGAGAATAATAACGGTGATGAAGGCGGTATCAGACACAACGGACCCGTCCCTTGCCGAGGCGATGCACATGTCTTTTTTCGGGGTTAATCCTCTAGAGATATATAAAATTCTGGATGAAACGAGGAAAGGAAAGACAAGTCTTATGGAGTCGGTCATGAAAAGCAAAAACCCAGAAATAAAAGCCTTTGGCGAAAAAATATCCGTTTGGAGAACAATTTCCAAAAACGAGACCCTTATGGAAACGACGGATGCGATAATCACGGAATCGGGCATAGTTCCTGATATTATGGCGCGGCCCGATTCGCTTGAGCGAATGGAAAAAATCACCGATTTTTACGCTCACGTCAGAGAATTTGCGGAGAGGAAAAAAAACGCGAACTTGGAAGACTTTATAAACCACATCGGGGTTATGGAAGAATACGGAGTTTCGGTAGGAAGCAGGAAATCAGCGTTGTCCGAAAAGAAAGTCCGGCTGATGACGGCTCACCGTTCCAAGGGGCAGGAATTCGGCTCGGTCTACGTCGTGAGGGCCATAGACGGCCTTTGGGGGAATAAGAGACGGCCGGAAAAACTACGCTTACCTTATAGCGTTTATTCGCTTTCCGGCAGGGATATAGAAAAGAGCGAAAAGCAGGATGATGAAAGAAAACTGTTTTACGTGGCTCTAACAAGAGCGAAAAGGGAGCTTGCGATTACTTGGAGCCGGGAGGGAAAAGAAGGAAGAGAACAGCTCCCGACCGAATTTATCGGAGAAATAAGGGAAGACATGGTCGTGCGCGTTCAAACCGAGAAGTGGAATAAAAAAACGCCGGAGCACATGAGGGTTTTGCTTTCGCGAGCACCAAAAACCGAACCCAAGGAGGAAATAAGAAAAATAGTTGAAGAAACGCTCAAGGAGAAAGGATTGTCGGCAACGGACGTAAACGATTATTTGGAGTGTCCCTGGAAATATTTTTACACGGGACTTTTCAGAATACCCGAAAAAAAAGGATTGCCTCTCATATTCGGAACAGCCGTGCATGCCGCGCTTAAAGATTTTTTTGAATCGGTCAAAGAACAAGGATTGCGGAAGGATTATTTGATTTTGAGGTTCAAACACCACTTGGGAAACGAACCGCTCAAAAAAAACGATTTCGAGGAACTTTTGGCAAAAGGAGAAAAAGCCTTATCCGCGTACTTTGACGAACATAAAGACGACCTGGAAAAAGATTTTCTCGCGGAGTTTAACATTGCCGGAGTGGAAGTTGCTCCCGACGTAACGATCAAGGGAAGGATAGACCGGATGGAGAAAAAAGGATTTTCGGACGAGGTTATCGTAACGGATTTTAAAACGGGAAGACCGAAATCGGAGAGAGAGATAACGACCGGAAACATAAAGCGACAGCTCGTTTTTTACAAACTTCTGCTTGACGGATACAAAAACGGAAAATATAAAATGGTTTCGGCTCAAGTGGATTTCGTGGAACCGGACGAAAAGGGAAAGTGCAAAAGGGTAAGTTTTGTCGTCACTCCGGAGGAGGAAGAAACTCTGAAAAAAGAAATCATAAAAATCGCGGATGAAATCCGATCGCTTGCGTTTTGGGACAAGCGGTGTAGTGACAAAGACTGCCCGTACTGCAAATTAAGAGAACTGATATAATTGAGACTAATGACACTAATTTCTGAACCGGAAAAAGATTATGAACTTATAGATTCGGGCGAGGGAGAAAAGCTTGAAAGATACGGAAACATAATTCTTGCTCGGCCTGATCCGCAGGCAATATGGCCGAAAACAATCCCCGAAGAGTGGAAAAAAGCGATGGCGGTTTTTAGCGGTCCCGATAAAGGCAAATGGCGCGAGAAAACGAAATTGCCCGCTTCGTGGCTGATTGACTTCGGAGGAATGAGCTTTAACATTCGCCTCTCGGCTTTCAAACACACGGGGATTTTTCCGGAGCACAAGCCGAGCTGGAGTTGGATTTCGGAACGCGTAAACAAAAGACAAATATCCGTTCTTAATCTGTTCGGTTATACGGGAGGGGCGACTCTTGCCGCCGCAAAAGCGGGAGCGAAAGTGGCTCACGTGGACGGATCAAAAGTAGCCATATCATCCGCGAAAGAAAACGCAAAGGTTTCCGGTCTTGATAAAAAGCCCATAAGGTGGATATTGGATGACGCACTAACCTTCGTTAAAAGAGAAGTAAGAAGAGGAAGCAAATATGACGGGATAATAATGGACCCGCCTTCTTACGGACACGGGCCGAAGGGAGAAATGTGGCAAATTGAAAAAAGCTTACCCGAGCTTATAGGTGCGTGCAGAGAAATACTTTCGGTAAAACCAACGTTCTTTTTGATCAACGGATACGCTTCCGGATATTCGGCTATTTCGTACGGTAATTTACTCGCGGGTTATTTTAAGGATAAAGAAATTGAAACGGGGGAACTCACAATAAGAGAAAACAGCGGAAGATTACTTCCCGCGGGAATATTCGGAAGATGGAATACCTAAGTCATAATTTTCAATTTCTAATTTACGAAAGAATTTTCAATTTCCCTCCCTACGGGAGACCTCCCGTAGGGAGATAATTTTCAACTAGAAACTTAATGGTAAATGTTTTATACGAGGATAATCATATAATCGCCGTGCTAAAACCGGCTGGGATTCCGGTTGAAAAAGGGAGAAGAAACGTTTATCTCGCGGGACAAGTAAAGGATTACTTGAAGAATAAATATAAAAAACCGGGAAACGTTTTTTTGGGTATCGTGCACCGGCTTGATCAACCCGTATCGGGAATAGTTCTTTTCGGGAAAACGAGCAAGGGCGCCTCAAGACTTTCCGAACAATTCAGGGAAAGAGAATTGGAAAAAGTTTATCGGGCAGTGCTTGTGGGAAAATTAAAAAGAAAAAAGGGAATATTAAAATCGCGGATTAAAAAAGAAGGAGGAAATTATTTCAGAGCAACTACCGATCCGAAAGGTAAAGAAGCGGAACTGGAATACAGAATAGTGAAAGAAGGGGAATTCAATAGCCTTGCGGAAATAAGGCTCGGGACGGGCAGGTTCCACCAAATAAGGGCGCAATTCGCGGCTATCGGACATCCAATTATGGGAGATGCGAAATACGGCTCTCCCACGGTATTGCCGGAGGGAAAAATCGCTCTGCATTCCACAAAACTTACTTTTATGGCGGCAACGGGAGAAAGAAAGGTGGAGCTTGTTTCTTCAGAGCCGGAATATTTCAAGGAATTGCTGTAAATATTTTTCTTGACACAGACACTTCAAAAGTGGTATTCAGGAGAAAGCAATAATTAAAAATTGAAAGGAAGGTCTTGGGAATGAAAACGCTTTTGATCCCGTTTGTTCTTGTTCTTTCTTGGGTTATCGCCGCTATCACGTCGTCTCTTTTCTTTGCAAATGAAACGTTTTTGATCGTTTCCTATGTCGTCATTTTCGGCATTTCCGCGGCTGTGATTTGCCACCTCATCATTTCTCGCCGGCACGCGCGAAAAAATAGCACGCGTCTCTTTTTAGAGATGACTCTAGTGGCGGCACAGCCTTCAGACAAAGGACTGCAGACAAAAGGAGAAAGGTTTGATAAAGGGGGAGGATACGTTGAGTTTTTTCGTCGTGATGAAAAGAACGGAAAGGTCGTAACGCTTCGTGTGAGCCGCGATATGAACGTGTCACTCGTTTTCCCGTCGCACGAGCAACTGACATATCCTCACGTGGATCCCGAATATATCGTGGATTTGAGCGTTAGGGTCGGGAAGGAAATTAAACGCCTGATGGAGGAACCGCGCTAAGCTAGGAGGCATTCAATATGAGTTGGTTAGTGAGAAGAAGCAGAAAATTGGCTGCGCAACTGCGGAAGACTCTCTCCTTTATGGAAGATGACGATTATGCCATTTTCATGAAGGACGACGGCACCGAGCTCGTCGTCGATATGCAGGAGCTCAAGAATGTGAGGACAGCCATCGCAAGAGTCCTCATTGGGCATGATTTCATATTCCAGTCTCATGTTGGAAGATTGGATTCCTGCAACGCAGATGAGGTTTGCCATAGCGTTCTCGAAACAGTAAGGCGCTGGCAAAAAGGCTGGCGGCCGCAAACCAAACTCTCGTAGAATCTATCTCATGCCACCGCAACAATGCGGTGGTTTTTTTGTATACTTAAATTGATGACAATAATGTCCGTAAGGGCAACCGAGATTTTGGATAGTCGGGGCAATCCGACCGTAAAGGCATATGTTCGTTTGGCGGATGGAACCGAGGCGAGCGCCTCCGTTCCTTCGGGGGTTTCTACGGGAGAAGAAGAAGCCGCTGAATTGAGGGACGGGGATGAAAGATTTAACGGAATGGGAGTGTTGACTGCCAAGACCCATGTGAATGCCGAAATAGCAACCGCGATATCCGGAATGGATGCGGGCGATCAGGCTCTGATTGATGAAAAACTGATCAAGCTTGATAAAACGAATAATAAATCAAAGCTCGGAGCGAACGCGATCCTTGCCGTCTCGCTTGCGGTTGCGCGCGCCGCGGCCGTTTCGGCCGGAGAGCCGCTTTACAGGTATCTAAATAGAATATCCAAAGTGAGTCCTTTCCGCCGCGGAATGGGCGAGACCGGCATGAAAATGCCAATCCCTCTTTTAAACATAATGAACGGAGGGGCGCACGCCAACTTCGTGACAGACATTCAGGAATACATGGTGATACCGGCCGGGTTTAAAAACTTTCGCGAATCGTTAAGAGCGGGAGCGGAAATTTATACAAATTTGCGAACCATTTTAAGAGAAAGAAATCTTTCCGTGAACGTCGGCGACGAGGGGGGATTCGCTCCGGAAGTTAGAGACAACGTAGAACCGTTAACGCTCATGGCGGAAGCCGTAGATCGGGCGGGATACACTTTGGGGCAAAACGTGAGTTTCGGCATAGACGCGGCCGCTTCCGAATTTCGTAAGGGAAGCAAGTATGTCTTTAACAAAGAAGGAAGAGAATTGTCTACCGATGAGCTTGCGGATTTTTACAAACAAATCGCGAGAGAAAACGGAGTTATGAGCATAGAGGATCCTTTTGCCGAAGACGACATAGATAGTTTTGTAGCGCTTAACAGGGAATTGGACGATGCGATACAGATCGTGGGAGACGACTTGTATGTGACGAATGCCGAGAAAATAAGAGAGGGAATAAATCGGGGAGCGACAAACGCCGTCATCATAAAACCGAATCAGATCGGAACCTTGACCGAAACTTTTGAAGCCATTTTCACCGCGGCGGAAGGAGGACAATCGGTTATTATTTCTCACCGAAGCGGAGAAACGGAAGATCCGTTCATCGCGGATTTGTCGGTTGCGGTCGGAGCGGATGAAATAAAGACGGGGGCGCCGGCGAGAGGAGAAAGAACGGCGAAGTATAATCGTCTGCTGGAAATAGAAGAGGAGTTACAGTTGTAATTCTCATAAAAATATTCATGAATGAACCCGCTCCAAGGCCGCTTGGGCCGGTCTTTAAGTTCATTCATGAATATTTTTATTTAGAAGAATTTCACTTATGGAATCCTAAATCGGCAGGATTGTCGTCGCCTGAAATGAGGGTGAGAGAGCCGCCAAGTCTTTCAAATTCTTTTCGCAGAGCGGAGACTTCGCGCGCCAAAACTTTTGTTTCTTCGGGAATTTCTTTTTTGACGAGCCATTTTGACCAGTAATTCACGACAAGCCTGCTGTCGCCAAAAATATTTTTTTCCTTGACGAGTTTCGCCAGTTCAAAAGCGTATTTGCAGGCGAGGAGCTCTCCGTAATTGTTGGTTTTTCCTTTTGGCAACAAATGTTTCCCGTGTTTGTTTACGAGTTCCTTGTGAAGAACTTTGCTTAGCAAATCTTTCCCGTTTTTATCCGTTACGCTTATTTCCACCCCTTCGCCTCGGCCGGTGCCGGCGTCAAAATAAATTCCCTTTGGCATTTTTTTGGGGATTCGGACTTCATACTTGGCGCCCGCGAAAAGCCAGCTCTTCGCATCGGAGAGATTAGTGAATCCTTTGTAGCGCGCGTCTTTAATTCCTGAAACTAACTTCTTGCATTCTTCCCAGGAGTTGACTATTCCTTTTTTACCGTTCGGTAAAAGATACGCGTAATGAGTGTTTTTTTGGGGCATTAGGGCTGTAAGATATCTTCGGAGCGGCCGTTTATGGAAATCACCACGCTTTTTACGGCGGGAAATTGCTTTAAGGTTTCGGTAATCTGGGAGCGAATGGCGGTAACGCGACAAGAACCGCCGACCTGAAATTCCAAACTTTCCGAAAAATCGGCATAGACTACGCCGTCCGTGATGGATATGCGATTTAAAGCGACTCCGTCCGGCAAAGAGGTGAGAAATCCGTTTGTTCGTTCGGTTTCCGTAGGGCCTTTAAGGAGCTCTAAAATAGCGGCTTTGGCGACTCCTTGAGTTTCTGGAACTTTCCTGACTGCGGGATAAACCAAATTGCAAGGATCGGCATCGCTCGTGGGGGACGTTTTACTGAAGTAAACATTCAGAGTCATTTGTTCATTTTGAAAGTCAATATTTACGGGGATTATCAAAGAGTCGTCCAGTTCGCGGATATCCGAGGGATTGTCTTTGTGAAAAATGATCTTTGCGGGGCCTTGATAATTGTCTGAAAGATCAAGCGTGACCGAGAAAGGAACGAAATCACTCGTCATCCAATCGCTTTCGGCTTTCGCGATTCCCGAAGATATGCGGACACCAGCGCCATCCGTTATCTCAACGGGGAAAGAAGCTTCAAAGAACCACGAGCCTCTGGCTTCGCCTTTCACGACAACGGGGAAAAGAGTTATCGTCTCGTTCGGGACCAGAGTATTTACTTTTATAAGATCGGCTTTTTCTTGGGCATTGCCCAAATCTTTCGTATTTGCGGGCGAGAGCTTTTTAGAACCGGAAAAATAAAACAGGATCGCTATAACTCCGATCACGACCACTGCGGCGAGAGAAATCCAAATCCACTTGTTTTTATTAAGAGTCGTAGGCATGAGCCTTATTATATAGCTTACCCTGGTTTTTGTGATATAATAGACTCATGAACGAGACAGAGAAAAGGGCGCTTGAATTCATGAAAACGACTCCTCCGTGCGTTATTGCCACTTGTGCCGGAGAAGGCAAAACCGAGGCGGCGATGATTTACGCCTACCCGAACGATGAGTTTACGTTCTTCATATCAACGAACGCCAATTCAAGAAAAATAGAAAACATCAGAAGCAATCCTCGCGTATCGCTCGTGTTCGGGAATCCGGAAAAAATGATGACCGTTCAGCTTGACGGAAACATGAGAATTTTAGAAGGAGAAGACGCGAGAAAAGCGAAAGAATTCATAATCACGGCGGACGTCACTCAACGATTGCACGTGGCCAAAGAACCTTTGGCGCTTTTGGAATTCAAGCCTTTCTGGATGAGATTCTCCGCTTTTCTTGACGTGCCGGAAACGATATACGAGAAAACGTTCAACGTTTATTAATCCTCAAGATGAAACCGGTCTGGAAAATAATATTGATCGTGCTTGCGGTAATTTTAATTGCCGGCGGGCTGGGACTCATATACATAAAACGAGTAAGCGGTCCCGCGGAACCTTCGGAACCGGTAATAGCGCCGGAAGACAGCTTGGCGACAATGCCCAAAGAGAATGTTTTTCCCGAAAATAAAAACGAACCAAAAGAAGAAAATAACGTTCAGTGGTCGGATAAAGATCTTACGGACGAGTTAAATCTCATAGACGGGTTAGGGGAATAAAAAAACAAGCGAATTGATTCGCTTGTTTTTGAGTCTTAAAGAGCAATATTCATTTTGCAGGGTTTGTTTGTCCAAGGCGGAGGAGGAGGCAGTTCCTCATTTACGATGCGTTCAAGGAGCATGTGTAGGCCTTGTTCTCCGGTATAGGCTTTTCCCCTCGGGTCCAAAAGAACCTGACGCTCCGGCAATTCCGTTAAAGAAAACTTCGCTGCGAGGAGAGAACGGTTGTTTTTAGAGCCCAAAGCGACTCCGCCGATGAAAACGCCTCTCTCAAATTCATGAGCCCAAGCGGCCAAAATTCCCGGAAGCGCGAACGCTTTTCCGCCAACCCCAATGACGAAATCGGTATCTTCTGGCAAATTAGCCATGTAGTCCATGACGGCTTTCGGGTTGCGGTGACAGCTCATCACATGAACCATTATATACGGGTCATAGGGACAAACTACGTTCTTGATGGAAGGCAGATCGCTTTCACTTCCGGCGATGATCGCAATGGTTTTTTCCGGCCAGGAGTAATCCACTTCCATTTCGGCACAGAGATACTCTTCAATCTTCATGTCGGTCAGTCGCCAGAAGATGTAACGGTAGGCGGCGGTCGTGTTCCAGATGACGTCTTTCGGCACCACGATTCTGTGGACGTAATTTACGTCTTCAGGATTTTGCGGGTCACGCTTGTCTATCCCTACGGTTTTTCCCCAGTTACGGACAACTTGCTTATCCATTGACTGAGGCATTACCCGCGGAGATTTTCTACGGCTTTCCTTGTAGGCGTGCGCGTCACAGAAACGGCAGGAGTCGGGGGATATTTCGTCAGCGAGAATTCCGTCTTCGCTGATTTCCAACTTGCCGTCTATCAGGTTGATACCTCTCGTTAAGGCATACTTCGTCATGAATTCAAAGACTTTCATCAAGAGCGCGGTCTGCTCCGGATATTTTTTCCTGATGGTAAAAGCGTCCAGATGTTCGTCATGTCCTTCCTTTGCTTTTGAAGTCGGCGTATCCAAGGGTTCGGGGAGTTTGTCTCCGTCTTCCAAACCCGGAGGAAGTTCGTGTCCGCAGACTTTACCGGTTTCTTTATAGGCTTTGTATCCGCTTCCTGTGATATACCCGCGCCAAATGAATTCACCGTCCGCCATTGCAAGACGTTTTACGACTATGGCGCGGGATTGCAGGTCGGGATTGTTTCTCAGGTGTTCGGGCAGATAATAATCAATTTCTGCGCCAGCCGCTACGAGATCGGTTTTCACGCCGTTCTTTTCAAGAAAGCGGAACCAAAAAACGGTCATAGCCGTGATGATGATTCCTTTCATCGGAATGAGCGCGTTTAAGAGAAATTCGTAGATGCTTATGCCGTCCGTTGCCACCTGAAGAAGGAGATCTCCGTCCAGTTCATAAGTGTCGCGAATCTTTCCTTGAGAAAGCAAACGCAGACCTGGAAGTTTGGGCCAAGCAGCTCTTACTGGGGAAAATTTTGTCGCCAAGATAAACAGCTCCTTTCAGATTTGTATTCATTTTTTAAACAATTCCTTGCTGTCGTTAAAGTAAAGTATTCCGAGTTAAGAGTCAAAACGTTCTTGACACACATTCACCTTTTGTAGCATCCTCTCTTTGGAAAATCCGTTGTTTTTAAAAACAAATATTGAAGGAGGAAAACCTGATGTTACATTCGGTCAGATCGGACTTTCCCTTAAACGAGATGGATATCATGGCAATGGCGAAGAGAATCGTCTCGACTTTTAACTTTGACGAAAGACGGGGCGGCGTGCTCGCGATCGTGGACGGAAATAAGGAGGCGCTCTTGAGGGCCCCGATAGGGGAATATCTTGACGAAAAAGAAGGGAAGTACAGGAGGCTTTCGGAAGAAAAAGCGAGGAGGGCGTTCAAAAAGAGGGAAAGTTCTTATGCTACCCGTAACCCGAAAAGGGAGCTGTGGGGCGGCGGAATTTTCACAGGGAAATACGGGATTGGCTTTTCCGGTTTGCCCGAACTCGCGGACGAAGCTCTTGTCGTAAAGCTTGCCGTAAAATTCGGCTTAATATCTTCGGAAGAAGCGAAAAGGATTGTCTCCGAGAGCGATAATTATATGTATCGCGCTCTTGAAGACATCTAGAACTTTTAACGGCTGCCCTTTTGGGAAGCCGTTTTTATTTTGACAAAGCATTAAAAATGTTTTATAACAAGAGCCGGACTTAAAAATTCAAAGAGAAGGAGGCAGGTTCTATGCCAATGGTAAGAATTGGCTATGCTCAAGGGATAAATCCTTTGACGCGGCTTAGACCCCTGAAAAGACCTCTCTCGGAGGCGATCGTCAAGACAATGAACAAAGCCGACCACAGACACAAGATCAGCGAAACGCAGGTGGCAATATTCTGTCACGAAAGGAAGGAATGGGATCAAGATGATCACGACATAGGCATTGAGATCTTGATAGATTTTTCCTTTAAAAGGTGGTGGCGGAAAAAGAAAATCGCCCACGAGATATGCATGGCGATCAATGAAATATTCCCGCACCTCGCCGTCTATGTCTGTCTTGAATTGGCTCTGGTCGGCTTTTGCAGTTCAACGAGTTTCGGCGATGACGCCATTTGAGAGGAAAGAGAGGGATTCATGTTTCTTGACGGCATGGAGAGAGACAGGGAAGAAAAGGAGAGAAGGAGAAAGGACGCGCTTTCGCAAGCCCGCTACGGGTGCAAATACGGAGATCTTCTTTGCGGCAGGAAAAAAGCCGCAATAGAGGAGACGTACGCGGAAGAAAAAGCGGAAGAGGAGAGACGTCTCGCGAGAAGGAAATCGTACGAGCAGGAGAGACGTTCTTCAGACAAGGCCGCGAACGCCTAGTACAAATTCACATACCCGCTATTCGTTTCCGCCAGCCGGCGGATAACGAAGGCGGGTCTTTTATTTTGACAAACTTATTTTTTTATATTAGTTTTCTATCCACGTCTTTAAAAATTTTTACAACAGGAGGTTCTAAATGGTAACGATGGAGATTGATACCAGGAGCGCGGAGGAGCTAGTCAAAGCTGTCGGAGACGACTGCTTTGAAGCGAATCAACTTATCGACCGCTATTTCGCAAGCAGCTGTTTGCGAGCAAAGGAAGCTCTAATTCTGCTTCTCGACTCACCCGAATCACACATAGCTGCAATTGCGTATTGTGGCTTACTTAAAGGCCCTCATTATCCGAGAGACAGCGAACTAATGAAGCGCCTTTCGGATTTCAAGAAGGACCCGATAGTCAGGGAAAGAGGAACGATAGAGCTTGTTGTGAACTCTCTTAAAAGATACCGCTTGATGCATGAGGGTGATTTGTAATGGATGTGAAAAAGCGGCGAGACGAACTCGCGAGATACTATTACGGAGAGCCTTACAGTAACGTTTGTTGGTTGCGTCAGGGTATTATCGATAATCGGATAGACATGGAGATTACCGAAGAGAGAGAACAGGCGGCAAAGAAAGCGAGAGAACAAAAGGCCGCAGACTCCGGCAACAGAAATAGGAAGTTTAACATCAGGAATTTCTTTTAAAGAACCTCCAAAACACACCCGCGTAAAGGCGGGTCTTTTATTTTGTATGTTACACTGATTTCATGAGTGAAATTGTGGAGAAACAAGAACAAAAACAGGAAGAAATTAAAAAGAAACCGAAAATTTGGATATTTTTGATTATTGGTTTAGTCATTTTGTTTATCGGAGGAATTTCATGGTTTTTGGGATCTCTTGTTATAGATAATTTCTTAAAGTGGTCACCGCCGGAGAAGCTTCAAGAGACTTTGCCTCAGTCTATGATCGGGTCAAATTCAATTGATTTGTCTGCCGTTCAAGTGGAAAGAGGAGAAAATATTGAGGGTTCAATTTATCCAGTAAAAGTTATCGGTCGAGCGGTCGGTGACCAAAAGGCCGATTTATTATCGAACGGCGATTTTATGTGCCAGCCGGAGCTTTTCGACCCGAAAACTACCGTATTTTACAAAGTTAAACTTGAAAATCAGTCACCCTCGGAGCTTTACAAAGTGGAGTGGCCAGACGGAACGTCCACCGAGAATATGATGATAGACGGCTGGTGGAACGGGGAGGGCTCAAATAAAATTAATCTTCCGGAGCCGTTTGATGTAATTGTTTATAATTTTGGTTGCATTACCGGCTGGTCTCATGTTCTTGAGATAACTAAAGACGGGGAAAGATGGGCACTATATACACACGTTTATGATTATAATTTTTCCGATGACGGAAAAACGCTATATTTAGTAAACGAGGTCAAACAGCAAGGTGGTTTTGCGATGCGTAGACGAATAATCGATATAGATACCAAAAAAGCGGGAGAAATACCGAACTTAGGTTGCGTATCTCCATGGCGTCCGGCTTTATGGAACGGAGACAGATTGTTAACTTATGCTGAACAAGAGTATGGCGTTGATTATCAGCATGATATTTGCATTTGGGACAAATCCGCGAATTTAATTTCAAGGTTAAGTACAACGACTGCAAGAGGAGCCTCAAACGAAGGTTATTTAGCCGAACAGATAGGAGTTCTACCAAATGACCCAAACATCTTTTATGCTTATACTCACAAGGATACGAATACTTGTTCGTTAGTCTTAGCGGATATTACCGAAACAAATTCTTACAAATCTATAGATATTTTAAGTGATAGAGATTATCCCTCTTCTTACCATTGCGTTGCCCCGGAGGTGAAATTTGATTTTTCCGATGTTTATTTTGACCGAGGAATTCTCAAATACGAGATATGGTCCGAAGACAAGAAATAATTTAAAGTTTTTTCGCTTTAAGTCTTAGTGAGTTGCCGACAACCGAAACGCTGCTTCCGGCCATGGCAAGCCCCGCAAAAATAGGGTTCAAAACTATTCCCCAGAGCGGAAAAAGCAATCCGGCGGCGATGGGGATGCCTACCACGTTATAAATAAAGGCCCAGAATAGATTTTGTTTTATCGTTCTTATGGTCGCGCGGGAAAGTTTCATCGCTTCGGCGAGTTTGACTATGTCTCCGTGAAGAAGAGTTATACCCGCCGATTCTATGGCAACGTCCGTACCGGTCGCCATGGCGATTCCCACGTCCGATTGCATAAGCGCCGGCGCATCGTTAATTCCGTCTCCCACCATGGCCACTTTTCTGCCTTCACTCTGCAATTCTTTTATTTTTCCGGCCTTATCTCCCGGGAGGACGTCGGCTATCACTTCGCCGATTCCGGCAAGGTCTGCGATATAACGCGCGGCGGAATCGTTGTCTCCGGTGAGCATCACAATTCTAATTCCTTGCTTCTTGATTCGGGAAATGGTTTCTTTCGCTTCGGGTCTTAAAATATCGCTCAAGGCGATCATGCCGACTTTTATGTCGTTCAATTCAACGATGACCGCGGTTTTGCCTTGCTTTTGCAAGCGGATCAAACGCTCATCAATATCTTTTTCCGTTGGTTTGTGGATATAGACGTTTTTTTTGCCGATCTTCGCTTTTATACCTATTCCTTCAAGCGCGTGAAAATCAGATTCCGCAACCAAAGAAAGGTTCTGTTTTGAAGCTTCGGCGACTATCGCTTCGGCCAAAGGATGTTCCGACATTTTTTCCGCGCTGCCGGCAAACTTTAAAATCTCATTCTTATTCAATGATTCATCCAAAATTATCACGTCGGTTACTTCCGGCTTTCCTTTAGTGATGGTGCCGGTTTTGTCAAAGACTATCGTGTTCACTTTGCTTAAAATTTCCAGGGCTTCGGCGTTTTTAATTAAAATTCCGTATTCCGCGCCTTTGCCGACTCCGACGATAATAGCCGTTGGCGTTGCAAGACCCAAGGCGCAAGGACAGGCAATGACCAATACTCCCACAAAAGAGAAAATCGCATACGATAAGGCCGTTTCAAAACCGATCGCAGAAATGCCGAATACGAGCCAGAGAATAAAAGAACATACGGCAATGATAAGAACGGTGGGAACGAAAATACCGGAGATTCGGTCTGCTAAAGCCTGGATCGGCGCTTTGGAACCTTCCGCTTCTTCAACCATTTTTATAATCTGAGCAAGCATGGTGTCCGTGCCGACTTTCGTAGCTTTGAATCTAAAACTTCCTTGCTTGTTTATGGTCGCGCCGATGACCAAATCACCGGCCGTTTTATCGGTCGGGATCGGTTCTCCCGTTATCATGGATTCATCAACGGAAGTGTTTCCTTCGGTTATCACTCCGTCGGTCGGAATTTTCTCTCCGGGTTTTACGATAATTATGTCTCCCACGACGACTTCGCTCACTGGAATTTGGATTTCCACTCCTTTGCGCACGACCAAAGCGGTTTTTGCCTGAAGACCGAGCAGTTTTTCAATGGCTTCGCCGGTTTTAAATTTGGAACGCGCTTCAAGATATTTACCGAGGCTCACGAATCCGATAACGACAATGATTACGTCAAAGTAAGTCGTTTCGGGAAGACCAAGAAGCATTCTTATTTGGGGGAAAAGAGTAATAATCGCGCTGTATAAGTACGCGGTAAAAGCGCCGATACCGATAAGAGTATCCATATTGGCTGCCCGATACCTTATAAATCTCACTACGCCCAAGAGAAACGGTTTGCCGATCCAGAATATGGTGACCGAAGAAAGACCCAAGAGAATTACGTTTATGACATCCATTGAGAGCGGAATAGAAGGCAAAAGGCTTAAAAATTGCGTGGCGATATCCCACATCATAAAAAGGAAAACGGCGGCTGCGACGGGGAAAATAAACCTGACTTTGGTTTTTTGTTTGGCTAATTCCTGTTCTTTTTGACTTTTGGTCATTCCGGCACCCGTATGTTTGCTGTGATCCTCGGAGCTCATATTCATTTCGGCAGGGGAGAGAACGTATCCGAGCTTTTCCATCTCGTTATTTATTTTTTCAACCGAAGTTTTCTCTGGATCATATTCAATGTGCGCTTTTTCGGCCGCGAAGCTGACATCAGCTTTTTCAATTCCTTCCATTTTTTTCAGCCGGGAAGAAATGATATTGGCGCAACTCGCGCAATGCATACCGCCTATCGTGAAATTTTGTTTTGCCATATTTATTTAATTTACCACTTTTAACGTTCCTCTCGGCACGCCCATCGCGCAGGTAATCTGGTAAGTACCCGTTTTATTCGGCGTGAATTCCATAACGAGCGTACGTCCTTTCTTTAAAGATAATGGTTTTTGCCAGAGTCCAGGGATCATTATGGTACTCATACATCCGTAGCTGTCGTCTTTTACGATTATTTCAAACCTGACCGGCTTATTACCCACCTTTACTTCAAAGGAACTCGGCTGAATGTCGGACGCTCGCGAATAAACGGCCTTTATTGTTTGAATTTCCGAATCGGGTTTTAAGACTCTCGTTTGATTGTCTTTTCTCAAATTCCATTTTTCCACGATAAACCTCGTGATGCCGAATTGAAAATTAAGGTTATAAGCGACAAAGAAAATTATGAGAATGCCCGCGATTTTAAGAAATTTTTCGGAAAGCTTTTCGTTACTTAAGAATTTAGTACTTGAGAAACTAATTATCAAAAGCGGAATTGCGGTTCCCAGCGCGAATAACATCATTATGAGAAATCCGCGAAGCGAACTGCCGGACAAAACGGCAAACCCTTCGGCTACGATCGTAAATCCGCAAGGAAGAAGAAAAGTCAAAAATCCGACAATAAAAGGCTCCATGGAATTAAATTGCTGGTTTTTAATTAGAAAACCGGAAAGCTTTTTTGGTAGAGCGATCCTGAATCGGTTGAAAGATTTGAGACCGATCATCTGAAACGCCAGAACGATCATTATTCCCGAAACGAGAACCACAAAGACCGAAGTTATCACGGGAGATATTTTGAATTTTTCTCCCAAAAATCCGAGCAAAAGCCCAAGCAAGGAGAAGGAGATGAGACGCCCGAAATTGAATAAGAAGTGGGGCTTACTTTTTTCCATCAGGCTGTTGCCCTTGCCGAAACGTCCGCTCCATTGTTTTGAAAGAGACAAAACCAATCCTCCGATCAAAGCGGCGCAACTGGATATTCCGGCAATAAGCCCGAAAATAAAGAAAGCGGAGAGGGAACTAGCCGAAGACAGATTGATGAGCGATGACAAACCGGAATTTACGATGACTAAAAATATCGCTATCGCTAAAACTGCTCCAACGATTATTTTCCAGAGATCGTTATTTTCTTTCTTAAAGGCTTTTTCGGAGAATGTATATCCGTGACTCTTAAATTTTTCGTTTAGCGTTTCTACGTCCGGTTTTTCTTTTTCGTAGCCGATGTTGACCGATCCGCGGGAGAGCGAAGCATTGGCAAACGTCACGCCGGTAATGGAAAGAAGCTCGCGTTCAATCAATATTTCACAGGAAGCGCAGCGCATGCCTTTCACGTAATAAGTATGTTTCATCATATTAGCGATTAAACATTTTGGTTACGGAGAGAATCTCCTTGGTCATCTCGGCTTTCTTATTTTCGTTTTTGGTCGCCATGGCGTCTTTGAAGCAGCTGTTCAGGTGGCCTTCCATAAGCATCTGGTGGGCCGACCTCAAAAGGCCGATCACCGCGAGATTCTGCTGCATGATGTCTATGCAGTAAGTGTCTTTTTTCGCCATTTCTATGATTTTCGTGAGATGACTCTGCGCTTTTTTGAAATTGGTTAAAGTTTTTTCTTTGCTTAAGTTCATAATTTCATTAACTTTGGTTTTTTAATTACGACCTATACCTGAGGTATAGGTCTATTTTAAGCTTCGGATAGCGGCTGTCAATGGTAATAATCTTTTGCTTCGGATTCGGCTTTGGAGTTAGAATCCACAGGTGCTGTCTTTTACAAAATAATTTGGTATGAACGATAAAAAAAGGAAGACGAGGCAGCTAGCGACTATACTTTTCACTAATCTCATCAGCGTCATAGGAATGAGCGTGGTGATACCCATATTGCCTTTCTACGTTGAATCTTTGGGAGCGAGTCCGATAATAGTTACGGCTCTTTTTTCAGTCTTTTCAATCTGTTCCTTCGTGAGCGCGCCTTATTTGGGTTCGCTCTCTGAAAAATTAGGCAGAAAGCCCGTGCTTATGGCAAGCATTGCGTCCACTTCCGTAGGCTGGTTCGTTTTTGCCATCGCTAGAAATCCGATCTTGCTTTTTGTCGGACGAATAATAGACGGTTTGGCGGCGGGGGATTTTTCCATAGCCCAAAACATATTAGGAGACATAGCCGAAGACGAAAAAGAAAGGAAAAAATTTTTTGGCTTTTTCGGCGCCACTTTTGCCGCCGGATTCATATTGGGACCCGTTTTAGGAGGTCTTCTTGCGGAATATTCGCCTTCGGCGCCTTTTTTCATCGTATCGGGACTTGCCGTTTTGAATCTCATTATGGTCCATTTCGTGATTCCCGAAACTAATATGCACGCGGACAAGCAAAAGAAAGTGGAGTTAAATCCCATTAATCCGATTTTAAAAGCCGCAAAAGACAGAGAATTACGCAAAGTGATGCTTTCCTGGTTCTTCTTCATGATGAGCGTTTCGGGGGTGCAGTCCGTGGCGTCTCTTTATATGAAAGAGCGTTTTATGTTGAGGCCCATGTTCATAGGACTTGCAATGGTTGTGGGGAGCGTAATAGTCATCTTAAACCAGATTTTCGGAATGAAATTTTGGACGGCCAGCCGTAAGGACGAACTCGTGGAGCGCGGAATGCTTTTAGTCGCTTCCATCGGGTATTTTCTGATTATCGGAAATATTTTCATTGCCGTACTCGGCGCTTTGATCTGCACCATTACCGAAAGCACTTTGAGAGCATTTTTTTCCGAGAGAATATTTTCCAGGGCGAAACCCGGCGAGCAAGGGGAGATAATCGGAACTCAGTCGTCTTTGATGTCTCTCGCTTTCGCCATTATGCCGATGTTTGCCGGGCTCGCGTTCATAAACCACAAATCGCTGCCGTTTATAGCTAGTTCAATCTTAACTTTTGTCGCTTTTACCATATCCACTAAATTTCTACCGAAAGAATTTCCAAGCAAAGTTCAGCCTGAAAATCTGAATGCCGATGAACTCTCCGGTTTTTAGAGATTATTTGGCTAAAAATTCAAACAATTGGTAAACCAAAAATGCCGGCCAGGCGAGAGCTTTAAGAAATCCCAGAACGCCGAACCAAAAACTCGTAGCTTCACCGATGAAATAAACGGCCGCTCCGATAAGACCTATGCCGTAAACGGCTCCGCCGCAACCGCACTTCGGTTTATTGCACTTTTCCCCTTCGGTCTTTTTACCGAATTTTTTAAAACAATCGGAAAGTTTGTACATAAATTAATTATAACAGGGTTTTATGATATAATAGCCTGATGGAAAAGAAAGTATATACGTGGCTTGCAGTGTTAATTTCCGCGTTTATCGGCGGTCCGTTCGGCGGAATTTATATGTTGAGCCAGAATTACAAAACGCTAGGCAAGGATGACCTCGCTAAAAAGTGGTTGCTCTTCGGAAGTTTGGCGATCGTCGGTTTTCTTGTCGTAATGTCGCTCCTGCCCGCGTCTTTCACGAGCCCCACGGCCGGAGCCGCGGCTTCTAGCGCGATCGCCATCGGACTCGGTCTTACCGCGAAGCAAAAACAGGATAAAGAAATCAAAGAAATCCTTGCCGCGGGCGGAAGGAAACAATCCGTCGGAAAAATCATAGGGATTAACGTACTCTCAATACTCATAACGCTCGTGTTAACTCTCGTTGTTACCGGAATTTTTGCGCTAATCGGATTAAATAAATAATTTTTATGAGGCAGGAAAAAAACTCGCTAAGTTGAGCGATTTTTTTATAGGCTATTTGTTTTTATTCATATCTCAAGGCTTCAATCGGATTTAGCGCTCCGGCTCGCCGAGCCGGATAGTAACCGAACGTAATACCGATAGCCGCCGAAACGCCAAAGGCGAGAAGAATGGAAGAGAGGGATATTTTAACGGGAACGATACCCGAAGAGCCGATAATTAAGGAAACAACGCAACCGAGAGCGACGCCGATCGTGCCGCCTAGAAGCGTGAGCACGATGGATTCAAATAGGAATTGCTTATTGATATCGCCTTTCTTTGCCCCCAATGCCTTCCTGAGACCGATTTCTCTGGTCCTTTCGGTAACGGTCGTGAGCATCATATTCATTATTCCGATGCCGCCGACAAGGAGCGAAATGCCCGCGATAGCGGCCAAAAGGAGGGTCAGGGTGTCCATAACGTCTGAAACCATATCCACGAGCTCCGCTTGGTTCATAACCGTAAAATCGGCGGAATCGGGGTCTTTTATATTGTGTGCTTTTAACAGAATTTCGGTAACTTTTTCTTGAACGGCGGGCATAACGTTCGCCGAAGCGGCGGCGATGCCGATAGTTGAAAGATTTTCGCTGCCGACGAGAATTCGCTGCGCGGTTGAAAGGGGAACATAGATAATATCGTCCTGATTGAGCATTCCGCTGGAACCTTTACTTTCCGTAACGCCTACGACTTTGAATTTCGTTCCGCGGATTTTCACGGTTTCGCCCACGGGGTTAACGTCCTCGCCGAATAAATCTTTAGCGGTTGTAGGTCCAAGCACGGCGATTTTGGAATAATTGGCTACGTTTTGTTCCGAAATGAAATCCCCGTATCGCATTTCCACGTTTCTCACAACCGCATATTCCGCACCGGTCCCCACAACCGAAGTATTCGTGTTACTGCCTCCGGCGGTAATCTGATATCTACTCGTAACTACGCCCGTTACGCCTATTACGTTTTTAAGCTCACTTTGCAATTTTTCAAGATCGCTCATTTTAAGCGAATCGGCCGAACCAAGCCCTGAGGAAACACGCGAACCGGAAGTCGTGAGCGCGCCTGGCATGACGGTAATGAGATTTGAACCGATTGACTCTATTTGCGAAGTGATGGAATTTTCCGCTCCGTTGCCGATCGAGACCATGGTGATTACGGAGCTGATGCCGATAACGATACCTAAAATAGTGAGTCCCGAGCGGGACTTGTTTCGCTTTAAGGCGACAGTTGTTTCTTCCAAAATGTCAGACAGCTTCATTGAATTTCAATTTAAAATTTATAATTTTCAATTTCCATTAAATTCTCAATTTCTAATTTTCTTTTTCCATTCACCGGAGCGTCGCTCACGAGGCCGTCTTTAATGTGAATGATCCGGTCGGCGTAGGCGGCCACTTCCGCTTCGTGAGTGATGACGACTATGGTTCTTTTTTCCTGCGTGTTCAGACGGCGGAAAATATTCATAACCGTTTCGCCGGAAACGGAATCAAGATTTCCGGTCGGCTCATCGGCCAAAATAATACTCGGGTTATTAACCAGAGCGCGGGCGATGGCGACCCGCTGCATTTGTCCTCCGGAAAGCTGATTTGAAGAGTGATGAAAATATTCTTCGCCAAGTCCCACGGATTCCAAACACTTTTTAGCACGTTCAATCCGCTTGTCTTTTTTTTCGTCGGTATAAACCAAAGGAAGGGAAACGTTTTCTACGGTTGAAGTACGGGGAAGGAGATTGAAAGACTGAAAAACGAAACCGATTCTTTCTCTTCTTATTTCAGCGAGCTTATCATCGGGCAGTTCCGAAACGTCCGCGCCGTCCAAGAAATATTTGCCTTCAGTGGGACTATCAAGACAACCCAAGATGTGCATGATGGTTGATTTTCCGGAGCCCGAAGGACCCATAATGGCGACGAATTCGCCGTCGTTCACGCTAAAGCTTATGCCTTTTAGAACTTCGGTTGAAACGTCTCCCGTCAGATATGTTTTTTTGACGTCTTTGACTTCTATCATCTCATTCTCGGCGCGCTTCCGCCGTTACTGCCAAACATCATTACATTGCGGTTGCTTCCAGAAGCAGATTCGCTTGCGCGGCTCGCGGAAGAAGAATTGCCTGAAACTGTTCTTTCAATGACAACATCTCCTTCGTTTAGTCCCGAAATTATTTCAACGTAATCGTCATTTTGGATTCCGATCGTGACCGGGACATTTTCCGGAACGGTTGAAAGCGCCACGGCTACCGAAGCCAATTTGGACGGGGGATTTTTAACGACCGAAACATAACTTTTGCCGCCTTGCGTTTTAACGGCGCTCGCGGGCACCAAGAGAATGTTTGCTTTGGTTTCGGTGAATATGGTGGCATTCACGTTCATACCCGATCTAATTTGCTCGTTTTCCACGTCAAAAGCGATTTTTGCGCCATAGGTAACGACTCCCTGCGAGGAAGATCCTACGGCGTCAACTTCGGTGACGATACCGGTAATGGTTACGTTATCAACTGCGTCAAAATCAAGAACGGCTTTTTCTCCGGTTTTGACCTTTGCGACATCAACTTCGTTTAAGGAAATTTCGGCAATACTTTTATCGGTTACGATGGTCGCGATGGAAGAACCGGAAGAAACGGAATCGGAAGAAACCGAGTCGGCGTTTTTAATATTCATTTTGGCGACCGTGCCGTCAAAAGGGGCGCGAATGTAATAGTCGCCCAATTTTTCCTTGGCGTCGGTTAAGGCGTTTTCTCTTTGAGTGAGGGAAATTTTGGCGGTCAAGGGATCCAGTGCGTCGCGAAGAGCGCTTTTGCGGGCAGAGAGTTCGGAAAGGCGGGAATTAAGAGCGGAGATGTAGCCGTCAACGGTTCTCAAGTCTTCCGTGATGGAAGCGGGGACGGTCTCGTTTCGATTGTTGAAATCGTCGCGAACGACGGTAAGGAAAACACGAGCACTTTCCGCCGTATCAAAGACGGCTTTGACGAGATTATAGGACGATGCGAGAGAAGAAAGCAGTTCATCGTGATCATCGCCTTGAAGAACGACTTTAGCCGAAGCTGACTTATAAAGTGAAACGGCGTTCAAGTAATTTTCATCGGCGAGCAAGGCGGCCGATGAAGCTTTATCCCGGCTGTTTTGAGTAAGACTTTTATAGTAATTGAAATTAGTCATGTATGAATAACCTCTGTCGTTTTCATACATTAGGTCGTCAAGATCTGATATGGTATCCGACATGGCCACAAGGGAACTAGAAACGGAATCGCGACTATTTATAATTTCACGGTTAAGCGAATCTTCGGTTGCTCTTGTTGTTTTTTCATAACTTAATCTTGCGTTCTCCAGATTAAGCTCTGCATCCCGAACGGCTTTTGCCGCGTTCTCATCGTCTATGCGGGCGATAAGCTGCCCCTTTTCTACTTTGTCGCCGACTTTTACGCCGACGTAGACCACATCGCCCGAGACTTTTGGTTTGATGTCCACCTGGCTTTCGGCGATTACCGTTCCGCTGCCGGAGACGCTTGAAGAAATATTGTCTTTTATCGCGGCGGCCAAAACGTATTTGGTTTCATTCTTTCCTTGAGAAACTAGTTTAACTATGACTATGACGGCGATAACGACCGCAAGGGCGATCATGATAGAAATGACCTTATGAGCCTTCATGAATCTACGAACGGCGTTTATAGCCAGTTTTATTTTTTCTTTCATTTTTTTTGTTTTTTGGGGCAAAAAAGCCCTTTTACTTCAGGTAATAATAAACTCCTAAAGGCAGAAAAAATCAATAAATTCTCTTGACAAAAAACTATAAATATGATACGGTGGGGGTGTAATCTGATAAAAATGGCGTAAGCTAAAAAAAACACCGTATTTCTGCGGTGTTTTTTTTATTTTTTAATTATTGGCACTTAAATTGCGCGCGGCAATCTGTTTTCATTTCCTCAACGGGATACAAGTCGCAGATGGCGCATTGGTCCGATGTGGCCTGAATTTCGCCACTTCCGTCCATAAACGTTTGGAACGTTATGTTTGACGGCAATTCAAAGACGGAATAATCGTCTATCGTTTCTTTACAATTCATATTGAATCCTCGGACGAAATCAATATTTATGTTGCGTGAATCACTGAAAGATTGGTCGCTCATATCTCCCACATATATTTTCACTCCGTTATTACTGCCGGTTTCCCACGTATAAGCATATCCGTCTTTAATGAGACTATGATTGCTTAAGGTTTCTCCGTCGGAGGAGATAGTTTGATCCTGTCTTATTTTTCCTTCCGTTACGTATATTTTGTAATCTATCTCGCTTCCCGACGTATTATCTAAAACCGTGCAGGTTACCGACTTATTGGATGCGATAAGCTCGTTAAGCGATTCCGTTATGGTCATTTCGCTTCCGCCATCCGCGGAGTTCTTAATGTAGATGTATACTCCCGCTCCTGCGGCGATTATCGCAATGACAATGCCTATTATTATGAATATTTTGCTCATGCCTTTATTTTACGACAAGCGCTTGACCTGTGTCACTCGTCAGTTACTAATTATCTTTAGTTCTTTAAGCCATTCGCACCAAACGGGTTCAATTCCGGGATTCTGTTCCCAATCCTCTCGGCTTATTTGCCCTTTGAGATATTTTTCGGTTTTTAACGCCAATAAATTCAGTTCGTCTTTATCGTAAAAACCGACTTGTTTCGTTTCTTCTTCGCTGGCTTTGATTTCTCCGTTTGTATTTACTTCATAAATTTTCCAATAATGCCAATTTCCGTCTTCGCGGCGGCAATGATTTTCTTTCCGTCCTTCCGTAAGAAGTTTAATATCGTTGCCAATCAAGCCGACTTCTTCTTGCAATTCACGTTTGGCGGCCGATTCAAAGTCGTCTCCGTCTCCATCCACGTGCCCGGCAGGAGGAGCGAAACCGAAAGGAAATCTTTTTCTTTCAATTAAAAGCAGCCGATCATTTTTCCAAACCAACATGCCAACGCTTTTATGATCGCATCTATCGGGCATATTATTGCAGTTTTTTGGCTAATTCTTCCGGAGAAGAAATTATTTCTCTGAATAAGACGTGCCGGCACAATTCATCATCTTTTGCCAAAGCGTATAACGGCTTTCCGGAGGCTACCGCGTAGCCAATCTCCAGAGTTGTGCTGTTGCCGGAGTATCCGTCCTTATTGTAGACAAAAACGGCATCGGCCATTTTAATTTTATAGAAATGATCATGGGTCAATCCCAGAGCGATGAATTTTTGATAATCTTCCGACAGCCTTTCCCATTCTTCCTGCCCGGAATGGAGATACGGTTCATATACGACTACGCCCAATTCTTTAAGTTTTTTTGCAAATTCCCTTATTTCCGGTTTAAAACGGCGACTGCCGCACATTACGATTGATTTCATACGGCTATTCTAAATCATTCACGATCTTTTAAAAAACGAACCGGGGTTTTGGTTTTTGGAGCAGGGGATATTAAGCCTCGTCGGCTTTAGGCAAAAGAAGCAATTTATTGGAGAGAAACTTCATTTTTAGCATATCAATGAGGACGATTTCGCATACGTTCACGGCAAGGATTATTATCCACTCTTTTGGCGAAAGAGCGACGGTTGAAAGTAATTTTTGAAGGACGGGAATGTAGATTGATCCAAGAACCATAAGAAAGCTGATTATAACGGCGCCAGTGAGCCAGCGGTTATTAAATAAACTTTTTCGCCAAATATTCCTATTGAATGAGCGCAAGGAGAACGCGAGAAGGAAGGATTCAAGGCACATGAGGACCATAACCATTGTTCTGGTTTTTTCCAAGTCTCCGGTTATGGACAAAGCAGTCAAATACAACGCCGTTGCAACGATACCACTCAAAAAGAAAGAGGTTATCATCCATAGCAATATAGGTTTGTTCACGACCGATTCTCCCGGTTTTCTCGGGGGTTCCTGCATAATTCCGTCACGTTCTTCTTCTATAGTGAGCGCTATATCCGGAAGACCGCTTTCTACGAGATTTACGAAAAGAAGTTGCGCGGCGATCAAAGGAAGTGGAAGACCGAACGCGATAGAGAACAGAAATATGAAGAATTGGGAAAAATCTTGAGTGATAAGATACAAAAATACTCTGCGGATGTTGTTAAAAATGATTCTGCCTTCTTCAATGGCTTTTACGATTGTGTTGAATCCGCTGTCCATAAGCACGATGTCGGCCACTTCGCGAGCCGCATCTATTTCGGGATTTACCGCAACGCCGATATTTGCCGCTTTTAGCGCGGGAGCATCATTAACGCCATCGCCAAACATTGCCACGGTTTCGCCAAGCTCTTGAAACGCTTGGACGATTCGCAACTTATGGCGCGGCGAAACTCTCGCGTACAATAACGTATTCTTGGTAGCTGCCTTGAGATCGGCATCGCTCATTTCTTCAATTTGGTGCCCAAGAAGGACTTGATCCTTGGTTATCGGAAGCCCGATTTTTTCGACAACCGCAAGGGCGGTCATATAGTGATCTCCTGTTACGATTACCGTTCTAATTCCCGCATCACGCGTTTTCTCAAACGCACGCGGCACTTCTTTTCTGACGGGGTCATTTAGGGCGATGAGTCCGATGAGACTTAGACCTTTAATTTCCGAGCTCACATTATCGTTTTTTTTCCAGGAAGAAATTTCTTTTTCTACGCAGGCGACAAGGCGAAAACCTTGCTTGGCATACGTTTCTATCTGTTCTATGACTTCTTTATACGCTTTGCTTCTTTTTTTCTCATATCCTTCAGAGGTTTTAATAAAGGAAATGTGTTCAAGCATTTGCTCCGGCGCTCCGACAGCGTAAAGAAAGACATGACCCGACTGATCTTGTCTGACCGAAGCCGAATATTTGCGTTCGGAAGAAAAAAAGAGGGTATCAAGCACGACGCGCTCCTGATCAAGAATGTCTTTTTTTAAGCCGTATTTGAATCCGGCGCGCAGAAAAGCTTGTTCAATTGATCTGCCGCGGATTACGAGCTTTTCATAAGGATCGTCAGGGTTTTCAATGAACGCGTCGCTTGAAAGCAGCGAAGCTTCAAGAGTCTGCCTGGCTAGCACGGGTAATTGAGAATTATTGCCGTTTGTTTCCGTGATTCCCTCGGCCGTGATAATGCTACTTACCGCCGTAGTTCCAAGCGTGAGAGTACCGGTTTTATCGGTGCAAATGACTGTAACCCCGCCCAGGGTTTCCATTGCCGCAAGCCTCCGGACCAACGCTTTTTGTTTAATGATGCGTCTCATGCCGAAAGTGAGAACGATAGTGATTGCGGGCAGGAGCCCTTCGGGAATAGAGGAGACGAAAAGAGCCAGCGCTATCGCGAATATTTCCGCAAACGACCGGCCGGCAATATAACCCTCAATGACGATCAAAAGTATGACTAGGGAGATAAAAAGACCGACTATTTTTAAAAGACCGCCAACCGTTTTTTGCAGGGGAGTCGGCTCTTCAGGAGTTTCCCTAAGCAGTGAAACAATATCTCCGTATTCCGTGCGCAATCCGGTTTCTACCACCACAATTTTTGCCGATCCTTCTTCAACGAGAGTGCCCATGAAAACCATAGACGTTCTTTCGCCGATTTCGGTAACTTCCAAAGATTGATTAAGCTGTTTTTCAACGGATTTCGCTTCGCCAGTGAGATTTGATTCGTCAATTCTCAAACCGTTTAATTCAAAGATCCGGCCGTCCGCCGGAACTTTATCTCCCACCCGGAGTATGACCACGTCTCCCGGAACGAGTTCGGATGCCAAAACTTCTTGTTCTCTTCCTCCGCGCAGAACTCGGGTCTCTTGTTTTATGAGTCCTTTAAGGGCATTAAGCGATTTGTTGGCTTTATATTCTTGGTAAAATCCGACCGAAGCATTGCTTAGCGTTACGATGATTATGAAAATAGTGTTGGAAACGTTGCCGATAAAATAGGAAATGAACGTGGCCAAAATCATCAAATACATGAGCGGGCTGCGGAATTGGTTTACAAAAAGTTTCCAAGGCGGTTCACCTTCGTTTTGCGGCAATTCATTTAAACCAAAAGATTGCAGTCTCTTTGCCGCTTCAACGTTTGATAATCCTTCCGGAGAACTCTTTATTTCCTGCCATACCTCTTCAAGAGAAAGAGCGAACCACTTCTTCTTTTCGGTTGAAGCACGCGGGCGTAAAATTTTTTTAAAATTCATATCAAAATTGTCTTAATTTTATCTTTTTTTGCCTTTTTAAAGAAATCAAACGGAAAATTTGGCGCCAAACGAACAGAAAAATGGCATAATAGATATAGGTTGGCAAATAATTGTAAAATAAAGCAAATGCACCATAAATCTAGAAAACTGCGTTCCGTGTTTTTGATTGCCGGGGTTGTTGCGTTACTTACGGGTACGGCGTATGCCGCGAACGTTGCTCGCGACATGCTTGTTTACCGCGGCACCATTACATCGGTTCCGGTCTATAGGACTCATGACGGATCGACTTTCTCAAGTGAAAGCTCCGCTTTGTCCGTCAGCGTCGCCATTAACAACATAAAAGTCGTTTCGAAACCGGGAACGGGCGCCGTTGAAAAAGTAATGTGCGCGACCAACACCTCTAACGACGTGTATTGCCAAGTTTACAATGGAGCTTCTTGGGGAAATTCCATTACGCTTTCAACCGCCACCGGAGGACAAAGAGCTTTCGATCTGGCCTACGAGAGCGTTTCCGGTCGTGCCGTGGCTTGTTATCGCAGTCCGTTGAATACCCAGATGCCGTATTGCGCGATTTGGGATGGGTCAAGTTGGGGGACGCCTTTTACCGCAACGGCGACAGGTTCGGCTCTTACGACAATGCGATTGATTTCCGATCCGAACTCAAATTATATCGCGCTCATTACCCGCAACGGCGGGAACGACCTCAATACGCAAATTTGGAACGGATCTTCTTTCAGCGCGATTCAATCCTTGACGGCGAACGGCTCGAATTGCGCAGGGTGTTTGTCCTATGCTGGCGCGTGGGAGGGAAGTTCCGGAGATTTTGTAGCCGGATGGTTTGATAACACTACGGGTAATTTACAAAGCAAAGAGTTCAATAAAACATCGGGTTGGGTAGCGACAATTAACAATGTAATTACTTCTGTATCGACCGCCAATGTGTGGATTGAAATGGCTTCGCGACCTTTTGCGAACGATATTCTCGTGGCGGTTTTGGACGGTAGTAGCGTATTAAGAGCCAATCATTGGTCGGGCTCTAACTGGGATACAACAGGAACGACGGCAATAACACTCGCTTCGCCGATTTCGGGCACGGTTTCGTCCACAAACCATTTATTCGACATCGCTTACGAGCAAAGGGCGGATTACGACGCAGTCGTCGCTTACGGCTCGACCGCGAGCAGTTTGCAATACCGCGTTTGGGATACCGGCACGAATACTTGGGGGACCGCCGCAACTCTGCCGACGGCTTCGCAGAACGCGACGTGGCTGCAACTGGCATCGGATCCAAAATTGGCAAATATCATGTTGACGCTGCTTGGTTCTACGAACATCGGCACTCTTGAATGGAACGGGAACGCCTGGGATCCTTCGTGGACGGCGCAAAGCACCGCGAGCAACGATAACCGCTGGAATGCCTGGTTCGCCTACGATAAAGAGGACGAGAACGATCATGCGCCGTCTATCGTCATAAATAGTGCCGCAGAGAAAACGAACGGATCGGGACTCGTCGATATTTCCGTTAGCGTGAGTGACGTCGGTTTGGATAACGCAAAACTAAAAGTGGAATACGGTGCGTGCGATGGAACTTGGCAAAACGCCGCGATTACAAGCTTAGTTTCAGCGACCTATGGAACTCCGGACATCAGCGGCGGCGATTATCAAATAGGCACGAATACTCCGATTGTCACAAATCCAGCTATCACGGGCTCTAGCGCGAACACACTCACATTTTTATGGGATTCAAAAACGGATCTGGCAAACGGAAACGCAACGTATTGTTTAAGATTCACCGGACATGACGGTGTAAGCGCCACGGAAATTCCGCCGACGACAACGTTGATGATAGATAACGTGAGGCCAGCAGTCCCTACAGATTTTCAGGGAGTCGGCACAACTTCGTCTATACAGCACTTAAACTGGACGTCCGCGTCAGATACGAATTTTAACCATTATGAATTTTGGTACGGCACAGACCAAACAAAAGTTGAAGATCAGATAAGTTCTCCGGGCGAAGCCGTGGAGTTCGGCCCGGCTGATTTTCCAACCCTAAATAATGCGGCGACTTATCACGCCCATATTATGGAGCTTGACCCGCTAACGACATATCACTTTGCGTTGTGGGCGGTTGACGATTTTGGAAATGAAACAATGGCGATGCTCAAGTCAGGTTTGGACGCTCCAAATGATTCGGGCGACTCGCTTACTTATACGACTCTTGAAACGGATTTTAACGCCACTCCGATTTCGGCTGTTCCAACGGATATGGAACAAGTGGAAAATGACACGCGATATGTAACTTTTAGCGCGAGGATTTACGACATAGATTTGGATGATGTTTTGATGCGCGTGCGATTTGCGACGGATGCAGACGGTTTTGCGACTTTTAATAATGCCAATATTGTTTCAGCCGAAGTCATAAATCCCGTAACGGACCCCGAAGGTCCTTGGGATGACGATAACATTGCCATAGATAATACGTTTGATTTTCAGGTTGGAAAAGGAAATCCCATAAGCCTCAATGAGTTTACGCCTCACGAAGATCTTGACGGAAACTCCGAAGGCGCCGTTCTTCTGATAATTTGGGACACAAAAGCCAGTGAACTTAATGGTTTTGCCGGAGACGTAAAAATTCAAGTAACGCCAATGGATATAAACGGTCAGATCGGTTCAGTTTACACAAGCGCCGAATTTGAAATAGACGATAAATATCCCACTTTGACCGAGATTATTCCCGTACCGCAATATACGAACGACGCAACGCCAAGTTACACTTTTAATTCGAACGATGTTGCGACCCTTGAGTACGATGGATCTTGCAATAGTTCAACGACGTCAATATCGGCGGGAAATAAGACAATAACTCTTTCCGTTCCGGGCGAGGGAACGTATGACGACTGCACTATCACGGCCACGGACGATAATTATAATTCGGATCCCGTTTTATCGGTTCTACATATCACTCCGTTTGTCGTTGATACGACTTTGCCGACAGGGTTAGCGAGTCTTGCGGCCGGAACTTCAACAACCACAACCCAACAATTAACCTGGAATTCCGCAACAGACGCGAATTTTGATCACTATGAGATATGGTACGGAACGAATCAGCCTGATGTGGAGAATCGTGCAGGTTCGGCAAAAAAATGGAGCGTCACGAATGATGTGACGCTTGGTATTGCGGTAACCACCGAAACAACGATTAGCGGATTAACCTCTGGAACCACTTATTCCTATAAAATATGGGCGGCTGATATTGCGGGAAACGAAGCGACGATTTCCGGCATTTTTAAAGCCACGAGTTCTTCTGGCGGAGGAAACAATAACGGAGGGAGTGGGAAAGGAAGTTCCTATATTCCACCACCGCCCTTACCTATAGAACAAGCAAGTCTCGGAGAGCTTATAAATCAGGTAAGGATTCTTATCGGGCAATATGTCGCCGCCGGCGGCACGCTTACGCCGGGTATGGTCGCTTTTCTTGAAACAAGCAATATTTTGGCGCCATCATCGTTGCCGGTGAGGGATCTCCAATTCGGAATGATCGGCGAGGACGTGCGTACTTTGCAGAGAATTTTGATTGATCTGGGATATGCCATACCATCCGGCGCAACCAGCCGGTTCCTATGGGAAACGCAAGCAGCTCTTTCCGCCTATCAGCGCGACCATAAAATTTCTCCGGCAGTGGGAATGTTCGGCCCGGTCACAAGAGCCTATATGAAAGAAGCTGGCGTCCCCGGGATTTGGTGGTGAATGGTAGAATTGTAATAATACTTTGTTTCAACTTCCTCCCAACTTTATATGGGATATCGTAAAAATGATGGGCTGGTTTTTTATCAAACTTTGGTATGTTTGGGTGATAGTGATAGGGATTAATTTATTTTATTGGTGGTTTGATAGATGGATTAGTAAAAAGAAAAGGGAATTAAGAAAAAAACGGAGATAAATCGCTTTTTTCTTAATATTGGCTAGAACCAATCAGAACAAGACCGTTAATTATAAGCGATAAAAAATGTATCAGGCTTTAATCTCTCTTATTTCTAATTGCGATTTACCTTCCTTTTTGGGTTGCTGGAAATTTATTAGAAGACCAATTTTTATTTTTAGAGTTTTCATATAATTTTTTATTTGTTGTTCCTCAGAGGGACCTAAATTTCCACTGATAGCTTTTAACTCAATTATTATTTTATTTTCGCCGGAGTTTACTATTATGTCGGGATATCCTTCACCTACATAATGATCTTTATATTTTATTTCTACTACCTTCTGACTCTCATATTTTGTTTTTGCTAAGCGAAGACTTACTTGCATAGCCCTATCATAAACCTTTTCGTCAAATCCAGAACCAAGCGATTGATAAACTTCTTTTGCTATTTGTTTGATTTTTGCGATATTTATCATTTTCGATGTATCTTAATCTTTAACCCTTTTTGTTTTGTTTCGATACAGTGTTGACTTGGTGCTGCCGGGCAGGGATTCGGACCCCGATACCATGCTCCAGAGGCATGTGTCCTACCATTAGACGACCCGGCAATATCTTAATTTAACCCCGATATAATATAATTAAAGCACTAAAATGGCAAAGGAAATTATTGCGAAATCTTTGGAGATTACAGCTGATCTGGACGGCATAAGTCTTAAGGCTTTAACGGAGCATTATAAACTTTACGAAGGATATGTGAAGAAAGTTAGCGAAATTCGCGAGAGATTGAAAACAGCCGACAGAACGACAGCGAATGCGACATACAGCGAGATAGGGGAATTGGGAAGGCAAGAGACATTCGCCTTGAATGGAGTGAAATTGCATGAGATTTATTTTGGAATCTTAGGAGGTGACGGAAAAATAAAAGGAAAAATAGCGGATATGATTACTCGGGATTACGGATCAGTTGAGAATTGGACTGCTATTATGTCTGCGGCGGGGCTTTCGGCGAGAGGATGGGTAATAACCGCTTATGACATCAACGAAGAAAGACTCCGGATTTTCAATGCTGACGCGCATAACGTTGGCATCGTTGCAGGAATTATTCCTTTAATAACGCTTGACGTTTACGAACACGCTTACTTTATGGATTACGGAACGAATCGCAAAGGATACATTGAAGCGTTTTTCAAGAATTTGAGTTGGGACGCAATAGATTCGCTCGCGAAAAATATATAGCAAACAAAAAAATGAAAACCCCTATTTTAAAAAACGCCATAGTCAATGCTTCTCTTGCCGCCGCATATATCGTAGCGGTATCTTTCGTAATGTTTAATAGCTCTAAATTTTTTGGAGGTTTCGAGAATACTATCTTTGTTCCCATTCTTATGCTTTGTTTGTTGGTGTTCTCCGTAGCGTTAATGGGGGCGCTCATCTTCGGCCGGCCGGTTATGTGGTATATAGATGGCAAGAAGAAAGAGGCTGTGTCTTTGCTTTTATGCACGCTTGGAGTGTTTTTTTTGTTTATTATCGTTATATTTGTGGTTTTGTCTGTCGTTCAGCCGAATCTGCCTTTTCATTTGTAATCAAATTGAATTTCCCGATTGATTTGAATCATGCAGTCTTCAAATATAACAATAGAGCAAGCTCGAGAGTTGGTGCGTAAATATATCACGAGTCCTGTAACCAAATTACATCTTTTAGAAACGGAAGCTTTTATGCGATCTTTGGCAAAAAGATTTGGCGAGGACGAAGAAACGTGGGGAATAATCGGATTGCTTCATGATATAGATTGGGATTTAACAAAAGACAATTACGCGGAGCATTGTATTAAATGCCAGGAAATATTGAAGGAAGCCGGGGCAAGTAATTTCCTGATAGAGACGATTGTCTCTCACGGATACTCCAATGAAGCGATTCCCAAGCTGAAGGATAAACAACGCGCGACAACTTTGGAACATTGTCTTGTCGCGGCTGAAACTTTAACGGGACTTATCATCGCCTCCGCGTTAATGACGTCCGATAAAAAACTTAAAAGTCTCTCAATTGAGAGTTTGAAAAAGAGATTTAAAGAGAAAAAATTTGCCGCGAAGTGCGATAGGAATTTGATTTTGGAATGCAAAAAAGCCGATATTCCGCCAGACGAGTTTTTACAGATCGGCCTAACTTCATTACAAAGTATTGCCGAAGAATTGGGCTTTTAGTTAAAAACGATTTTGAAGATGAATTGGTCCAGGAGGACCAAAGCGCCCAGGAGAAAAACGTAAAAAGAAAAGACTTTCATACTGGCGCGGGAGAAGAAATCAAGCATAAAACGGATGGCGAAGTAGCCCGTAACGCCAGCGACAAGCATTCCCAAAACAAGAGGCCAAACGCCGACAATTTGGAACGTTTCTCCGGTTAAATTTTTAACATCAAAAAGAGCCGAGCCGATAATCGCGGGGACGGACATCAGAAAAGAAAATTTAATGGCAAATTCTTTTTTAAACCCTCTGAACAATCCTACGGAAATAGTTGACCCGGAACGGGAAAGAGCGGGGATTATCGCTGCCGCCTGAGCAAGCCCTACAAAAATCGCGTCCATATAAGACATACTGTCCAGGTCTTTGCCGTAGTGAATCTGTTCTTTATTCCGGTCGGCCAAAAAAAGCACGATACCCGTGAGGATAAAACAGGGCCCCAAAAATTTTCCCGATGAAAAAGCGTATTCAAAGAAATTATGAAAAGCGAATCCTACGACAACGGCGGGAATGGTCGCCAAAACAACGAGACGGGTCAGTTTGCTTAGAGGTCTTCGGATCATAAGCCAAATTTCCCGCCAAAAAACGGCGATCACGGCTACGAGAGTCGCGACATGCAGAGCGATGTCAAAAGCGAGCGCTCCCTCGCTTACACCGAACACTTTTTGGAGAAGAACCAAATGACCGGAACTGGAGACGGGCAGAAATTCGGTCAATCCCTGAACGGCGCCTAAAACAACAGATTCTAAAATACTCATCGGATAATTATGGGTTTCTTACCTTCAACTTGAATGGACTTAATTATCAGTTTACTCTCAATAATTTCCGCATCCAAAAGCTTGACTCTTTTTCCGTTTTTAACGGTCCAACACCCCGGTTCCGGAGTATAGGCTCTGATTTTTCGTTCAATAATATTTGGAAGGTCGTTTTCGCCGGCTTCGGCCGACTCAAGTTCTTTCGGAGAAACATAGGCGTCATCGGTCGTGATTTTTTTGGTGAAAGTCGCTTCGGTTTCTTTTTGAGATTCAAGTTTAAGAGAGGAAGAAATGGAGGGAATAATTTCCTTAACCATATCGCTTCCCAAAATGGCGAGTCGGTCTCCCAAAGATTCGGTATTATCCTCTGAATGGATTACGAGCGAACGCGAAAGAATAATCGGTCCGTGATCCATTTTCTCATCAATTAGGTAAAGAGTAGCACCTGTTTCTTTAAGTCCGTTTAGAATGGCGGATTGAATAGGTGTTGTGCCACGGAGCTTGGGAAGGAGGGAAGGATGGACGCCGATCGTCCCATAGCGGGGAATGTCAATCAGTTCTTTCGGCAGGATTTTTCCGTAAGCGGCGACAAGAAAAAAATCGGCGTTGAATTCGCGAAGACGGGCTAGAAATTCTTCGTTAATTTTTTCGGGCTGAAGAACGGGAATGCGGGGGTTTAATTTTTGGGAAGTGATTTTCGCGGCCGGAGAAGTGATAACTTTCTTTCGACCAACCGGACGATCGGGGTTCGTGACTATCGCGAGAGGAGAAAGCCCTCCCTCAATAAGGCGGCCCAAAACTATGGCGGCAAATCGCGGAGTGCCGAAAAAAACGAAATTCATACTTTTAAAGAATACCTTGAAAATGGGGATTTTTGGAAGATTTGTTGACTGCACTCAAGAAAAAAGCGAATATAGGCAAATCGGTTTTTGAAAAATTTATAAGGAGGAACTATCGAATGAACGAGATTGCCAAAGGAATAGACCTTTCGGCTTTGAAAGGCAATCAATACGACTGGTTACTCGCAAGACTCATTACGGAAGGGACGGAAACGCCGAGTCCGCAGAAAGAATCCGCGTGGAGGCTTCCGCCCGTAACTTTGGCCTACGACTTAAGGGTAGAAACTGGCGAAGCAGACAGGATTTTACTACCCGTGCCGAAGAGCAGTTCAAAAAACGGTATTTTCTCCGCTATCGGGGAAATAACGGCTTTTATGAACGGCGTCGTGACCCACGAAGGGTTAATGGAGTTTGGCTGCGACTGGTGGGAAAGATGGACGAGCGAGGAATATCTTAAACATTGCGAACTCGATCTTATGCCCGGAGAATTGGGGCCCGGATCGTACGGAGCGGCGCTTCACGATTTTCCGACAGCGGAAGGAAAACCCTTCAACCAGGTGAAACACGTGACGGAGCAAATAAAAGAGCTCCCGTATCTTCGTACGCATCTTTGGACCACATGGATTCCGCAGTATATCGGAAGAGGCAAGGGCAAGAAGAGGCAAGTGGCGGTGGCTCCGTGCCATGGCACTATCACGGATTTTGTTCCGAACATACAGACGAAAGAGCTATCGCTTTATCACGTACAGCGCTCGGGTGACGTGCCGGTCGGCGTGAAATGGAACATAATCCAATATTGCGCGGCTCTTTTGATGATGGCGCATGTCACCGGCTATAAGCCCGCCTTCTACTACCATATCATTCTTGACCCGCACATCTATGCGCGACAGGTGGAACCCGTGAAGGAATATCTCAAATTCCCGGAAAAAGATTTTCCGAACCTTGTTCTCAAAAATACCGACATCACGGATATCTTCGCTTTTCGTAATACGGATTTTGAGCTCGAAGGTTACCTCAAGAGGCCGTACATCAACATACCGACACCCGACTGACTTCCGAAGGAGGATAAATATGAATGCAATGCCTAAGGTTGCGATCATCGCGGCAGTATCGCTCAACGGCGTAATCGGAAAAGAGGGGAAAATCCCTTGGAAAATTCCGAGCGATCTCAAGAGATTCAAAAAGATCACAATGGGACATCCTGTCCTTATGGGGAGGAAAACCTACAGGTCTATTGGAAAGCCTTTGCCCGGAAGGATGAACATTGTTCTTACAAGGAACCGCGATTGTTCCTTAGAGGGATGCGTCGTGGTCCATTCTTTTGACGAGGCGTTTGTCGCGTGCGACAAGAACGAAACACTTTTCGTAATTGGCGGAGGAGAGGTTTATCGCGAAGCGTTAAAATACGCGAGCGAGTTTCATTTCACGAGAGTAAATAAAGTGATTGAGCACGGGAACGCTTTTTTCCCGGAATGGGATCAAGACCAATGGGAGGATGTCACTTTTCCGGAGTATTCTGATCTTTTGCAAGAAGGTGACGAGGTCTCCTACACTTTCAGGTCGCTCCGGCGAAAAAATCTTTATACTACCGACAATGCCCGGACAGCCGATCAGCGCGAAGCAATGGAACGTATAATGGCCGGAGGCAAATGCAATTTCTGCTTGCCTGATCTCGGAGAAGAGCACAAGAAGCCGATCATTTACGTGGGCGAGCACTTCAAAGTAACGGAGAACCAATGGCCTTATCCGGCTGCCAAGAACCACATTCTTATCATTTCCAAGACTCACGTCAGTCGTCTTGCCGATCTGCCAAAAGGAGCGGGAGACGAATTGATACGCATCGCCTGTATGCTTCAGGAGACGTATAGCGTGAAAGGCGGAGCAATCTGCATGCGGTTCGGAGATTCAAATCTGAACGGTGCGAGTGTGGAGCACTTTCACGTTCATTTTCTAGTTCCGGACCCGGAAAAAGAAGCTCTCTTTTTCTGGATTGATAAAAAAGACAAAATAATAAGCCCCGTCTGATCAGACGGGGTCTTTTTTTACTTTGACTATCCCGATGCCGTTTTCCGCAAAAATGCGTTTTGCGTCCAATCTTGAATATCCTTCCGTGACGTAAAGCGTTTTAATGCCCGCTTGTGAAAGAAGATTGGCACAAGGGGGACAAGGGAAAGTGGAAACGAACACTTCTGCTCCGGCAAGGCTTATTCCTTTTTTGGCCGCTTCAGCAATAAGGGCGGCTTCGGCGTGAATGGAGGAAGAAAGTTCAATGTGTTCGCCGGCGTTAAACGGCGTTCTCGGGTCACCCGAATAATACGGTTCAAGTTCGGTTGGCAGATGATGGTTATGGGCGGCAAGCAAAATATTTCCATCACGAAACGCGACCGCTCCGATTTGCCGCCACCAGTCGGAAGACAATTCTTTTTCACGAAAGGCGGTTTTCAATACGGAGGAGTCAAAATTTTCGCTTGTTATTTCTTTATCCCAAAAAACAGGTTCTTCCTGAAGAACGTTGAATTTATTCCAACGAAGAAAAACCGAATCAAAAACAATGTTCGTTTCGGTTGGCAATAACTTTGCGATTTCGGAAGAAATATCTTCTTTCGGCATGATAATGGGGCCTTTACGAGATTCGGCGATAATGTCGTTTATGTCGGCGTTTTTTATTTCATCTAAAATGCCGAGAGACCTGATGGAAGAGGAAATTTCTTCGTTTTCCAGAGCGCGCATGTCTCTTTTGAGATATTCAATCGCACTTATTATGGTCTTATCGGGAATCAGGAGAGTTCCTCCCGCGTATTTTTTGAAGAACTCAATATACCCGCGATGCAGAACCGGAACGTAGGCAACAATGGTATTTTTTTTCATCAGCTGATTCCCGATAATTCGTTAAGCGCCGAATTAATCTTCTCTTTGACTTTGGCAAGAGTATCCGTATGCAATTTGTGTATTTTACCGGTCGTAGAAGTTTCCGCTTGAGGGGGAAGAATCAAAATATCTTTTGCCCAATTTTTGATTTCTCCGATCATTCCGTCTCTGCCGCCTTCGTGCAAGAAATCGGTGGATTCAGACAGGATGAGAAAATCCGGTTTGATGAGTTCGCCCAATCTCCAGCTATATTCTTCCTCTTGCTTGATTATCACGTAATCCACATCTGTCGTGTAGGTTAACATTTCAGCGCGTTCATCTTGCGGGACTATCGGGCGATGTTCTCCTTTTCTCTTTCTGACTTCCGTATCGCTGTCAACGGCCACGATTAGAATGATGTCGTCCTTGTCCTTGCTTGTTTTTCTGGCGACACTTTCAATGGCAGACAAAAAATATCGGCAATGTCCGATATGAAACAAATCAAAAGTGCCGCTTAAAAAGACAATAACCTTACCCAATACTTTTTGGGCATTAACTATCTCAACCAACCTGTCATAAGAGGGAATTATCTTTGAATTTTTTCCTTCACTTATACCGTTCATGACGTGATACCTTAAAGCTAAAGCTTGATTGTATCCAGTGTCAATTGACAAAAAATCGCCATATTTCAAGGCGATTTTTATTTTAAGTAGTCAATTATCAGTTTTCCGTTCAGGTGATCGGTTTCGTGCTGGAAAATCCTAGCAAGAATTCCGAAGGCTTTGATTTTCAGCTTTTTGCCGGATTTGTCTTCGGCTTCAAGGGTAATCGTTTCGGAACGGGAGACGGGGACGATGACGCCGGGAACGCTCAAGCATCCTTCCTCCATTTCGGTCGTTTTTTCGGAATACTTCGTGATTCGCGGATTGAAAATAACGTAAAACTTACCGTCATAACTTACGATGAACATTCGCCAATTCAGTCCAACCTGATTTGCCGAAATACCAACGCCGTCACTTGCCTTCATCATTTTTCTCATTTCCGAAACGGTCTGTCTTATCTCCTCTACAGAATGTTTCTTGAAATCAAAATCGGGCGTTTTACGCTTTAAGATTTTTCGGTTTTTGCTTTTTGTCGTGACTAATTCCATTTTTGTTGGTCTTAGAATTTAATCGCCAAACTTTCATAAAGTAGGCTCCTTTGTTTTTGACGCGGGGATTTTCGGCGATGGATTTGGCCGTGTAGAGCATTTTTTCTCCATTCTCTTCGCGCGCCATTTTAATATAGAGGGATTTGTGATCGTTGTCTCCTAAAGTTTCCGCAACCATCAAGCCGATCATCTGATGACGCGAATGAATCCGGTTTTTTTTCGCCCGCTCTTTTATCTTATCAAGATAAGCGTTGAATTGAGGTTTACTGTCCACAAGTCCATTACGCCATAACTTTATAGAAATGTCAAACATCAGAAGATGCAAAATGCAAAGCGCAAAACGCAAGATTAATGTCTTTCACCGAAGGTGAAAATAATATAGAATTTTCGTAATGGCGGATAAAAAGAAAATTTTGAAAATAGGAATTTTGGTTTTGGCGGGCACGGTTATAGCGGGAGTGTTTCTTTACGGAGGATACAGATGGGGATACAGCCAAACCAAACTTATCAAGATAGAAGGAGTCGCGGACATTAATCCGGGAAGCGACGTTACCGCCGATTTCAGCGTATTCTGGCAGGCTTGGAGTAAAATAAAGGAAAATTATCTGCGCGCGGGAAGTCTCTCGGAAAAAGACATGGTTTACGGGGCGATAAAAGGACTCGCCGAAAACATTGGCGATCCTTATACGACTTTCTTTTCGCCCGAAGACGCTCAAAAGTTTGAAGAAGATATCAGCGGAGAGTTCGGCGGAATAGGAGCCGAACTTGAAGAAAAAGACGGACAAATATTGGTGCTTGCGCCTTTAAAAGACACGCCGGCGGAGCGCGCGGGACTCAAGCCCAAAGACGTAATCGTTAAAGCGGGAGATATGGAACTTTTCGGCAAAACGGTTCAGGACGCGGTAAAAGTAATCCGCGGAACTCCCGGAAGCAAAATAAAGCTCGTAGTTTCGCGTGAAGGAACTTCAGGAGCGATGGAGTTTGAAATTACGCGCGAGATTATTACTTTGCCGGTGGTTGAATGGGAGTGGAAAGACAATAAGGTGGCTTATATCCGACTTGACAGTTTCAGCCAGACGGCGCCTTACGCGTTTTACAGCGCCGTCCGAGAAATAGCGGCGGGAGATCCGCGGGCGATAATACTGGATTTGAGAAATAATCCGGGAGGATATTTGGAAGTGGCGGTAAATCTCGCCGGATGGTTCGTGAATAAGGGAGAAGTGGTCGTTAAAGAAAGATATTCTTCCGGAGAAGAAACGGCATTTCGTTCTTATGGCAGTTCGGCTCTTAAAAAAATACCGACCGTTGTTCTTGTAAACAGTGGGACGGCTTCCGCCGCCGAAATTATGGCGGGAGCGATGAGGGACATTAACGGAACGAAGCTCGTGGGCGAACGCACCTTTGGGAAAGGAACGGTGCAGACTTTGGATGAACTCAAGGATGGGTCAATGCTTAAAATGACCGTGGCAAATTGGGTAACGCCCGGAGGACATATAATTGAAGATTCGGGACTTGTGCCGGACGTGAACGTGGAACTTCCGGAGAAAGGAGACGAAGATACGCAGTTAAATAAAGCCCTGGAGTTATTACGATAGTACTTAGATGAGGGTTATTTTTCTTAAAGATATAAAAAATGTGGGGAGAGTGGGGGATATAAAGGAAGTGACGGACGGGTATGCTAAGAATTTCTTGCTGCCTAAACGGTTTGCTAAGTTGGCGACTAAGGAAAGCTTAGGCGAGATGAATCAAAAAACGGCAGCGGAGGAAAAAACGGCCGCTGATTTCAGGAAAAAAATAGAAGTGATAAAAAACACTCCCTTAACGTTCCACTTAAAAACGGGGGAGAAGGGAGAGGTTTACAATTCGGTAACGGAGACAGAGATAGAAAAAGAATTAAAGAAAAAGAATTTCGGCAAAGTGAAAGTGCACTTGGAAAAGCCGATAAGGACGTTTGGAGAATACGAAGTAGAAATAGGCATCGGTCACGGAACAACGGGAATAATAAGAATCACCGTGGAATAAAAAAACGCCTCTCGGCGTCTTAAGCGGCGGCCGAAGAAATACTTACCACTTTTGATCTCCTAATTCTCGTGTTATAGCAAACTTTTCTTATGTCTTTAAAATTGACGATACCCGGTTTCATCGCAAAAAGAGTGTCGTCTTTTCCTCGTCCGACATTAATTCCCGGAATGTATTTGGTGCCGCGCTGACGCAAAATAACTTCGCCGGCGGCAACAAACTGTCCATTATTTCTTTTTATCCCTAGTCTCTTAGAGCGAGAATCGCGTCCGTTTTTTGTAGAGCCTAGGGCCTTTGTATGGGCCATATGACTTAGACCAAATGCTATTATAAAAAGACCAATATGTCAAAGTTTTCCGACAAAGGGGCGAGCGAAATTCCTCAATTTTCACTCGTTTTTTTGTGGCATAAAACTCCTTTTAAGCAGAAAATTGCGTTCGTTGTCATTTCAGTATTTGCTTTAACGCTCGCTTTTGGATTGGGCCTTATAGCGCAAGGGAAGCAGGATAGAGCGCCGATAATAATTGAGCAGTGCGTGGATTGACACAACACGCGTAAACTTATAGTTTGCAGATAGACGTTTAATAACGGGCTTCACCCGAAAATAAAGAGGAGTTGTTTTAGATGAGTGAAAAGACTTCCGTGTTTGCACCGGTGCCAATAGTAGCGGCGATGAAAAAGGTGCTACAGGTGTTAAAACTTTCCGAAGGTGCCGAAGCATGGGATCAAGTGCGGGCAACCGAACTGCAGCGCTCTTTCTTCCACGATTACTACGCGCTCCGAGGGAAAAACCCACTTGAGTGCTTTTCAAAAGACGAGCTCAAGAGTTACGCCTCCGCTTCCGCCGAGACGCTCAACAAGATTCTCGAGAGAAACGGATTTCCCGACATGCGGCTCGCTGACCTGAATAGATGGGAATTCGGAACGGCCGCGATTCTCGACGTTATGCTTTCGTGGCGGAAGAAGGGCATAAAAACGAACCTGAAATACGAAGGAAAAAATTATCCGGCTGTCGAAATGGCAGGCGGGCTGGATGCCGGGTTTGAAATCGTAAGATACAAAGGAAACGACGTCGCGGCGATTAAGACGAAGAACGGGGACGTTGTCTATATGACGATTGCCGACAAAGCTTACGAGGGTTTCGCGCTCGCGAATCGAATCAATGCCATTGCGGACACGACCCCGAAAAATTCGGAAGAGAAAGTTGACAGCCTCTATTTTCCCATGATTGACGCGAAAGTCGACTCGGATATTTCGTGGCTTTGCGGCTTGCGGATAAAGCGGACGGATTTCTATATCGCGCAAGCTTTGGAACAGACCAAAATAAGAATGGATGAAACAGGCGTCCGGGTCACAAGCGCCGTATCGCTCGGCATGCAAATTACGGCTTACGCGCGAATCGTCCGCATTGATAAGCCGTTTTTCATGTGGATCGAGAGAACGGACAAGGAAGGAGGAAAACTCCGGTATTTCTACGGATACTTCGCGGAAGATTCGTGGAAGGCTCCGGAAGGACTCACAAGATAAGACTACAGCGAGGCTTTAAAGCCTCGCTTTTTTATTTGTAGCCGATTTGTTTTAGCCAGGGTAAGTGTTCCCATTCCCAAAGCTTTTTAGCTCCCAAGAAGGCTTCGTAATCTTCGGCGAAATCGGGAAATTCCTGAATTTCTATTTCGCCTTTAACGGCGCTCCATTCATGTTCGCAGTTTTTGGCAAAACCGTTTCGCCAAGGAAGCTTTATTTTTTCGTTTCCGCCTTTCGTTCTTTTTATCGCTCCGCATTTGCGGCAAGACTGGTTTTGATCCACGCGCAGAATCCAGCGAGTTGAAATTTCGGGAATTTCATAACGGAGAGGCTCCATATAAGCCGAAGTTTGGAGACAATAATCGCGATATATGGCTTGCGAAGTTTTAATGTCCAGTACGCCGACTTTGCCGCCGATTTCAACAATCGCATCGGCGGTGCCGGAATATCTTTCGTCAAAATTGATAATTCTTTTTTCAACGTGTTCGCGACAAGTGGAAATCTTTAACCCTTCATTTATTTTTATAAAAGCTTCCGCCGCTCCGCGAATATCATCCGTAAGGGTAGGGGAATCACCAACCATGATCGCTTGGATAATTTCATGAATTGCCGTTCCTTCGTCGGCTGATTTTTGTTTGATCGCTTCTCCCATCGCATAACTCGGGAGAGAAGCATAGTACCGATATAAGGCAGGTTTGGCTTTGATATTTACGATACTCGTAACTCGGGGATACCAAATGTCACCTATCACATAACCGGCTCCGGCTTTAAAGTCTTCCAGATTTTTATATTCCATGGGCAGAAGGAATTATAAACCAAAAGCCGTAATGTGGATAACTCGTTTGTCCCAGGATATATATATATAATTAATGAGTTATAATTAGAAAAAATAACAACATGATATTTGCAATGCACAGTGGTTCCAGTGGCAGGTCTCTTAAGGGCTTCACGCTTATAGAGCTTCTTATAGTCATCGCCATCCTCGCGGTTCTTGCCGCCGCCGTGGTGGTTGTGTTGAATCCGGCTGAACTTCTCGCTCGGGCGAGAGACACGCAGAGGTTAAACGATTTGGATACGGTAAGGAACGCGCTCAATATTTATATAACTACGGTTTCTCCGATAGATTTAGGAGACTGTGTCGCTGCCGGAAGGGCAACCTTTCAGCCAGGCGCCACTATGGGACCGTTTGCGAATCACGTGGGTAGCGTAACGGTACCTGCAGCAGCGGATATGCAAAAAGTGAATAATGCTGGCTGGGTAAACGTTAATTTTACCCAGATTCCCGGAGGAGCGCCTCTCCCGTATCTTCCGATTGATCCTACAAACGATGCTAATTACTTTTATGCCTACGCTTGCAGTGAATCGCCAAATTACATTTATGAATTAGCCGGAAGATTGGAGTCTCAAACGCATCGGGATAAAATGAAAATCGATGGGGGAAGTAATAGTACATGCGCCACTTATATTGAAAAGACGTGTTTTTATGAGTTAGGTACCGCTCCGGGATTGTCGCTATAAGCTATTAAGCTGTAAGGAGATTTTTAATTTTCAATTTCTAATTTCCGAAAGACTTCAATTTCCCTCCCTATCCTAACGGGATAGAAGAAGGGGAGTAATATCCGAGATGTTTCCGGCGCCCATTAGGACGAGGATATCGCCCTTTTTTAAGGAGAGCTTAGCTATGCTTGGTTTAATATTTTTAACATTCTTAATATAAGTTGCTTTTGAAACCTGGATTCCCGCCTTCGTGGGAATGACGGAAGATGGGAGATTATTAATATCGCGCGCGAGGGATTTGGAGTTTTTGGTTTTGGATAATTCATCTCTTCCTTTGGGATTATAGGCATCAAGAAGAAGAACGTAATCGGCGTCGTTCCAAGAGGAAACGAAATCTTTATACAAAGCGGTGAGCCTTCGTTGTTGATGAGGCTCAAAACAGACGGCGATACTCTGGCTTGGAAATTTTTCGCGGAGCGCTTGCAAGGTCGCTTTTATTTCCGTTGGATGATGAGCGTAATCGTCATAAACTTTAACGCCGTTTTTCGTAACGCCTTTATACTCAATTCGACGCCAAACCCCTTTGAATTCCGATAAGGCGCTTAAAATTGTTTTCTCGTTTATTCCTAACTTCTCTCCAAGTTTATATGCGGCAAGAGCGTTCATTATATTGTGTGTTCCCGGAATTTTGATAACGCGTTTTATTTTTTGAATTTCGGATTTGTTTTTTTCTGAAAAATTAATTATGTTCCCCCATCCTTTTAAGCGGGGGATTAGAGATGCCGAATTTTTGTTGTCGCCGTTCAGGATTATATCTCCTTTTTTCGGAACGGATTTGAGAAACTTCAAAAACGAATTCTTGACGGCCTTCAAATCTTCATAAAAATCAACGTGCTCCAGATCAATGTTCGTGACAATCGCGGCGTACGGCCTGTAATGCCAAAAGGCGCCTTTATATTCGTCGGCTTCAATCACGAGCCAGTCACTTTTACCGTGTCGCATATTCCAACCGTTCAATTTGGTTCCAATAATGACCGTAGGGTCCATTTTAGCCTTAATAAGGATCGTTGAGACCATTGCGGTCGTAGTGCTCTTGCCGTGACTGCCGGCGATGGCGATTGTCTTATACTTCTTTGTTAATTCTCCCAGAGCTTCGGGATAGGTCTCTCGCTTAATATCCAAATTATCCGCCTTCTGTAATTCGGAGTTATCTAAGGGTATAGCGGCTGAATAGATAACTAAATCAGCCTTTTCGGGCAAATTTACCGATTTGTGCCCAATTTTGACCTTTATCCCGTCTTTCTTTAATTCCCTGGTAATTTGACTTTCTACGGCATCAGAACCTGTTACGAGCCAATTTTCGGCCAAAAACCAACGAGCTAAGGAGCTCATTCCAATGCCGCCTATACCGATGAAATGAACCACTTTTCTGTTGGCCTGATAGGGGAGACTGACGCCTGAGCGAACTTTAGGTTTTACAAATTTAGACATATTCGGATACAACATACCGGATTCCCGGCGTACCGGGAATGACAGAAAAAAAGAGAGGTAGAAGGAATTAAATATAGATATATACTAGCGGGATCAAAAATTAAAATTCAAAGAAGGGAAGGGATATCAAATAATATGTGTGTCGCAAAAGGTGCATTATGCGACATATGATTAAGATGCGCAAGCCTACTCCCCCTACATCTCCTCCTACATATTACCCATAACCTCCCTTGCCAATTTAGCGAGAGCATCAAAAAGCAAACTTAAGACATTCAATAAAGCCTTCGCGGCCGGCAAAATGTATTGCCATGAATTCTTTAAAGCCTCAAGCACTTTTTGAAATTCCGGAGCTGAGTCCATGACTCTTATTATAGCTCAAACATGAAGAGACGTTAAAAGCGTTAAACGCCGAAATGTGAAAACGGTGAAGACGGATATGAAAACATCACGCTTGGCTCCAGACTGTGCGGACGGGCTAAAAATAATTGTTCGGGTCCATGGTGGTACCGACAGGGACAACTCCGGCACCCGCGAAACCTTTAAGCTCCATCGTTTGGTAAACTCCGAAGTGTAAGTGAGGACCGGTAGCGTAACCGGTGTTTCCCGAATAGCCGATTATCTCTCCTTGCGTGACAGACTGGCCCACGGAAACCGATTGTTGCGACAGGTGGGCGTAAAGGGTAAAGAAATTGTCATCATGCTTTATGACGATGTATTTGCCGTATTGATAATTACCATTATTGCCAACGGCTAATATTCTTCCCGAGGCCGCGGCGATGATGGGCGTGCCGATAGGCATTCCATAATCGTTTCCGTTGTGAAAGCCGGTCTTATAAGCCGTTTTGGCGAAATCCGTGGCGCCGTACCGCTGGGTCATAATCCGTGAGCCGGTGAAAGGATTTTTAAGGTATCCCCTGCCCGGCGCCAAGGCGGCGTTGAAGTTCTTTCTAAGAACCGCTTCCAATCCTTCAATTTCCTCATTGATACTTTCTTGTTTCTTTTCCAGTTCGGAAAGCTGGCGTTGAAAAGCCGATTCCTGATTCTTCGTTTCTTTGAGAAGAGTTTCTTTATACGATTTCTGGTCTTGCACTATCACTTTGCGGTTTTTGAGATTAAGCTGTTCGTTCACCAAACCGGTTTTCTTGGAATCAGTATCTTTGATGTTTTCATCAAGAGCGGACGACAAGTTTCTAAGCAAAACGATTTCGTTCCCTAGGGATGCCTGAAGTTCGTCAAGGTTTGAGAGTTCCGTAACGCTGTCGGCAAGACTCTTACTTGAAAGAAAAGTTTCCAGAACGCCGACTTTTTCACGCTGGTTTATTTCCCTGATGATCGTCGAAATACTCGCTTTCTTTTCGGATATCATTCTTTCCGTATCGGAGAGCTGAATGCCCAGATTCTCAAGCTCAAGAGTGAGCTTGTCTATATTTATTTCACTCCCTTTGATGTTCAGTTCAAGATTCTTGATGGTATATTCGGTGCTTTGGATTTCGCGTGAAAGCGATTTGCTCTGGGAACTTACGTTGTCAAGTTTGCCTTGAGTATCGTTGATCTGGCTTTGAACGTTTTCCAGTTCTTTGCTTTTCGCATCAATGCGCGCTCTTAAGTCGGCTTCGTTTTCCGCGAAAGCCACCGGAACGCTTCCCAGTAAGAACAATATAAAGACCAGAACGTTAAGAGAACGCTTCATGACGTTTTATTCGGAAATTTTTTCCAGAGCTTTATTAATTCGGGAAATGCTTTCTTCTTTACCCAAGCCTTCCATTATTTCAAAAGGTCCCGGAGATTCTTTAGACCCAGAAAGAGCGACTCTTAACGGCCAGAGATACTCCCCTTTCTTTCCTTCGGGAATTATGGCGAAAATGGATGCTTCCAAATTTTCTTCGGCGAATTTACCGGTTTCCGAAATTACCGAGAGCAATTTTTCCAAATTTTCTTTGATATTCCCCTTTTCGCCTTTCCAATAAAGTAAGTCGGTCGGATAATCCGGAGATTCAAAGAAAAACCGTACAGCATCTTCTAAGTCAGATAATTTTTCTAGCCGGGTTTTGACGGCATTCATAATACTCGGAGTAAGCCGCCAGTCTTTGGGGATGAAGTCCTGTCCCCTATTTGTAAGCTCTTCCGCGGGAATAATTTCCGAAATATATTTTTTATTCAGCCAATTCAGTTTTTGAAAATCAAAAACCGCTCCCCCTTTTTGAATTCGGGAAAAATCAAATTCTTTAACCAAATCTTCTTTGGAGAACACCTCTCTGTCGTCTTTCGGATGCCACGAAAGAAGCGCCAAAAAATTAATAATCGCTTCGGACAAATATCCCTTGTCAAAAAATTCAACAAGAGCCGTGTCTCCTCCTCTTTTGGACATCTTGCTTCGATCAGGATTCAAGATAAGCGGCAAATGTCCAAAAACCGGTTCTTTCGCGCCTAAAGCTTCAAAGAGAGCGATTTGCTTCGGAGTATTCGCCAAATGATCTTCGCCGCGAATAACGTGAGTGATTTCCATTTCTATGTCATCAACGACGACAGAAAAATTGTAAAGAGGTTCTTCAAGAGATTTAGCGACAACCACATCGCCGATAAGCGAAGCGTCGTAGCTCACTTCTCCCCGAATCATATCTTTAAAAGATATTTTTTTGTGAGGCATTCGGAATCGCCAGACGTAAGGTTCACCCGAAGCGATTCTTTTGTCCGATTCTTCTTTGGAAATCACGGCGCACTTACCCGAATAAACGAAAGGTTTCTTTTCTTTTTCAGCTTTGATTCGCTCCGCGTCAAGTTCACTTTCGGAACAAAAGCAAGGGTAGACTTTATCTTTTTTAATCAGGTTTTCCAGACGCTCTTTGTAAAGATTCGTTCGTTCGCTTTGTCTGTAAAATTCGTCCCAGTCAAGACCAAGCTTTTTTAAGCCTTCCACGATACTTTCTTCGTATTCTTTTTTGGAACGCTCCTTGTCCGTGTCTTCAATCCGCAGAATGAATTTGCCGCCGTTTTGACGAGCGAAAAGCCATACAAAAAGACCGGCGCGAGCCGTGCCGATATGCATCATTCCCGTGGGAGATGGAGCCAATCTGACTTTAACCACGAGCTAATTCTACCAGTTTTTCGGCAATTTTCCGAGCCGCATCCGGTTTTGCGAATTCTTTTGCCGAAGCGGCCATTGATTCCAAAAGGGAGGTTTTGGAAATCAGTTCTCCCAAGACTCGCAAAAATATAGACGGATTTAATTCCTCTTCCCTTAAAACTATGCAGGCTTTGGCGCGTTCGTAAGCGAGCGCGTTTTTAAGCTGATGGTTTTGAGCCGCTTCGGGAAGAGGAATCAAAATTGACGGCTTGCCAAGCGCGGCAAATTCAAAGATGGATGATCCGGCGCGAGAAATGAAAATGTCGGCGGCGGCGAAAACTTCTTTAATATCGCGGTCAATGAAATCGGTCATTCGATAACCCGATGAATTCATTTCTTCGGGAGAATCAAAAAGATTGCCGATCGCTCCACTTACTTCGGCAAACGATTTCGCTCCGGTCTGGTGAAATATCTGGAGGCCCATTCCAAGCATTTCGGAGACGGACGAAACTACGAGATCATTCATTCTCTGCGAACCTTGAGAGCCGCCGATAACAACCGCTAAAAGTTTTTCCGGGTTAAATCCCAAAGAAAGTTTGGCGGCACGTTTATCCGGCAGATTTTCAAAAACGATCGGACGCAAAGGATTTCCGACCACCTCGCTTTTTTTTCGGTCTTTGTCGCGAAGATCGTCCTTTGCGTCTTCAAACGCCAAAAATATTTTTCTTGCGAAACGAGCCGAAATTCGGGTCGTGATACTCGGAACGGAATCCGATTCGTGAATCACAACCGGAAGAGAAAAAATCCGACCGGCGATAATCGGCGCTAAACTTCCAGGACCTCCTTTCCCGAAAATCACATCAGGCTTCTCTTTAAAAACAAGCATCATGGATTGCACCAAACTCAAAATAAATTTCGGCGCTTCCAAAAAATTTTCAACCGAAAAATATCTTCGCAGTTTGCTCGGAATGATTTTTCTTATTGTAATTCCCAATTCTTCAAATTTATCCGCATAATCTCCCGGATTACCGACATAAACCAGTCGCAGGATTAGTCCTTTCTTATCCGCGATATTTTTTGCCTCCGAGCACACCGCGAGAAGCGGATTGATATGACCGGCCGTGCCGCCGCCCGCAAGCATAATTTTTATTTCTTTCTTTTCTCTATCCATGTCGCAAAGCGTTAACCATAAGTCCCGCCATAGCCATAAAAGTAACAAGAGCGGTACCTCCGTAACTTACAAAGGGCAGAGGCACTCCGGTTAAGGGAATGAACCCCGAAACGGAAGCTATGTGGGTAAAAGCTTGAAGGCCGATTATGGAAGAAAAGCCGATAAGTATCAACTTCCCGAAGTCGGAGTGGGCCCGCGCAGAACCCGAAAGGCCGGTAAAAACCAGAAGGAAATAAAGGGCGATAAAGAACATTGATCCCACAAAACCGAATTCTTCGGCGACCACGGCAAAAATGGAATCCCCGATCGGCTCCGGCAGAGAATTCTTGAGAGTGGAATTTCCGTAACCGACTCCCGTAAGACCGCCAGAACCGACCGTAATGAGAGATTGGTTCAGATGATAATTCGTGCCGCGAACATCCGTGTCGGGACTTAAGAAAGACAAAATTCTTGATTTTCTGTAAGGCGTAAAAGTGATAACGAGCGTAAGTATCAAAATGCCCACAAGTCCCATAATGGCGATAAAAGACAGTTTCGTGCCGCTCATAAAGTAAACGATCAGGGTAGAAATCATAATGATTATCAAAATGCTCGTTGAAGGCTGCGCTAAAAGCAATCCGCCGATAACGGCGCAGATTATCATAAAAGGCAGAAGCCCTTCCGACAGATCTTTTTTGCGGTCTCTTCCTTTGGAGGTCAGCCAGGCGGAGATATAAACGATAAAAGTGAATTTGAGCAGTTCCGAAGGCTGGATCTGAAAACCGAAAATATCAAGCCATCTCGCGGAAGTGCCGAACTCGCTGCCCAAGGGCGTGAAGACAAGGATTAATCCGGCGATATTGATGAGCAACAGAACGAAAGAAATCTTTTTGAGGAATTTAAGCGGAACGAACATGGCGGCGAGAAAAGCAACGAGCCCAATGCCCAATCCGAAAATAAACTGATGCTTCAGATAGTAATACGCGTCTCCGAATTTTATTTCGCCCAAAGAGGACGAAGCGCTCGCAAGAATCGCCATACCCAATACAATCAGGGCGGCGGAGATGACTATTATGATAACGTCGGCGTTTTTTTTAATGACGTGCATAGTATTCAGATATTAACTATTTCACCGGAATGGACGTTATTGAAAGAGCCCTCTTCAAAAGCGATTTCGCCGTTTACAATCGTGATTTCCGGTCGGTTGTTTTTAACAATGGTGATATCGGCGGCATATCCTTCCTTGATAACGCCTCTTTTTCTAAAACCCAAAATACGCGCGGGGGCGGAAAGCTTTTTGCCCACGAGTTCAGGCCGAATTCCCAGCCGGTCGGAGAGCCGGATAAATTCGGCAAAGGGATCGGAAAGTTCCCTGTGTTTTATGGATATTTTTGACATCGGACTCCAGCCGGAGCTGCCGATAATGCTTCTTCCGTGAGAAGCGATCTTTTCTATCAGTTCTCTATCAGCCATACGCGTTAAAAATTCCGTATCCGCGCCGCACATCGAAACGATGCGGACAAAGGCTTCTTCAGGGACTATTCCCCTATTTGCCGCAAATTCGGCGACCGATTTTCCCAGGAGAAACTTCATTTCTTTTCGCGGCGCAGAAAAGATAAACGTCTCCTGCGGATCGAAGGCTCGGGTTCTTTTAGAAAGAAAACCGAAAAACCTTTTTTTCTTCAAAGCGTCAATAAGCCCAACAGATTTTTCTCTGTTAACGGATTTCGGGAGAATATCTGCGGCCTTGAAGCGATGGTAGGGATAAGGCGAAAAAGAGAAAGCAAATTCCGCTTTGGGAGATTTTCTCTCAATGGCGTTAACGATTTTTTCAAAAGCGGAGGCGGAAGAGAGCGAACCGTTCAAGTTTCCGATGATGACTTTAATGCCGGATTCAGCGAAGGGCGCGTAAGATTTATCTTCGGCGGAAAGAGGAATGAAAGCCGTTTTGTTTTCCTTGAGAAGAATATTTTTCAGGGTATTCAATTCTTCTTCAGAAGCGTCAAATTCGGCAAATCCCCTGTCGCCCACCGATACGCCGACCGAATTATCGGCAAATTCTTGTCCTAGGATGTGAGACAAGACGCCAATTTCTTTTACGCCCAGATTTCTCGGCTTTGGCGTAAGAGAACGCCTTAAAGTTTCATAGCCTAAAAAACTCGTGAAATTGACGCCCGGATGAAGCGTTTGCACCGAATTCAGATATTCACCCATTCCCCGCCAGCCGGCATTTGAGGAAGAAACGTCTCCTGCATACATAGCGGGGGCTAAAGACTTGCCTTCGGCGCCGCAAACTATAGTGGTAACTCCCTGTCTTAAAAAATCCGCCTGATCGGGTTCGCTCAAAAGCGACAAACGATGATCGGAGACGGATGAAATATCTATAAACCCCGGGAAAATCAAGCTTCCGGTTGCCGAAATGATGCGATTGGCTTTGTATGCCGGAAAATCTCCCAAAGCAGCGATGCGGCGGCCGATAATGAGCACGTCGCTTTTTTTCGGCGCGCCACCCAAACCGTCAATAACTTCGCCACCTTTGATAAGGAGAGACATTGCTCCATTATAACTCAAATCTTAAAACTCAAATGTCAAAACCGAAGCATATAAACCCTAAAACTGTGGAAAAGTTAAATTATCCTATCTAGAAAGAACAGGATGAGGCCGGCGCCGGCGGTAACTCCGGAAATAATCCAAAAACGCATAGTGATTTGGGATTCAGGCATGCCTTTCGCTTCAAAGTGATGATGAATCGGCGTAGAGAGGAAAAGTTTCTTTTTAAATATCTTCTTGTAAATCATTTGGATGATAACGGAGAGGGATTCAATGACCATGACGAGAGCGAAGAAAGGAAGAAGGATGACCGTGTTCGTGAGCAAAGCGATTACGCCCATGGTAATCCCCAAAGCCATTGAACCGGTATCGCCCATGAAAAATTTGGTCGGATAGACGTTGTTCCAAAGAAAAGCGATCATGGCTCCGATCATGGCTCCCGTAAAAGCCGCAAGATCGTATCGGCCGAGAACGAAGGCTATCACGGCGAGCGCTCCAAAAGCGAAAATTGATACTCCTCCCAGAAGCCCGTCCAGACCATCCGTTTCGTTTGCGGAAAAAGCGCTCGCGGCAATGATGAAAATAAAAATGGGAATATACCAAAGCCCGATATCGACGGCACCGAAGAAAGGGATATTCAACACGTGCCAATCCAAGTGGGTCGGCGAATAAAACCACCAAGCGCCAAAGGCCCCCAAAGCCGCATAAAGAAGAAGTTTGTGTTTTACGGAGAGTCCTCCTCCTTTGGGTCCGATCCTAAAAACGCCAAGCAAATCGTCCGCCAGTCCCACAAGAGCGGCGATAATCATCGCGGCAAGGGGTAAATAAGTTTCCGCCCGATCTATAAAATTAAGGTTTTCGTATATGCCGCCAAGGATTTTACTTGCAAGAAACATTAAGACGGCAGTCGCAAGAACGGTTCCCCAGATAATCACTCCTCCCATGGTCGGAGTTCCTTCTTTTTTGGCATGAAGAGCGGACATAACCGGAGCGGAAGAAGCGTCTCTTATCTGTTTTTTAAGACCGAATCGGCGCAATAATTTCAAAATCAGCGGCGTAACCGCAATGGCTATGGCAAAAGCCGTCATCGTGACGGCAAGAACTTTAATCGCCTGAGTCAGTATCATCGTTTAAGAACCGAATTATTTTTTCGGCCTCCGTAATTCTATCATCCGCTCCGAGAATGATAACGGCATAAGGTTTTCCTTTGACCGAAAAGACGGCAATGAGATTTTCGTTGGCGTCTTCGGTAAAGCCGGTTTTACCTCCCAGAAAATCGTTTCTCGCGGCAAGAGAATTAATATTCGTCAGACGAACGCTTTTATTGGAATTGAGCTCTTTGATAATGGTGGTTTTTCTGGAAGAAACGGAGAAAAGTTCCGGGTGAGCGCTCCAGGCATATTCCACGAGCAAGCTAAGATCGTTCGCGGTTCCCTGATTCAGCATGGAAAGCCCGGTGGTCTCCACAAAATGAGTGGCGTTCATTCCGAGCTCCGCGGCTTTCCTATTCATAGCTTCCACGAATTGACCGGCCGGCATATTTTCGGACAATGCCACGGCCGCATCGTTTGAAGAGACGACCATCATCGCGTAAATAAGGTCTTCAACCGAATATTTCTCCCCTTCCATAAATCCGCCGGAAACACCTTCGGTCGCAATGGCAGTTCCTGAAAAAACTATTTTTTGATTTAAATCCATTTTCTCCAAAGCCACGATGGAGCTCATTAATTTGGAAAGAGAGGCAAGAGGCCATTTTTCCGTTTTACGGAGAGAAAAGATTTCTTCTCCGGAAGACAGATCGGTGACCATGCCCGCCTGCATGGACAAATTTTCGGGCGTTTTCGGTTCTTTTTTGCCGGGAAGTTCTCCCGCTCCCGGAAGAGAGGGATTTTCAGCGGAAGGAATTGAAGAAACAATATTTGCCATTGTGTTCGTGTTTTTACCGTCGGAAGAAAAAGCCGCTAACCCTAATTTAGCGCCTAAACCGACGAGAAGAAAGACGGCTCCAAAAATTACGGCTTTAACGGTATTACTCATTTTCTATTTCTTCTTTTAATTTCTGGTATTTATCAAACTCAGGTAGTTCGTTCTTATCCGAGATTCCCAAATGTCTTATGAGATCCGCGGTCGGCCGGTAAAGATAAGCATTTGTTTTTTTGGGATGAGGAATTCGTTCGATCAGTCCGCGGATCAATAGATTCCGCAAAGTGAAACTTGAATTCACTCCTCTTATATATTCTAGCGAAGATTTGGAAATAGGGCTAAGGTAACTTATAAGCGATAACGTTTCAAGAGCGGCCGGAGTCAGACTCTCGTGGATTTCCGTTTTCACGAGTTCTTCCAGAATAGGAGATAATTCGGGTTTGGTCGCAAGTTGTATGCCCGAATCGTGCGAGACAAGATGAATGCCGCTTTTTTCGGAAGCGTATTTTTGTTTTAAAGATTCTACAGCCTCTGAAACTTTTTCTTCTTTTTCATGGACGATGCTCGCGAGTTTTTTAAGACTAACGGGATCTTCTATCGCGAAAAGCACCGCTTCAATTTTTTGTTCCGTGTTATCCATTGGGCGTTATCGTTATTTCCGAGAAGGGACTGTCTTGGCTGATGCTCACCTTATTATCTTTTAAGAGATGCAAAAGCGCCAAAAATAAAACAATCACTTCGTTTTTATTTCTGTTTTCGGCGACACTGCCGAATTTGGAAACGCTTTTGCCGATCCTCGTAATGAGTTCCGAGACATAAGCTTCAAAATTAAGAGGTTCGTAGTCCTCGTATTGAGTTTTCAGAGCCGTAATGGAAGAGCGCATCGCGGCGATTGAGGCAAGAAGAGAAGGCAAGCTGATTTCCGAAGATGGAATGAAAACGGGGTTTTGTTCCAAAGGAGTCGGGTCTTTTGCAAAAGATATCCGATTTTTTTTCCAAAGACTCAAAAAGTTTTCCTCGGCATCCTTCAGCGATTTATAAATTATGAGCCGCCTTTCAAGGTCTTTTATCCCTTCCTCTTCTTCGGGAGTGAGCTCAAAATCGGGAATCAACGTTCTTGATTTAATGAGAATCAGTTTGGCGGCTACGGCAATGAAATCCGCGAGAAGACGAGGCTCGTCATTTTCCACGATCTTAAGATAATCCAAAAAATCGCCGGTAATTTTCGCCAGGTTTATTTCGGTTATCTCGTATTTTTTATCTTCTATGAATTCAAGAAGCTTTTGAATGGGTCCCTTAAATCCGGTTGTTTCAATTTCGTAGGCCATTTTAATAATTGGTTTTGAGCCAGTTTAAAATTTTAACGGTATCCGAATGGACGTCTTCCGACCCCAAAACGATAATCGCTACCGGACGTTCTTCGCCGGACAAATCAAGATTAAAAACGCTAAGGAACGTTTCTTTGGCGGCCGAAGTCTTCCCTATTTTCCCGCCGAAGAAAGAAGGATCGTCCCCGAAAAGGTTGAAATTTGAAAGGTTGCTGAAGGAAGGCCTTCCGTAGACGGAATCTTTGAGGTCGCCCGAAGATATTTTCAAAATGAAGTTGCGGTTGTTATACAAATATTTTGCGAGATTAAAGAGTTCTACGGCGTTGCTTTTGTTTCCTTCGCTTGATCCCGAAGGGTCCGTGAAGGCGGTTTTATCCATTCCGATAGCTTTCGCTTTTTTGTTCATAAGCGATATGAACCGGTCTCGTCCCAGGTGATCTGCAAATGTTTCAGCCGCTTCGTTTGACGACTCTAAAAGAAGGGGGAACAAGAGATCATAAGCAGTAACGCTCATGCCGGCCGTTAAACGCGGCGTAGAAGTTTTGACTAACGCTTCTTCGGGAACAACCACGTTCGCTTCAAGATTGATGTATTCTCCGGCAATCAAGGCGGTCATAATTTTCGTGATAGAGGCGATCGGAAGAATGTCCCCCGAATCTTTTTCAAGCAGGACGTGATTGTTTTTTAAGTCAGCTACCAGGAAAGAATTGGTAGTCAGGTCGGAGGGACCGAGACTGTAAACAAAATCATCGGCGTAGAAATCGCGTTCAAAAACGATGACGGGCATTCCGATATGCGCAAGGCGAAATATGTTTTCGGCAGATTCATCGGAAAGCCTGATGCAACCGCCCGAGAAGCTGGATTCAACCGGCCGTCCATCGGGATAATAGGGCCAGCCGTGAATGAAGAAATTTCCTTGAAAGGACATGCTCCAAGGCTGGTACACTCTCCCGAAAGAAGAGAAATGATTTTTCTCCATGGTTTCAATTTTGTATATGCCGGCCGGCGTTTCCCACCAGGAGCCTTCTTTTCCTTTGGTCAAGATGGGCGCTTCGTATTCCAAGTTACCTTTGAGGTAAACGCGAATAGTCATGTCCGATAAATTGGCTTCAATAAAGTCCGCTTCGTTTTTAACGAAAGATTCTTTAACGTCCGTAAAAAAATCGGGGTTGGCCAGAGCGGGCAGTGCGCCGAATTCAAGTTCTTCCGGATTGGGAGAAGTGTTGCCGACAAAAAGAGAATAATTAACGTTCTCCCGAAAAACGGACATAAAAACGGAAAATCCGACAACCAAAAAAGCGAGCAAAGTCAAAACTATGCTTAGAGGAATTTTAGCGTTTAAAATATCTTTTATCTTTCTAACGGCAACCATCATTTAGATACCCTTAAATCCTTCTTTTTGATCGTAATTGTTTTTGGGATCCCACATCATCCAGCCGGCATCGGAAGTGTCCTCCACGGCTTTGATCTGGGCTCTTACCTGATCTTCTCCGTATTCATATCCCAAATTGAAATCCTGAAGCCACGGACGAAGTTTTGTTTCCGGAAGTTCCCCTTCCGGCACGAGCGCTTGGATTCTTTTTTCCGCCGATTCGCCGGAATATTTTACCACTTCGTAAGGAAAAGCGGCAGGGTTTTTATAACCGATAAAGCCGGAAGCGAAGTGCGAAGGATAAACCATGGGACAAATGAAATCAAAATTACCGTAAGCATCCTCAAGATATTGGCCGATACCCATATCATCCGAAGCACTCGTTACAAGACCGAACAAGTCGGCCGAAATAACTTCTCCCTTAAGCGCCTCCCTAAGATAGACAAAGAAATCTTTAATCGCTTCTCTTTTGGTTTTAATTCCGTTGTAAAAAGGAAAAGACATTTCGGAGAGAGCTCCGTCCGAAGGAAAACGCACGTAATCAAAATTCACTTCGTCAAAGCCTTTGGCAAAAGCGTTTTTGGCGATCGCAATGTTATAATCCCAAACTTCTTTTGAGGACGGATCCATCCAGGCAAGTTTTTTGTTATCTACCCAAATTTCTCCCGTTTTGGAATCTTTAACGGCGAGATCCGGTCGCGCAATCGCGAGCACGGGATCTTGAAAAACGACTACCCTCGCTATCACGTACACGTTTTCGGCATGCAGTTTCGCGATAAGGGCGTCAACGTCTTTTATTTTCGGACTTTCGGTTTTATATTTCGCGATTTCGGGATCATTTGTTCTGTAAGCGATATAGCCGGAGAAGTCCTTAATATCTATGACTATCGCGTTGATTCCGGTTTCTTTGATGACTCGCAAAAGATAATCCACTTTGGAAGCTGATCCGGCAGACCAAGCAGTGGCGTAAATGGCTTTCACTTTTTCCGGCGGAATGGCGAGTTTTTCAGCCGACAGCGTAATTTCTCCGGCGCTTTCGCTTTCTACAGGCAGTACGGGATTTTCTTCTTCGGAAGAAACCGTTACCCCTGAAAAATCTTCCGTCCCGATAACGGGGTTTTTCAATTTTTCGCCAAAAATCAAAAAAGCGGCAACCGCCGCTACAGTGATAAAAAAGATGAAGAAGACGGCTTTTTTCACCATAAAAGCGCCTTTATTTTACATTCATTTGACTTATAATGAAAGCATAAAATGGCTTTCGCGATGTATCGGCGGTATCGCCCCACAAAGATATCGGAGGTTGCGGGGCAAGACTCCGTCTCCGAGGTAATAAAAAACGCCGCTAAAACGGGAAGACTTGCGCATGCTTATCTTTTTTACGGACCGAGAGGCACCGGAAAAACATCAGTCGCGCGAATACTCGCGAAGTTGGCAAATTGCGAAAAGAGAAAAAACGATCCGGCGTTCAGAAAAGAAGGAGAGCCGTGCAACGAGTGCCCGCGCTGCCGAGAAATAGATGAAGGAAGATCGCTTGACGTCATAGAAATTGACGCCGCCTCTAACAGAGGGATAGACGAAATAAGAGAATTGAAAGAAGGAGCGAGATTGACGCCCGCGTATTCCGAAAGAAAAGTATTCATCATTGACGAAGCTCATCAGTTAACCAAAGAAGCGTTCAACGCTCTTCTAAAAATCCTTGAAGAGCCGCCGGCGCACGTAATGTTTATTTTGGCGACGACCGAATATGACAAATTGCCCGCAACGATCGTTTCAAGAACCCAGCGTTTTTCTTTCAAAAGAGCCTCTATCGGGAAGATAATGGAAAAACTCAAAACCATTTCCAAGGCGGAAGGAGTGAAAATAAGCGATGATGCGCTTGAGGTTATCGCTTCGGCCGCGGAAGGAAGTTTCAGGGACGCGGAATCGCTTTTTGAACAAGTAGTGGCAATGGAAGACGAGAACATCACTCTTTCCGAAGTGGAGCGGATTTTGGGAAAAGCCGGTTCGCAGAAAACCGAATTACTCGCGGAAAAAATCGTGAACAAAGATTTACCTGGCGCTTTGGAAACGCTTGCGCGCATAAACGAGGAAGGATACAACCTTTCGCAACTCACGAAAGATTTGATCCATTACTTAAGAAGAGTCTTAGTTGTTTCTTACAGTCCCAGAATGGCGGACTTATTTAAAGATGAAGTCACTTCGGAGACGGCAAAAAAAATAACGCAAAGCGCCGAAGAGTGCGACAGAGAAAAATTGATCGTCGCGTTAAGGGCGTTGATTGAGGCGTACGGAGAAATAAAATACTCCCCTTTCGCCATTATTCCATTGGAAGTGGCGATAGTGGAAAGCCTTAAGTAAGTTCAAAATTTCTAATTTTCAATTTCTAAACTTTCTCGCATCTTCTACTCGCTCGTAGCCATCAAAATAAACTTTATCTTCCGATAAAACTTTAACCACTTTATAACGCCCTTTTGTCCAGACTTCGCCGTTACGAAGGAAGTGAGCGCTCTCCAAAATAATCACGCTCGCTTTCGGTTTGGATAAAACTCCCCCGCCTTTAGTTTCGCGAAGCGGGATTTCGCCCAAAAGCCAATAATGTTTCTGCCCGTTTTTAAGAAACGGATATTCTTTTCCTTCTTCCAGAGCTTCGGGGAGGCATTCGCTTTCTTCTCTCCTTCCCTCTTTGAGTTCCTTGATATTTCGGAGCGCAAGATCGGGACAATATTCGGCAATAATGGCCATGACGGGTTAATTTTGCCATATGAAGGGACATATGTTAATCTCCCTCTAGTTTTTTGAAAGGAGATATGCGTCATGTTCCAGGTCATAATTCTCGCGAGTCCTCAATTTGTTGAGGCGTTATCGACCGATAGGTACAAGAACTGGAAAGAGACTCTTATCGGATTTATAACGTTTGCATGGCCGGCCGCAAAGGAAAGCACCATTCACCTTATAGTGATAAAGGCGGAATTCATTGAGGGATTAGATTTCCATATTGAGGTCTGCTACACTCCTGGACAATGGAAGTATGGGCGAAAGAAGTTCAATCCCGGCGAAGGAGATAGAGATCATTTGTACAGAGTTTTGTATGAAAACCTGGACAATGTATTGCCGGGATTCAAATACTCTATCTGTCTCGTACCCAATGACAATGTTGTCTTTGGAACTCACGGGATTATTAAGACCGCCGAATAAGGCGGTTTTTTTTCTTGAAAAAAAGGAAAGCAGCTCGTAAAATTCCATTAGATTGTCAGGTCGTCTAATGGTAGGACAGCGGCCTTTGAAGCCGTGAATCATGGTTCGAATCCATGCCTGACAGCCAACTTGTAAAATACAATACATGAACAAAATAACACTTCACAATCAATGGATTGTTAAAGCTCCTATAAACGATGTATTTAGAATAGTAACCGACTTCGAAAAATTCCCGGAGTATTTTCCAAGGGTGGCTGAATCAATACGGATTAATAAACGGGAGGGAAATTATTTAGAAATGGAAGCAACATTAAGATCGTTCGGTAAAAGATTTAAGGTAAAGATGAAGACTCAAATTCTTCCAGGTAAAGGCTTTATTTCGGACAATGACAGTTATCAGTTTGGGACTTCTGGACATGAAGAGTTGTTGCTTTCTGAACACCCTAAAGGAACTTTGATTGACTATACCTATCAAGTCACCATTCATAAAAAATGGCTAGGTATAATCGCTGTACCTCTATTACGCTGGTATTCGATGAAAGCCTGGGAAAAAGCAGTTATTGATCAGCTTAAAAAGATTCTTGAGAAATAATGGTTCTAACATTGTCCAAGGCTTCCAGCATATGCCAGAATCCTGTCCGATATGAAAAGAAAAGAGCCTCCGCAAATTTGCGGAGGCTCAAAAGTCAAAAGGAACAAATTTTTAAGGATTAGGCACCTTGTCGAACTTTCGTGCTGTGGACACGCCAACCGTGTCGCTACATTTGTCGAGCCACAAAGCACTGATAGATATGCCTTCCTCGCCAGAATAGCCTATGCTGACTCGACCACCGAGCCCCGGGTCGACGTCTCTACATCGAACACGGACGTATTCGAAGAGTCGCTCGCCAGTTGTGAGATAGTGGCCGATGATCATGTAAGTCATCGCGCGAGTAGTCGGTGTTTCTTCATTTTTTGCAAGAAGCGCCTGCTGTCCAAACCAATCTCTATAAGTTGAGCCATCCACGGGAGTTTTTCGGATAAGGCACCAGCTTGCGTCGCCTCTTTCATTTGCGAATGCTTGCCCATTAATCCAGGCATCCGCGTGATCTTCGAAAAGTTCATGTTCTACCCTGCCGCGGATATCGAGGATTGAAAGCGGAAAAACTGAAACGAGAACGTGCGTCTTTCTGCATTCTTTGAGCGTGTCTTCGGTGAACGGAACTTCAGCAAGAACGTCGAGCTGCTCTTTCGTAGGTCTGACTCCGAATTGAGCGATTGATTCCTCGATGCCAAACATGTTGCTTCCCATGATCTCACGGGCCTGCCTTTGAGATGTGGTAGCTTCGAATCCGCAATTTTGGATCAATCTTACCACTATCTTTGTCGCAAGCTCGTTGTTCTTGGATTCAATGACTCTCTGGGCAAGATTATTCGTGAGCCCTGCTTTCTCCAGCTTAAGGAGAAGTTCGTGTTCGACGTGCACCGAAATGATGCGTCCTCTCTTTTGGCCTACCATGGGTTCCATAGCACACCTCCTTGTTTTTGTTTGCCGGAAATCTATCCAGCTGGATCTATTATAAAACGAGCATTCAAAAACCAATTTGGCAGTTCTAAACACTCGTATAATATGACCAATCCCGAAATCCTATTTATTAAAGAACGCCTCCTTTTTAACAGAAACGCATTGTTCTTTCAATAGATTTACCATTTCATCCTACTTCCCCGTTGAGAAGAGCAAAAGAGTTACATCGCAAGGGCACTCGGACGGCGCGTTTTCGGGATTATTTTGATAATCAATACGAAAACGAGTGAGAATAATTTCTCCATCTTTGCGATAACCGGCTTGGCCGCCAATATGCCCGCCAGCGTCTAAATCAAGCGCTTCGCTCCAACCAAGAGCTTTTAATTTTCCGTCGTAATATCCGCTGAAGGGCGTAATAATGCTTGCGGGATTCATACCGACTGATATCGGATCGGTAAAAATACTTGTGCCGGTGTAAGATGAATCGCCGATTAAGAAACTTTCCGTAGTGGTCGTACTCCAAGTTGCACCCGTGTAGAGCGGATAAAGGTCTGCCGAAAGCACCGGATGAGAAATAGTGAACAACGCGCTTTCCGCGAATATGTCGTCGGTGACAGGAATTGATCCATAGGAATGAACTTCAAGTACATAATTGCCATCTGGGTACATCGGCGAAATTTCCCATTCAACCGAACCCGTATTAGGTAAATCAAAAAAGACGATAGGATCAAATTCTTGACCTTCCGTCTTTAGCGGCGGAGGCGGTATACGGCGAATGATTACCGAAATTTTGTTGTCTTTGGAAATTCCGCGGGTTTTCCAAGAAATAACGTGTTTTTCGCCACTTTGCCACGTTTCACCGCCGGCAGGCGAAGTAACGACAACTGTCGACGTATTTGGCTGCCTGAAATACCAAAAACACCAAGCGGCTGCGCCAATAACAAGAATCACTAAAAGCCAGGGCAAATATTTCTTCATTGTTCTAAGTATACCTTCTTATTAAAAAGCCGCGAAGGATAATCGCGGCTTTACAAAGTTTTTATTAACGCAATTTTCTCGGAAAGCGGCTTAACAGGCCGGTCCGACGTGTCACGGAGACTCTCTCCGGTGATGCCTTGCAGAAAACGGGCAAGCTTTAGCTCCTTTCCTCGTCAGACGGCGAAGAGAAGTGCCTTGTCCTTAGGAACCTTCTTGAAGACGACCTTCCCTATAAGTCTTCTCTGGTTGTCTCCGAGATGCGCTTCGGCAAAGAATCTCCTGCCCCGTAACACTCTCGGGAGCCAGAATCTGTCCGCCGGCGCCATGTCAAGAAGAGGCAAAGAGTTTCTCCAAAACCACGTGGGATTTATCATCTCTTCCGAAGGTTCCGGCATTCCGTTCCATCCGCGAAGAATGAAAACGTGCACCCGCCAAACAGATTCGCTTCCGTCAAGAGCGACATTGATGAAGTCAATAATCGCCACTTTGCGCAAGCGAGCTTCGGAAGTCGTAATCTTCCCTTCTTCGTACGGTTCTCTCACCGCCGCTTCTAAAGGCGTTTCGCCTTTTTTGATCCGGCCGCCGTATCCGTTCCAGAAACCTTGAGCAATGCGCCTCATCTTCCATGCCATGAGAACTCGGTCTTCGTAGATCGGGAAAACGAGAACTGCCTGAGTAATCTTTCTCTCCAGTTCAGACATGAGCGTTTACCTCCTTTCGCACCAGATTTTTAATTTTCAAAAACCGTACGAACAGACTATACCTTAAAACCGGAAAAGTAAAATGTTATCAACAGTTATCCGCCATATTCAGTTGTTATAATGAGAATAACAAATGAAAAGAAATTCTCTTCCTCCAAAAAGAAAAACTTTTATATTGATGTTCGTTTTGGTCGCCGCGGCAATCGTTTTAGTCACAACGGTCGTGTTCATGACAACGGATATTTACGTGAACAGAGCTTATCTCGCCAAAAAGGATTTTTGCAGCGCTTTTAAGGCGAGACTTACGGGCAATTGCGACATGTTCAATAAATACATTCTGAAAGACACCGAGGGATGGAAATCAAAATGCGCGGCGGAGAAAAGTTTGACAACCGAACCTTTTTACGGATTCAGGATTTTAAACGTTACGGCTAACGGGGAGGACGCTTTCGTTCAAGTGGAACTTAAGAGAGGGGTGAGAAAAGAAACTTATCCCGTAACGTACGAAATGAGGCTCGTGGACGGCGTCTGGAAAATAAACCAGTCCGCCAACAATTAGGATTCTTTTTCTTCGCAGGAAACGGAATTAATCAGCCAGCGATTGTTTTCTGATATGAGTTTGACGCGCGCTTGCAGGGAAGAAGCCGGATTATTCCAGATGACGGTCGCTTTGTCGGCTTTTATTATCGCGGGACTCACCGTGAAGTTCGCCGGAAACGATTCCGAACAAGTAACGGGATTCAGTTCTCCCGAGTAACCGATTAGAGAATCATTGAATTCATCCGTTAAATCCGTCTTAAAGGTATGGAAGCCTTCCGAGAACGGATCTTTTTCTTTTTTCCACTTTACGTAGAAAGAAGAAACGATTTCTTCTGGAGTCAGGTTTTCTTTTTCTTTAATTTTGTCTGACGCGTTTTTCGCGACTATGGAACACCCAACAATCGTGCCGACTCCGAACAAGATGATTATGATAGACAGTCTTTTAATCGTATCCACCGTTAAAGAAATTATAACAAAAAATGCCTCAATAATGAGGCATTTTTTGTGCGGCCGGGTAAGCCGGATTCTGTAATCACCTCTCCAGTTTTACGTCTGTAAAACTGGAGAGGGATGATGGCAATTTATCTAGGTCTAAGATTACTCTTAGACTCAAGCGACTCCCTATGACCCGCTTTTGCTCTTGCGAGCTATAGCGAGGCATAGTACGGTCTTGCATTCCACAAGGATTTAGCCGTTTCACTTCCGTTTTTTGTCCCTATCACGGAATTAAGCCTTCTACGTTGGGATGGGGCTCTCCTCAGCTTTTCAGCTCGATATTTCTATCGGCTCGCTTTTGCGCTTGCGCGCTATAGCGTAGCGAAGACGTCACTGCTCGCACCTCTCTTATCAAATAAATTGGTAAGGACGGCTTTTAACCGCTGTGTTTTTCCCCTCTCCAGTTTTCGTAAAAACTGAGGAGGGAGAAAGTCCAGACTTTCCTCATCTCATTTCTTAATACTGATTCCCGCTTTCGTGGAAATAACAGAGAGAAACAAAACGCTGCCATCCGGGCCGCAATTGTTTATAACATAAAAATGCAACAACGTCAATCAACCTGAATTCCCGCCTGCGCGGGAATGACAGAAAAAGGAAAGAATAAATGTGGTAAAATGGGAAAAATATGAAAAATAAACTGATAATAGCGGGACTGGTCGCTTTAGTGGCAACGGCGTCAACGCTTATCTTTTTTGCCGCTAAGACCGAATCAAGTAAAAAGACCGCCGAACCGGAAGAGATAGTAATCAGCGAAACCGTTCCTTCCGAGGGAATAACGAATGAAGAAACAAATACAAACCAATCAACAAACAAAGTGGAAAATTTTAAACATATCGTAACGCTTGAGACATCTTTGGGAACCATAAAAATAGAAACTTATGACGCTGACGCGCCGAAAACCGTAGAAAACTTTTTGAAGCTCGCGAGCGATGGATTTTATAACGGTGTGATGTTTCATCGCGTCATAGACGGATTCATGATCCAAGGCGGAGATCCGACCGGAACGGGCTTTGGAGGTCCCGGATACACGTTCGCGGACGAACTTAATCCGAAAACGGAGTCATACAAAAACGATTATAAGAAGGGCGTAGTCGCCATGGCGAATTCGGGACCGAATACCAACGGCAGTCAGTTCTTCATAGTGGTTGCCGATTATCCTTTGCCGCATAATTACACGATTTTTGGAAGGGTCATTGAGGGACAAGATGTGGCGGATAAGATTGCGAAAGTAAAAAGAGATTCAGCCGATAAACCGTTAGAAGACGTAGTGATCAGAAAAGCAACCGTAACGGAAAAATGAGCAAAAGAAAAACCCGCATCAATAAGATACGGGTTTTAAGGAAAGGAGTGGGGCAAAAATGTTTTAAGCTTCAATCTTCGTTATAGCATAGATAAACCGATTTGTCAATAGCAGGCTTTATTTCCAGGGGAGCTTTAAAGGATTTGAGGCATCAATCACAAAGCTAGCGGCCGCTTTATGCCCTCCTCCGCCGTATTTAAGGGCGATTCGCGATACGTCCACTTTGCCGTTTGAACGCAAAGAAACTTTGAGCTTATCCCCTTTTTTACACCAAACGATACCGATGCCTTTGGCTTTAGTTGCGAGAACGTGCCCGATCTCTGAAACAAATACAGGAGAATTCACGGCAAGACATTTTCGGCCGGCAAATTTGACCCATTCGGCCGTAGAAGAAAGAGTTTCTATGTTCTGTTTGGAAAAGCTAAGAATGGAAGAGCCTTTATTAAAGAATTCTTTTCTTTTGTCCGGATTTTCAAAATCTTTTATTAGTTTGTCCCAAGTCTTGAGGTCAAAAGGTAAAGTATCCAAATAAGCCAGATATTCTCTCGTACCTTTGAGAGCAAACTTCCAGGTGTCGTTATCCTGAATGTGAAGCAATAGTTTTGGAGCGCTCTTTTTGGGGAAGAAATATTTCCAGGCAAGAATGGCGCCGGAATTAGTTTCTCCAAAAACGTATTCCGTTGAGACCTTAACCGCCTCGCGCTGGCTCACGTGATGATCCAAAACGACAACTTTTGCGGCTGATTTTAAAACCGATTTCATTTTATCCTCGGAATAACAATAATCAACCATATACACTTCTCTGCCTTTTAAATCTTTAGGGGGCGAAGAAGGATGCGCGGCGGCGAGATATTCGGCTTTGGCGCCGAATTTTTTGCGGGCTGCCCAAGCGGCGCCGAAACCATCGGGGCAATTTTTGTGGTAAATGACGAGGATCTTTTTCATCTATATTTGATTCCCAGGGCTTCAAGAGCGGGAAGTTTTTTGCCTGCGAGAAATTCTAGCATCGCTCCGCCTCCGGTTGAAAGAAAAGAAAATTTCCTTTCCAGACCGAAGGAAATAATGGCCGAGGTGGTTTCCCCACCTCCCACAACCGAAAAACAATCCGTCTTTGCTATCGCCTCCGCCACCGTTTCCGTTCCATGACTGAAAGCTTTGCGTTCAAACATGCCGAGCGGCCCCGCCCAAACAACGGTTTTGGAAGAGCGTACAATTTCCGCAAATTTTTTGGCCGTGTTCGGCCCGATGTCTAAGATATTCTTCTTAGAAGTTCGGAAATCAAAAGGATACAAGACTTTGGGATTTTTAATCAGTTTCTTCGCTTCCGGAATAAGCGATTTTTCAAAAAGAGAATTCATCACATCATAACCGGCAGCCTTGAGAGCGGTATTCCCCACTCCCCCTCCCAAGAGAACGTAATCCGCTTTAGCGAGAAGATTTTTGATGACGGGCAGCTTGCTTTTCATTTTTCCGCCGCCGACAATCAAGGTAAAAGGATGCGCCGGATGAGCCATTATTTTTTTAAGGGCCACTAGTTCGGTTTTCATTATCGGGCCTTCAAGGCTCGTTAAAAATTCGGTGATGCCCACGTTTGAGGCTTGCGTCCGGTGAGCGGTCGCGAAATCGTCATTTATAAAAACGTCGCCGAAAGAGGCAAACGTTCTCGCGAGTGCGGAACTGTTTTTCATCTCTCCGGAAAAGAATCTAGTGTTTTCCAGAGCGAAAATACCTTTTTTTACAAGCACGCGCTCCAGGTGCTTTTCGGGAGAGCCTTCCAGGAAAGATATTCTCCGGCGGGATTTTTCGGAGAGCTCCTTAATAATCGGTTTTAGACTCAAGGAACCATCAACTCCGTTCGGTCTTCCCCGGTGACTCAAGATGACGATTCGTCCGAATTTGGGAGACAGATTTTTTACGGACTCCACCGCTCTTTTCATTCGCAGAGAAGAAGAAACATCGTGAGCGTCAATATCAAGATTTAAACGGACAACCGCGTTCATATTTCCTTACTATAGTAAAGAAATCTCAAAACTCAAAACTCATCAGCCTCTAATCTTTTAAACTAAAACCCCCTCCGCCAATGGCGGAGGGGGAAAGGTCTCGGGGCAAAGTAATCCTCGGAGTTGAACTTGCGTTCGTCCCTCGGAGATAACTTCACTCGCAGGCGTATTGTAGCAGATTATCTCTTAAAAGTCAATGCTTTTAATTTTCCGGAGTGGCAGAAACAGAATTCTTTTGTCCTTTTTCTTCCTTCCGTTCTTTTTTTCTCATAACAACAAGGTAAACGATGGTGATGAGCATAAGAATAAAGAGAAGCAAGAAGAGCCAGCTGCCGGTGATTGATTCGGCGAAGCTAGAAAGAGAGGCGAGGAAATTAAATCGGCTACCACCGACAGTTACGGCAATGTAGGAATTAACCGTCTGTGCTCTTTTGGCCGCATCGGTGAAATCAAGAGAAGAATTAAAGACGAGGTTCTGACCCTTGTCGGCGTCATCGTGTATTTTCACTTTGACGATAATGATTCCCTGACTGCCCTTTTCAACGTCTCCGATCGTGAAGGTCAAGTTATTGGCCATCCACGAGGTCGGTTTAACGTTCGCGTCCACGTATTCCGTTCCGTATGGAAGAAGGACTTTTATAACGGAACTGGTGATTTTTCCGTTTGAAGCGTTCCTATAGGTGAGAACGTAATCAATCGTGTCGCCCGCTTTGGGATCAAGATCGCTTACCGAAGGATCAAGCAAGACGCCTGAATCGTTCGTTACGACAATCGGCGGATTAACGATTATGCTGCCGCTAGCAGTTTTAAAGTATCTTATTTCACCGTAATTCGTGCCGTAGGAATTTTCCGCAACCGCGCGATAGTAATAAGTAACATTCGCGGCCAAATTGGAAACGTTAATGTAGTAGTCGTTTTGTGAAGCATAAGAAGGAACGGACACGCTTGAGGATCTGATGTAGAGATCGCTTGAAGTGGGACCGTACTCAAACCACATGGTCGCGGCAGAGCCGTTAGCGCTTACTCTTCCCTGAAGAGTAGCGGAATTTTGAAGAACGTTAGAGTGCCAAACGGTCGTTACTTGAGGAGCGTTGTAGTAAGTGGGAGGAACATAACCTCCGGAAGTATTGAAGCTCCGAGTGGAACTGTAGTCCGTGCCGTACGAATTGCGGGCAATCAACCGGTAATAGTAAGTAGTGTCTTCGTTCAAACTGTAAACCGAAGCGGAAACATTGGTGTTTCCATAATAGCTTCCGAGAGACCGAGTGCTCGTTCTCTGCGACAAATTGCCGCTTCGAGTACCGTATTCAAACCAGTATTCGGTTGAGGAACCGTTCGGGCTAACATAGCCTTCCAAAGAAGCCGAATTACGAGTGATGCTATAGGCGGAAGAAATTGAAACTTCAGGAGCACTGCCAACGGGACCCGGGGGGTTGTAACCGCCGGAAGTGGTAAAGGTTTTATCTTGACCATACTGAATTTCTCCTTGGCTGTTTTTGGCCACTACGTGAAACCTATAAGTAGTTCCCGTTTCAAGTCCGGAGATCGTTTTTGAAACAGCCGTATATCCGCTTCCGGATCCGATGGAAGAAGAGCTTGTTAACACATCAAACATGCTGGAACCGGAGGTAGTGTATTCAAACCAATATTCGGTTGAAACGCCGTTAGGATTGACCTTTCCATTTAAGGTAACAGAACTTTGGGAAACATTTGTCGCATCGCTTGAAATAGCCGAAGGAGCGGAAGCCAAGGCTATGGCCGGGATAAGCGACGGTAAAACAGCGGTTATAGCCGCAATGGGTAATATTTTTCTAAACATAGTCATAAGGCGGAGCTTATCATAATTACTTAATTCTGTCAAGCCTCTCTTCGGGAGAGCTTCACCGCCGCATTATAGGGATTTTTGAATAAAAAAAGAACCCTCATCCGCTAAGATTTGGGTTCGTTCTGATAAGGAGGATTAATTGCTCGGGGTCCATGTTTTGGTGGTCCCCGTGATGACCGTTCCGTCCAGCAATTTTATCATGGGCTGGATGGTGGTTTTTGAGCAAGGTTTTTCTATCCTTTGCTCAATCCTATGATTTCCTTGATAGACGCGCCAGGGTTCGCTTCTGCCGTTCAATTTGAACGACCACTGCGCAACTTCCGACGTATCTCCCGTCAGGGCAAAAGTCATGATGAGGAAGGTTTCTCCGTCCACCGTTTCCTCTCGAATTGGCGGATCAAGATAGATACTAAGCTCCTCGGAAGGCACTTTTGTCTTTTGGGGTGTCTTTGTAGGCGCAGGTGTAGGTGTCTTGGTCTTGACTGGTCCCTTTGTTTTAACGGGTTTTTGCGTCTTCTTAGGCGCTTCCGTTTTGGCAGGGCACCCAGTTTTAACGCATATGCACGTCTCAACGGGTGAGTAAGCGTTCTCTACCTCGACATCTCTGTGCTCCGCAGGCCTTTGAAAAAATACTCCCCAAACGATCAGGCCGATTATGGCTAAACCGAGTACTACAATAGCCACGAATATTGCGATAATCCAGCCTTTTTGGTCGTCTCTTGGAGTTTCCTCATCTGGATCTGGGGGAACAATGGGCGGTCTCGGCATTTCAGGTACCTCCTTTTCTAAAATTTTTATTGTCCAGCTTTCATTTTATCATAAAAGAACGATTTTGTCAATCTTCCTCCGCTGAAGCTAAGAAAGGATACAGCATAGGGATGATAACAAAAAACCTGGATTCCCGGTACGCCGGGAATGACAGAAGGAGCGCATGTCCGCCCATAATAATGTAATTACTTTTTGAAGACGATAAATTTATAGCCTAAGAAGTTCCAAATAAGAGAAATACCCGTGGCGAGGACGGCTCCGACATTTACCCATAACGCTTGAGAAAGACCGAACATCGGTTTGATGAAAGTTGAAATCAGATAAACTATCCCCGAATTTATCGCCCATCCGATAATGCTTACAATCAAAAATTGACCGACTTGAAAAACGCGAACGGATTCTTTGTCTTTGAACGTCCAAAATTTATTCCACAAATAACTATTCGTGGTCGCGATTATAAAGGCGGTGCTCGTTAACGGAATGATTGAGATTCCTTTCGTTATGCCCGTTATAAAAATGAGGAAGTTCAATACGCCAAAGTAGATCGCCGTATTAAGAACTCCGATCACGGCAAATTTTCCGAATTGAAGAAAAAGCTTTTTGATGTCCATTACTTTATTGTACTGGATTCCCGCTTCCGCGGGAATGACGGAGGGATGCAATTACTATCGGGACTTCTTTTAATTTTAAACTAGCGCCGCCAACAAGAACACCGGAAACGTCCGGGGCTTCGGCGTATATTTCCGCGTTCGCCGGATTAACCGATCCGCCGTAAAGCACTTTAGCTTTTTTACCGAAGATTTTTTGGAATCTTTCCGCCATCGCTTCCATAACCGGCGCCATTTCTTTCAAAGTCGCATTCCTTCCTCCGCTCGTGGTGCTTATGGCCCAAACGGGTTCGTAGGTGAGAATGATTTTATCCGCCTTTTCTTTCGGAACCCCCGAGAGAGAATCGTTTAATTGCGCAATAACCGTTTTAATGGCGGATGGAACGCTTGTTCTTTTTCTTTCGCCAACGCAAACAATGGGGATAACGCCCGCGTTTATCGCGGCTAAAGTTTTTTTGGAAACCGATTCGGAGGTTTCGCCAAAGTTTTTTCTTCGCTCTGAATGACCCAAAATGGCGTATTTAACGCCAAGACTTTCAAGCTGCGCAAAAGAATACTCCCCCGTGTATGCGCCCTCCGTATAAAATCCGTCTTGCGAGCCCAAGGACGCGTGTTTTAATTTGCCCGCGACAAGAGACAAAAAAGGCGCCGGCGGACAGACGATGACGTTTGGGGAATCCGAGGCGGAAGCAAGCAATTTCGCTTCGGCAGAAGAAGCGGGATTGCATTTCCAGTTCATAACTACGAGTTTATCGGAGGTTTTCATGGGAGTAATTATATGACAGAAAGCAGATTAGAGCCCGTTTGCACGAAAAAAGAAACGATGATGCCCGAAATTATGGCGCCAAGAATTATCATTATAGCCGCTTTTTTAAGCGGAACGCCGAAAACAAGCGCCATTAACGTTCCCGTCCAAACGCCGGTCAAAGGAAAAGGCAGGGCCACAAAAATAAAAAGAGCGAGACTTTCCCACTTTTTAAATCCCCAGGAATGTCTTTTGCGCGTCATATCGGTGAGCCAGGCGAAGAGCCGGTTAAAATAGTAAAAGTGATCGGCGAGCTTTTCGGCTATAAAATTCCAAAATAAAAGAAGAGGAATAACCGGCAAAAGATTTCCCAAAGTGGAAAGCAGAAACGCCTTAAGAACCGAAAAATGCCAAATAAAAACGGCGAAGGGCATTGCTCCTTCCAATTCAAAAAAAGGAGAAGCGCCAATAAGAACGGTCAACAATTCTCCTTTCATCGTCCTTTGAGAAACGCGGCGCCGTCATCCGGATCAACAACCGTTATTTCTATGCCCGTACCCAATTCAAAGCCCGCCGAGATAACGATCTTCGGCTGAATTTCAATGTGCCAGTGATAAAAAGGATAATCTTCCCTGTTCTTGACCGGAGCCGTGTGAATGAAAAAGTTATAATCAACGCAGCCTAATCTGTCTTCAAGCATTTTTAGAGATTTTTGCAAAGCTTCGGCAATGTACTTCAGGCAAGACGGACCGCAATCTTCAAAAAACGGGGAATGAATTTTAGGGAATACTCTTATTTCAAAAGGTTCCCGTGAAACGAAAGGAAGAAAAGCGATCGCTCCCCGATTTTCAAAGATAATTCGTTTTTTCTCGGCTTTTTCTTTTTTTAAAATGGTGCAATGAACGCAAGAACCGTTTTCTTTGTAATACCGTTCCGAACCGCGCAAAGAGTGGCTTACGTCCGGAGGAACGATCGGAATGGAAATCATTTGATAATGAGGATGATAAACGGAAGCTCCCGCCGCGAGTCCCCAGTTGTGAAATATGGAAACGTACGCGATTCGTTCGTCTCTCGCGACCATGCGGTATCTTTCCTGCATTACTTCCAAGCACATTGTCGCTTCGGCCGGAGAAAGGCGCGGAAAATTTTCATCATGGCCCCGGGTTATGACGACATCATGATAGCCCACTCCTTTCATCAAGTAATAGGGACCGTTTTTCAGGACGGCGGTTGTTTGTTCGGTACCTGAAAAAACAGCCGGATAAAGATTCGGAACGACTTGGATCCGCCAGTTGCCGCGTTTGTCCTCGCGAATCAGAACCGGTTCGGCGTTTCCCGAAGCCTGGGGATTCTCAAAAGGACATTTATCTTTCGGAACAACGATCTTTTCTTTTTTTACTATGAGCTCTTGAGGTCTTTTTTTTCGTCCGGTCGCGATAAGAACCCAATCGCCGGACACGATGTCTTGCCTGAATTCGGATCCGTCAGAGGGAACGCTGGTTTTTTTTCGGCTGCCGAAAATTCCTGCCATTAATCAATATTAATTCTATTGTCATAATACCATCTAAAAACATCGTAGGCCACCGGAACGGCGTTTAAACTTCCCTCTTTTGCGTTTTCAACGAGAACCAAAAGACAAATGGGCGCGTAGTTTTCCGATTCAAGAGGCATCGGGCCGCAGCCGACAAAGAAGGCGTTCGTTTTCGCTTTATTCTGCACTTGCGCGCTGCCGGTTTTGCCGTAAGTTTCAAAGGGAAGAGAATTCAACATCGCGGCCGTGCCGTATGATTTCTGGACCGCGTCTCTCATTCCTTCGGCAACTTGGGAAAGTTCGTCTTTCAGATAACTCAAGTCGGCGAGTTTTTCGGGGTTAGCGCCAAAAACAAGATTCGGCTTCCAAAGCGTTCCACCGTTTACAACCGAAGAAACCGCCGTTATGAGGCCGATAGGCGTAACGGTAAGGTCTCCCTGGCCGATAGAAACGTTGTAGGTGTCGCCCAAGGTCCAATCGGTACCGGTTCTTTCTTTTTTGTCTTCGGCAGACGGAAGATATCCGACCGATTCGCCGCTCAAAGAAATGCCCGTTTTTTTATTAAGCCCAAAAAGAGAAAAATATTGTTTGAGTCTCCCGATGCCAAGCCCTACCGAAATATCGGAGTCCCCCATAAAGAGATCGCGATTGTAAGGCAGGCCTCCTCCCACGGCATAAAAGAAAATATTTGAAGATCTCGCGAGAGCGGAGTAAATATCAACCCAGCCGTGAGCTTTCCAGTCAACGAATCGCGTGGGAGATCCTGGATCGTATTTGTTCGGAACGTCAAAGTAACCGTTCGAAAGAACCATTTCCCTGGTGCCGATTATTTTTTCTTTGAGAGCGGCTGTAGCCACGATGAGCTTGATGGTTGAACCGGGGCTGTAAAGACCGGTAACCGCCCGATTAAAGAGCGGCTTTTCCGGATCAGAAAGTCCCGCTGAAATATCAGAGGAAGAAAAGCTCGGCAAGCTGACCAGACTCAAAATTTCGCCGTTCAAGGGATTAACCGCTATTCCCACTCCTCCGGGACCGGCATTTGAAAGAGCTTGATTTAGCCTCTTGTAAAAATATCTTTCTAAGTCGGCGTCAATCGTCGTTTTCAGATCGGCACCGGTAACGGGTTCGCTAAAGGTTTGAGCGCCAAGAAGCTCGCCTTTAACGTTTCGGTACTCAACCGTTTGGCCGTTTTTGCCGCGGAGAGTATCGTCATAAATCGCTTCCAGATTGGTTCTTCCCACGACATCCACGGAAGAAAGGTCTTTGTCTTCTATTTCTTCCTTGTCAGGATAGCTGACATAGCCGACAACGTGAGCAAATTCATTCTCAAAAGTTCTTTTGGTGTCTTTTGCCACGTAAACGGATTTGAGATCGGAACTTTCAACGGCGATCGCTTCGGCTTTCGTAATGTCTTTTTTAACGACCACTTCGCTTACTTTTTCAAGATTGCTTTCGGAAAGAATTTCCCTCAATTGTTCTTCCGTTATGCCGAGGCTGCCGAGGAACGATTCCACTTTTTCGGCTTCGTCATACTTTATAAGTTCTGACGGCCGGAGCCTGAGGCTCAAGATGGGAACGTTTTCCACTAATTTCTCGCCGTACCGGTCGAAGATGAAGCCGCGATCTGCGGCGGTAATCGTAACTTTGTTAACGGCACCGTCCGCTCGCGCGCTGTAAAATTTACCTTTGATTCCGCCGAGATAAACGATTCTAAAAAGAATCACCGCGCCGAAAGCAAGAAATAAACCGGCAATGGCAAAAAAAACGACGTTCCTGAGAGGGTGTTCGCGACGATTAAGACCGGTACCCAAATTATCGGTAGTTATCTCGTCAAAGAAAAATTTTCTCTCGCGTTTTTTGGGCATTTAACTTAAAAACAAATAGGCGTTCATTATGGCAAAAGAAATGACGATGGAGAGAAAAACGTTTAACCCTCTGGCGAACGGGAGTTTTTCCTCTAAAATTGTTCCCAAAATCAAACTCGCGAGAAAAACAATGTTCGTAACATCAAATCCCGAGCGAAATTTCACAAAAAGCGCTATGGCGAGAATAATTATTCCCTTTACAAAAGGGCTCTTAAAAAAGGAGACGACAAGCAGGGCGGCTACAAGAGCGATATTTCCGGCATTAATGAGAGACAATAAGGACATTTCTCAAGTTTTTTATCTCAAACATCGGCTCAACGGAAGCTTCTTTAAGCAATCCCTCGGAGACTTGGAGAGTGCGGCCTATTCCCAGGCCATAAGGCAGTGATGAGGCAGCGGAGACGATTATTTCACCAGGAGGGATGGGCTTGTCAGAATCAATCATTTTTAATTTCGGATCCATTCCCCCGATATAGAGGGCATCTGTTTCGGCTTCCCCGATGCGGACGGGTATTTCAAATTCCGGATCAAAGACGGTTTGGGCGATGCTTGTTCTTTTACGGACTTCTTTAATCTGTCCCACAAGCGCGTTTCCCAAAAGAACTATGTCTCCTTCGCTTATTCCTTTTTCACTTCCGGCGTTCAAAGTAAGCTCCGAGCGATCAGCGTAAGGATAAACGGAAAAAACTTTCGCTTCCGTTCCCTTCCGTTCACCGGTTTCCGGATTGCCTTTTTTTAAATTCAAGAGCTCTATCTCAAGGCTTTGGTTTTTTTCGCGAAGATAATCTTTTTCACCTTCGGCGGAAAGACTTTCGCGGACGAAAGCGAGAAAAGTTCCCTTTCCTTCAATCAAAAACTCGCCTGAGAGAACGGCATAAGCGCCCGCTATAATGATGAGAACGAGTAGCCACTTTTTCATTCTTTTAAAGACTGATTTCTTTCGGCTTGGATTGACTGCTCAAAACTTTTTCAAATCGGCTAAAGTCCTCAAGGATAATGCCGAGTCCCCTGATGACGCAGGTTTGCGGGTCTTCTATCAAATTCGTTTTGACCGTTGTCTCTTTTTCAATGCATTTGTCTAGTCCCCTCAAGAGGCTTCCTCCGCCGCAAACGTTTATGCCTTTATCAAGAATATCTCCCACTAATTCCGGAGGAGCGTTCTCTATAAGAGCTCTCGCCGCATCCGTAACGACAAGAAGAGATTTGGCGATGGCAAGCCTCACGTGAGAATTTTTAATCGCCACTTCTTTCGGGAGTCCCGAACCCAAATCTCTTCCGCGCACCATCATCTCAAGTTTCTCATCAACGGGAACGGCCGAACCGATCCTTATCTTGATCTCTTCGGCGGTCGGTTCTCCCACCGCCAGCTGGAATTCCTCTTTTAGGAATTTGACTATATCTTCGTTTAATTTTTCACCGGCGATCTTCAAACTGTCCGAGATCACGGTGCCGCCGACCGAAATAATCGCGAGCTCTGTCGTTCCTCCGCCGATATCCACGATCATATTGGCAGAAGGATCTTCAATCGGAAGTCTCGCGCCGATGGCGGCGGCAATCGGCTCTTCAACGAGATAAACCCTTGAAGCGCCCGCCGATATAAGCACGTCTTCCGCCGATTTTCTTTCAACTTCGGTTAGATTAGCGGGGATCCCCAGAACGGCGAGTCCGCATCGGTTGAAGATTCCCTCGTCCAAGTTTTTCAGATGGAACTTCATTATTTCCTCCGCCATTTCAAAATCGGAAATGACGCCTCCGGTAACGGGACGAATGATGCTTATGTGACGCGGGGTGCGCTCAAGCATCCGCTTAGCTTCAGAGCCGATTGCTATTATTTGATCGGTCTTATTATTGACGGCGATGATGGTCGGCTCATTTACCATGAGCCCCTTGCCTTTCAGATATACGAGCGTGTTTACCGTTCCAAGATCAGTTCCTATGCTTCGGCTAAAGTTTTGAAATATCCTCATAGTTAATCAGTTTTATCTTTTCTTCGTTTCTTTTTTTCGCCTCAATCTTCTCTCCGGTCTTAGAGCTTACAACTAGTCTTACGGGAATGCCAATGAGGTCGGCATCGGCGAACTTTTCGCCTAAACTTACGTCGCGATCGTCATAGAGAACTTCGTATCCGTCATGCGTAAGTTTCTCATAAAGTTCCGCGGCTCCACCGGGGACTTGTTCCAACAAGTGATATTTAAACGGCGATATCGTTTCAGGCCAGATCAATCCTCTGTCGTCGTGAGACGCTTCCGTAATCGCTCCCAGGAGCCTGCTTACACCGATGCCGTAACAACCCATTTGAACGTTTTTTTCTTCCCCGTTTTCGTTTTTGAATTTCAGTCCGAAAGGAACGGAATATTTGTCTCCCAGTTTAAAAATATTTCCCACTTCAATCGCTTTTTCGGAACGCAATTTCTTACCGCGACACACAGGACAGGCGGAATCCGTTTCTTTGAACACTTCTTCATTTACGGCAATGCCGCACTTGTCGCAGATATGAATGTCATCCTCGCCCGCCGGAGTGACCATCTGGAACTCGTGAGAAAATTTCGAAAAAGTGCCTCCGGAAGCGAGAGTATAATACGTTTTGTCCCCTATCCCGACACTATTAAAAATGCGCTTGTAGGACTCGGTCATTGCCTCGTAAAACGAGTCTAAATCGGCTTCATCCGCATGAAAAGAATAGAAATCCTTCATATAAAATTCCCTTCCCCGAAGGAGTCCCGATTTGGCCCTTTTTTCGTCCCTAAACTTGTTCTGGAACTGAAAAACGTAAACAGGCAGATCTCTATATGAAAAAATGTGCTGCTTTAAAATCGGAACCAACTCTTCCTCGTGAGTGGGACCTAAAACATAATCTATTCCCGAATAATAACTCGTGAAACGGAAAAGCACGTCAAAATTCTCAAAACGACCGGTCGTTTCCCAATCGCTTTTCGCCTGAAGCGCGCTCATCAAAATTTCCTGTCCGCCGCAAGATTCCATTTCGCGGCGAATGATATTTTCGATTTTTTTAATCACGCGAAGACCCAAGGGCAGAAAAGCGTAAACTCCCGCCATCACCTTATAGACGAACCCCGCGCGAACTAAAAGTTTCGCGTTTAACGACTCTTCGTCTTTCGGATCTTCTCTTAAAGTCTTGACGAATAATTCACTTTGTTTCATGAGGGTTATATCAGAACAGCCTGATTATATCCCTTATTGTAACAATAAACATTAGGAGCAACAAAAGCGCGTAGCTTACGGAATTTACGACCGAAATGATTTTTTTATTGAGGGGCTTCTTTCTGATTTTTTCAACCAAAAGGAATAAAAGACGCCCTCCGTCAAGAGCCGGCAAAGGGAAAATATTCACGATCATAAGGTTCAACGAGACTACTCCGAGGAGCTGAAGGAAGTAAGGAAGTCCCATGTCTTTCGCGACTTGCACGGCGGAGAAAATTCCCACGGGACCGGTACTGCCGGTGAAGTCGCCGTGCCTGAACATGGAAATGAAAGCGTTCACGATTCTTAAAGAAAACGCTCCGGCGCTTTTTGCTCCGGAAACTAAACTCTTGAAAAAGTTTTCTCTGGGAAATCCGCTTTCAACAAGTTCCACTCCTATGCGTCCGCCGTTTTCGCCTTCGGTCGGAATGACTCTAACCTCCGAAATTTTTCCCTCGCGTTCCACTTTTAGCGCGAGTTCGCTTCCCGTACTTTTTCCTATGAGGTCAACGAGGGGGGTAATGGAATCAAAATCATTCAGTTTGTCCCCCGATTTGAGTCCGGCTTCCGCAGCGGGAGAATTTTCCAAAACCGCGCTTATATAAACGCCTTTCGGCGTGCCAACCATGAAAATGACCGAAAAAGCGAACCAGGCGAGCACGAAATTCATGACCACTCCCGATGAGTAAACAACCGTTTTTTTCCACGCGGGTACATCCATATATTTCTCCGAGGAAATTTCAATGGCGTCCACTTTGACGAATCCACCGAAAGGGATGGCGTTTAAGGAATATTCCGTTCCGCGCCATTTTTTGCCGATAAGTTTCGGAGGCAGACCGAAGCCGAATTCCTGAACTTCAAGCTTTAATAATTTTGCGGCCGTAAAATGCCCCACTTCGTGACCGAGAATCAGAATGGCGAAAAAAACAATTATGAGAAGTGCGGTTAAAATGAATTCCATCAGTTTAGGCTTCCAGCTCGGCGGTTTTTTCTTCCAAAAGTTTGTCTATGCGTTCGTTAAAATCGTCAACGAGTTTCTGAAGATTTTCTTTCCCTTTGAATTTTTGGTCTTCGGGAAGAGAATTCAATTCCTTTACGGATTTGTCGCGCGCGGCGCGCATTTTAATCCTGTTGTCTTCGGCAATGGATTTGATGAGTTTTACGAGCTCGGCTTTTCTTTCGCCCGTCAGTTCGGGCAACGTGAACCGAATAACCGCGCCGTCATTTGAAACACCGAGTCCCAATCCTTCTTCTTCCACCGCTTTTACGATATTCTGAATCACGCTTTTGTCCCAAGGAGAAACGATTATATCTCTCGGGGGCTGGATTCCCAAAGTAGCCACGTGATTTATCTGACTCTCGCATCCCATGTAAGACACCTTAATTTGCTCAATTAAGCGAGTGGTCGGACGGTTTCCGCGAATGCGGGAAAATTCGTCCTTTACCTGGGCGATAATTTCATCCATTTTTTGCGAAACTTCTTTTAACGGGTCCATGGTATTGCTGATAATTGCAGTCTTTTATTCGTATTAAACCTAAGCGTGGAGACCATTCTCTTAAGTATTTTCTTGAGCAAAGCCGCGTTCTTCTCCATGTTATCATTATACAATCCGGCGAGGCGCATCTTCATAAAGGTTTCAAATTCTTCCGAAGAAGCAAATTTCTGGGGGACGTCTTTTTTTGATTTGGATTTTTTTTCGCTTGCCAGTTCAAGAGCGAATCCCGGCCGACCGAAGGATCGCTGAACAATTTGTGCCGCTTTAACGGAAGAAATTCCTTCAGAAACAAGCAAAGATACGATTTCTTCGTTTTTAACCTGCGGGAAATACAATTTCCTTAAACGGGAAGCGAGAGTCGGAAGAAGATTTTCCGAGCCGGAAGCGATGAAGATGATGAGCGCGTGAGTCGGGGGCTCCTCCACAATCTTCAAGGCGGCGTTTTGCGCTTCGGGAGTCATTTTGTCCGCCGATTCCACGATGACCGATCGAAATTCGGACATAACCGGTCTTTCGCGGAGGAATCTCCTCATCTCTCTTATTTTGTCAATGCCAATCTTCGTTTCGCCCGCGGTAATAATGAGTCTTTCTTGAGGCACCGAAGGATTGCCTTCCAACTCACGCGTAAGGATGTCCGCGAAAGAAAATTTGCCTACCTGGGGCTCTCCGAAAAAAAGAAAGCTTCCCGTGAGAAGATTTTTATTCTTCAGGCGATCAATTATTTCTTTTTCCCGTTCTCTTCCGATAAGCATCAGTTATTCTTATTAAGAAGAGTTTTTTTGTAAGTATCAAGATGGTTTAAAATAGTGCCCGATCCTTTGGCCACGCAGAGAAGAGAATCTTCCGCAATGTAGGACTCTACGCCCAGGATTCTCTTAAAGAACTCATCAATGTTTCTTAAGTTCGCGCTTCCACCCGAGACGATAATTCCTTTTTCCATAATGTCCGCCACAAGCTCCGGAGGGGTTTCGTTAAACACTTTTTGAATGGAAGCGGCAACGTCAAGAAGAAGAGGGTTCAGGGCTTCGGCGATTTCATTTGAAGTTATCACGATGTCTTTCGGAAGGCCGCTTACGATATCCCGTCCGCGTATTTCAAATTCCAGTTTATTTTTCAAAGGCAAAGCCGAGCCGGCGGCGATTTTAGCCGCTTCGGCCGTTTGCTCGCCGATCGCCAAAGAATTTTTCTTTTTAACGAATTCCATTATGGCCGTATCAAATTTGTTTCCGGCCACCCGCAGGGAAGACGAACAAACGATACTTCCCAAAGATATTACGGCGACCTCGCTCGTTCCTCCGCCGATATTTACGATCATATTACCGGAAGAAGAATTAATGGGGATGCCCGCCCCAAGGGCGGCTAAAAGAGGTTCTCTCACAACGTAGGCGTTTTTTGCGCCCGCTTCGGTAGCAGCGTTCAAGACCGCTCTTTTTTCGGTGGGTGTTATGCCGGCGGGAACGGAAATAACCACGTCCGGCCGCCAAAAATTAAAGCCGCCGGAGGCTTTTTTAATGAAATACGTGAGCATGGCTTTCGTGATGTAATAATCAGCGATAACGCCGTCTTTAAGCGGCCGGTAGGCGGAAATATCGCCCGGAGTGCGGCCGATCATTTCCTTGGCTTCATGGCCAACGGCCAGTACCCTGTTTTCCGGAAGACTCAACGCCACTATTGTCGGTTCATTGATGACAAACCCCTTTGCTGGGGTGTAAACAACGGTATTCGTGGTTCCTAAATCAATCCCGATTTGCCTGACGAGCATGGTATGATTATATTACTCACAGCCAGCATCTATGTCTAATTATGCAAGAAAGGCCGTATTTTTGGCACTTATAGCTGTTTTTATTACCGCGGGAGTTCCTCTCGTCTTCTTTTCGTGCGGATACAGATTCAGCCTGAGTACCTTAAAAATCACCAAAAGCGGCGGACTTTACGTGAGAAGCGTTCCGCCAGACGCAAAAATTTACGTGGACAGAAAACCCGTAACAAACAGCTCCAGCATATTGAGTTCCGGCACTTTGATAAACGGTCTTACTCCGGGGAAATACGAACTTAAAGTGACGAAAGATGGGTATTACGCGTTTTTAGCCGAGGCCGAGATAATCCCCTTGCAGGCAAGCTCCTTCGGAGGGCTTGTGCTCGCTCCCACCGTTTATAATTCGTATTTAACGGGAGACATTTCCGATTTTTACATTCAGGGAAGCGAAACGATCGTTGAAGATTCGGCCGGAAAATTACGCTACAAAAATCAAGTAATTCCGGGAGAACAATTCGGATTTTTCACGGCTGACGGAAAATCGGTTGTCACTTCGGTTTCAGGGGACGGCGAACGGATATATCTTCTGATTTCGCTTTCAAATCCGAGAGCGTCCACGAACATCAATGAAGTTTTCTGGAGTTTGAAATCCAGCAAATTGGGCTTTATAGGAGAAGTTCCCGTTCAGGCAATAGCCCCGCATCCCTACGATCCCGATAAATTGCTTGTTAGCACCGCGGCCAGATTATATGCGGTGGATATAAAAAACATGGCGATAACGATAATGGGCAATGGTGCCGAGAAAATACTGCCGGGAAATCCTTCGGTTATTCTTTTGAGCAATAATTCGCTCATAAATTACAATTTAACTCTCAAGACCAGAACGCCCATTATGGGGGTGGAGAATGCTCGAATTATTTCCGTTTCTCCGAACGGCAGAAAAATCGCAACGTTATGGGAAAATAAAACGCTTGAGATATACGATGCCACGGACAAGAAATCATTAAGATTCAACCTCTCGGGATTGAATGACATAAAAGACATTTTCTGGCATAAAGGGGGAAATTATTTATTTGTTCTCGCCGACAATAACGTTTATTTCGTTTATGCGGAGAAAGAAGGAATAAATCCGCAAATAATATACGAAGGCGCCGAAAAAGCCGTTTATTCGGATGGCGGACTTTATGTTCTCTCTCAGGGAGAAATTAAGACGTCAAAATTTTAGGACCCGAGATTGACGCAAACACCGTGTGTTCAAAATGAGCAGCAGGTTTGCCGTCCACGGTTTTGAAGCTTCCGTCCGGAAGTTCAAAGACTTCTGAGGTTCCCAATGAAAACATCGGTTCAAGGGCAAGAACCATTCCTTCTTCAATCAGAGCGCCCGTTCCAACTCGCCCCACATTAAAAACCAGCGGGTCTTCATGAGGGGCAAATCCGACTCCGTGTCCGGCGAGACCGTCAATGACGGAGACGCCGTATTTTTTGGCGACCGAAGAAATGGCAAAGCCGATGTCACCGAGTCTTTTACCGGGACGCACTTCTTCAATTCCCGCATACAGCGCTTCTTCAGTCGCACGAAGGAGACGGGTAATTTCGGGCGAAGTTTTGCCTATAACAATCGTTCGCGCCGAATCGGTGAAACGATCTTTATAGTTCACTCCCATATCAATTTTTAAAACATCTCCTTCTTTCAACTCTCTTTTATCGGGAATTCCGTGCACGACAACGCTTCCCAAAGAAGCGCAAATGGAAGCGGGATAAGCGCGTTTCGCGCCCTCCGGACGATACCCTAAAAATGACGGCGTGGCGTCATAAGAAGAAATCAGATCAAACGCCAACCGGTCTAAGAAACTCAATTTGACGCCCGGAGCGGCGGCTTTGGAGACTTCCTCTAGAACGGTTTTTAGAATGCGTCCCGAAACTTCAAGGAGAGCTAGGTCTTTTTCGGATTTAATTATCGGCTTCAAAAAACTTTTTTACTTCTTTTTCCACGGCGCGTTCCACCGTTTTGACGGAAGGAGTTCCATCTATGCCGGCAACTTTAATTCCCCGTTTCTTTAACTCACGCACAACAGGAAGAGTTTCACGCTGGTACACGCGGCACCTTACTCTTATGACCGAAGGTTCGTCAAGGCCGGTCCGTCCGCGTTTGGAATTTCTTTTGACGGATTCCGAAACGGGAATGCGAAGAAACACAACTAAAATATTTTTGAGTCCGTAGCGCCTTATAAGCGTATCGGCGACTCCTCCACCTTTGAGATTAAAAGCCTCTCTCATCGTCCGCGGGCTGCCGCTCATTACAAGGCCTTTTCCTTTGACATAAAACTTCTTAATTTGTTTTTTAACTTCCGCTCCTGCCCAATTTGAGTCGGCCAACTTGCCCGACATAAAGAGTTTTCTTTGCCTTCTTAGAATTGCGTTTTTTTTAAGAAGACTTGTGTCATTTACAAGTTTTTCAATGTGTTTACCCGTATCAAAATGAGTTAATCCGTATTTTTTGGCGATAATTCCCGCTTGCGTTCCTTTTCCCGCTCCGGGAGGACCATAAAAAAGAATGACATGCTTCTGCATAAATGAAGTATAACAGAGCCAGTTATCTTCCTGTAATTCCCTTCAAGACGCGCGTCAGACACTCCAGCGAGTGCCTGCGCTCACTCTCAACCTCGCTATTTTCATCCTTCGGATGAAAAACCATGCTAGCAGGGTTTCCGAACGGTCTTTCAGAGAATTACAGGAAGAAGATCTATCAGCCAGGACCTTTGCAGAAGCAAGGGTCAAAAGAGGGGGAAATTATTCCGTAACTTCGTATTCCCTCATCTTTAACTGAGAATCAATTTGATTCCAAGAATCAAGAGCAACCGAAACGACGATCAAAAGCGCCGTTCCGCCGATTACAAAGCTATGACCCACAAACGATTGAACCGCGATAGGAAGAATGGCAATAAGTCCCAAGAACAACGCGCCGAAAAGAGTGATTTTATTAACAATCGTAGAAATGTATTTGGAAGTCGGTTCTCCGGGTCTCGTACCTGGAATAAACCCTCCCGATTGCTGGAGATTTTTGGAGATTTCTTTCGGATCAAACACGACCGCGGTGTAGAAATAAGTGAATATGAAAACCAAAAAGAAATAGATCAGTCCGTAGGCAAGTTGATTGCTCATGAATCGGGTAATGGCGTCATTTATGCCCGTTCCGATACCGGGAGCGAAGCTCACAATGATTTGCCCCAACATTTGAGGGAAAGAAAGCATCGCCATTGCGAAGATAATCGGAATGACCCCCGCTTGGTTGACTCTTATCGGAAGATAACTTTCAACTCCGCCGTAGACTCTATTGCCTCTTATTCTTTTCGGATAAGAGACCAATACTTTGTGTTCTCCCTGGTTCACAAACACCACTCCCGCGATGACGACAAGCGCGATTACGGCGAAAATAAGAAGAGTGTCCCATCTCATCAATCCTTCCGAGATCTGGGCGAAAACGTTTCCGAGCGTCATGGGAAGACCGGCGACTATTCCCGCAAAGATTATGAGAGAAACGCCGTTTCCCAATTTTTGCTCGTCAATCAGCTCGCCGACCCAGAGAAGAATCATTGACGCGGCCGTGGCAGTTAGGGCGTTTATCCAGAAAGACAAATCAAGCAAACTGAAGGCCGGAAAAACTTTTTGGGAAACGAGAAAAGTGAGCAAGGCGTACGTTTGGAGTATCGCGAGAGGTACGGTTATAAATCGGCTCAACCGGTTGAATTTGGCTCTTCCGGCGGCTCCTTCTTCGTAGTAAATCTCTTTAAGACGCGGGAAGACCATCGTCAAAAGCTGAAGGATTATAGTCGCCGTGATGTAAGGACCTACACCCAAGAGAGCGATAGAAAGTTTGCCGATCGCTCCTCCCGAGAAAATGTTTAAAATCCCAAAAAAATTGTTAGCGGCAAGAAGTCCTTTTAAAGCCTCAAGATTTACTCCCGGTAAAGGAATGGCCGCCAACAGTCTAAAGAAAACGAGTAGACCCAAAATCACCAAGATTTTTTTCCTGGTGTCCGGGTGTCTGAATATTTCTAAAATCTTAGCCATGCTTTCCTCTGAGCTTCGGCGTCCTCTGCACCAAATCTCTTACGGCAGGTCGGATTTTTCTTCCCGCTCGGGATTTCTGTCCTTTTTGTCCCCTTCCGGCCGTACGACCGCGTTTTCCTCCGCGAGCGATCCGCTTCTTGTCCTTATTATAGTGCTCTGGTTGTAATTCGTGTAGCTGCATTTATTTGGAGCTTTTCAGTTTTTTGAGCGCTTCAATCGTGGCCATGGCGTTCGTAAGTTTGTTTTTCGTTCCGCCCAAACATTTGGCGGTAACGTCTTTAACGCCCGATAAGAGCATTACGGCTCTCACCGCTCCACCCGCCATGAGTCCGTGTCCGACTTGGGCCGGTTTGAGTAAGACTTCCGCGGCGGAAAATTTCGCTTTCGTCTCGTGAGGTATCGTTCCGTTCACGATTTTAAAAGTAATAAGTTTTCTCTTGGCGGCGGTTTTGGCTTTTTGAATGGCGGCTTGAACGTCCGCGCCTTTCGCCACGCCTACGCCAACCGTTCCTTTGCCGTCTCCAATGACGACTGTCGCTCTGAATCTGAATCTCTTTCCTCCGGCAACAACGCGAGTAACGCGTCTTAAATCAAGAACGGATTCGTTCATTCCATCTCTTTCTTTTTCCGGCCGAGAATTGCGGCGAGGTCCTCCGTCTCTTCTAGAACCGGTGCGCCTCATATTTCTGCCTCTGCCATTATTTTCGGGAGAAGGAGTGTTTCTAACCTCTGTCGGCGCCGTATTATTTTGTATTTCTTTTTCGTGAGCCATGATTCGCTTATATTTTGATTCCTGATTTTCTTAAGGCTTCCGCGACAGATTTAATCCGACCGTGATATTTATAAGGGCCTTTATCAAAGACCATCATTTCAATTCCCGCTTCTTTAGCTTTTTTCGCCATAAGAGTACCGAGAGATTCGGCTCTTTCCGATTTCGTTTTACCTTCTTTCAGTTCTCTTGTGGAGGCCGAGGCGATGGTTTTACGAACAGAGTCGTCAATCGCTTGAGCATACGTGTATCGGTTGCTTCTAAATACCGAAAGCCTCGGCTTTTTGGCCGTACCCAAAAGTTTCGCCCGCGTGCGCAAGGCTCTCTTTTTCGTTCTTAGGTTGTTTCTTTTAATTCGGTTCATGGCAACATTAAAAGACGCATATTACTTGGATTCGCCGGCTCCGGCAACTTTCTTACCGGCCTTTCTTCTTATAACTTCACCCACGTACATTATTCCGGTTCCTTTGTACGGCTCCGGTTTTTTGATCGCTCGGATTTCCGCGGCGACTTCTCCCACCATTCGTTTGTCCGCGCCGGAAATTTTCAGAATGTTTTTTTCCGTAGAAGCTTTTACGCCCTCGGGAAGTTCAAACTTAACCGGATGAGAAAAACCGACGCTTAAGACGATCGAGTTGCCTTCAATGTTGGCTCTGTAACCGACTCCCTCGATTTTCAGCTCTTTCACGAAGTCCGAGGTTACTCCCAAAACGGCGTTTGCAGCGAGCGCTCTCATCGTGCCCCAGTTAGACTTGGTTTGCTTGTCCGAGGAAGAAATACTGAATGATAAAACGTTGTCTTCCATTTTAGGTGAGACTCCGGGCAAGATAGGAACTTCTAAATTTCCGTTTTTTCCGGAAAATTTAATCACGTCTTCGTTTATAGCGAGATTTACTCCTTCGGGAATATTTATAATTTGTTTTCCGATTTTAGACATGAGTTACCAGATTTCAAATAAGACTTCGCCGCCGATTTTTGCCATTCTCGCTTCTTTTCCCGTCATTATCCCTTTCGGGGTCGTCATAAAATAATCGCCGTATCCTTGTTTGGACGAGCGAATGTCCTTATAACCCAGATAAGTTCTTCGCGAAGGCCGGCTTACGAGCTTTATCCCGTTAATTTTAGATTCGTCCCCTTCATATTTAACAGCGATATCAATGATTTTTTTGACGCTTCTTCCTTTCTTCTCGGCAGATTCCAAATAGCCCCTTCTCACGAGGGCCTCCGCTATTTCGTAATCAAGTCTGGAAAAAGGTGCCTTAAGCCTCCGCTTTCCGGCCATTACGGCATTCCTTATTCTTGTTAGCATGCTTATATACATGGGTGGTGTTGTTTACCAAGAAGCTTTTTTAACGCCCGGGACCATGCCTTTGGAAGCGAGTTCCCTGAAGCATATTCGGCAAAGGCCAAAATCCCTTATATAGCCGTGTTTTCGGCCGCATTTAAAACAGCGGTTCACTGCCCGCGTGCTGAATTTTGGTTTTTTTCTAGCTCTCGCTATTACCGATTCTTTAGCCATATTTTTTATTTAACGGCGACTAATGGTATCCCTTTTTCCTTGAAAAAATCAATGGCTTCTTCCCGGGTTAATCCTTCCGTGACGAGCGTTACTTCCAAGCCAAAAGTGACTTTTGACGACTCGGGGCTTGCTTCGGGAAAAACGAACTGATCTTTAAAGCCAAGGTTCAAATTACCCGCTCCGTCAACTTTGCTTTCGGGAACGCCCCTGAAATCTCTTACGCGGGGAAGAACTATTTTGGCGAGTTTGTTGAAAAAATCTTCCTTTCTTTTTCCGCGCAAGGTAGCGACCACTCCCACAACGTCGTTTTGTCTAACTTTAAATCCGGCGACCGATTTTTTCGCTTTTCTCACAGCGGGTCTTTGACCGACAATGTTCCCTAACTCCGAAATAATATCCGGAAGAACTTTCTCCTCAAAACTCGCGTTTTGACCACGCATTTTTCCGATACCCGCCGAAACGACTATTTTAAAAAGATTATTTAATTTTTCTCCGGATTTTCTCATTTTAAATCGTTGCTTTGCATTTTCTGCAGATCTTCTGCTTCTTGTCATCCTGAATGGAATAACCAATCCTCGTCGGTTTTCCGCATGACGGACAAATAAGCATAACGTTATTTGCGGAAACCGGATGGGCGACGGAAACAATCTGGCCGTGCTCGCCCTGCTTCTTCGGTTTCACCGCTTTTTTAACCTGGTTTAATCCGTGAACGAGGACTCTGTTTTCTTTGGGAAACACTAAATCAATCTTGCCGGTTTTACCGCGATCTTTGCCTTTCATAATCATTACGTTGTCTCCTTTCTTTATCTTCATTGTTTTAAACTATGTCTTCGGCAAGCGAGACTATTTTTTCATAACCTTTTTCCTTGAGTTCCCGGGGGATCGGACCGAAGATACGGGTTCCGACCGGTTCTTTTTTGGCATTAATAAGTACGGCGGCGTTATCGTCAAAACGGACGTAAAGTCCTCCTCTTCTTCTCATGTTCGTTCTGGCGCGAACGATGACGGCCTTCACGATGTCTTTTTTCTTAACGTTTTTTCTCGGCTCCGCCACTTGAACGGAAGCGATGATAACGTCTCCCAAACGCGCGATTTTTTTTCGGCTTCCGCCAAGAATGCGAAAACAACGGATGGTCTTCGCTCCTGAATTGTCGGCAACTTTTAATATGGATCTTTCTTGAATCATTATTTTAGGAAGCTTTTGAAATGACCCTCCATCTCTTTTCTCTGGAGAGCGGTCTCGTTTCTTCTATCACGACTTTATCTCCGACATGATAAGCGTTTTCTTCGTCATGCGCTTTGAACTTTTTATTGAAGCCGAACTGTTTTCCGTATTTCGGTTCGTTTTTTACGCGTAGCACGGATACGACTACAGTCTTGTCGTTCTTGTCGGATACCACTACGCCCGTGAGTCTTCTTGTTTTTTTAGCAGTTTTTTCCATGTTATTTGACGATGACTCTTGTTTTAACCGGGAGTTTATGACCGGCTATTCGGAAAGCATCGCGCGCGACCGATTCGGGGACGCCGTCCATTTCAAAAATTATCCGACCGGGTTTTACCGGACAGACGTAGTGATCAACCGCTCCTTTACCCGCGCCCATCGTAACTTCGGGCGGTTTCTGGGTTATCGGTTTATCGGGGAAAATCCGGATCCATATTTTTCCTTCTCTTTTAATGAAGTTCGTGAGCGCTTTTCTCGCGGCTTCAATTTGAGCGGAAGTTACCCAAGACGAGCCAAGCGACTGAAGGCCATAGGAACCAAAAGAAAGCTCCAAACCGCGCGTTTCAGTCGTTCTTTTGAGGGAGCGTCCTTTTTGCCATTTTCTATGTTTTACCTTCTTTGGAATAAGCATGGGATTTGTTTATTTCTGGGACTCCGCGGCCTCTTTTTCCTTGAAAACCTCGCCTTTATAAATCCAAACTTTTATACCAATTGTGCCGTAAGTAGTAAAGGCGGTCGCTTCGCCGTAATCAACGTCCGCTCGAAGGGTCGTCAAAGGGAGACTTCCGGCCGTAAGCCATTCGGTTCTTGCGATTTCCGCACCGTCTAATCGTCCACCGACTTTGATTTTCACGCCCTTGACTCCTCTTATCGCCATCGTTTCATCAAGATATTTCTTAATGGTTCTCCTGAACTTAAATCTGCGCTCCAAATCGGACGCAATGTTTTCGGCGACAACTTGAGCCGCGACTTCGCCTCTCGGAAGTTCGGAAACGTTAAGACTGACATTCGGAACGGGTTCGTTTATCTTGTTTTTCCTCCTTAGTTTTATGATTCCTTTGATCACTTCCTTATTCAAATCTTCTATGCCTTTTCCGCCGCGTCCGATTATGAGTCCCGGACGAGCAGCTTTAATGAATATCCGATAAGCGTTTGCCGTGCGTTCAATAGTAACGTGAACAACGCCCGCTTGGGACAGTTTTTTTGAAATAATGTTTCTTATAAGAACGTCTTCCTCAAGAAAACGCCTGGTTTTTTCCGCGTTTCCAATCCAACGGGCGTTCCATCCTCTCAGTATTCCTAGTCTTAACGAATTGGGTTTAATTTTGTGTCCCATGATAATTTATATGGCTTTTCGCCTGAACATTCTTTTAACCGCGTTTTCGGCTTTTTTCTCGGCCGGTTGACGGGCGGCTTTTTCTTTAGATTCCTTTTTTTCTTTCGGTTTGGGTTCTTCTTTCTTCAGAGTTTTATCGGAAGTTTTGCCGCGTTTCGGAGCTTTTTTGGTTTTCTTCTTCTGGATCGGTTCGGAAATGGCAAAACGGCTTTTTTTTGAGGAGTCTGAAGCGAGCACAATCGTTACATGGGAGAATTTTTTATGCAAAGGCGTGGCCATACCTCTCGCGCGAGGCAACCATCTTTTTAAAACCGGCCCTTCGTCAGCCCAGATTTCTTTAACAAAAAGAGTATCCGCGGCCAGACCTTTATTTTTGGCGTTGGCAACGGCGCTTCGCAAAAGTTTTAAAATAGGTCGAACGGCGCGTTCGCGTCTGAACAAAAGCTGCGCTTCGGCTTCTCCAACGGGAAGACCCGAAATAATCCGAATAATACCTCTTACCTTTCTCGGAGTAATATCCAATCTATTCAGTTTTGCCGTTACGTCTGCCATTGGTTATTTTTTATTTTCCTGCCGGGGAAGGAGTAGCTGCGCCGGCGCTTTTTTCGGCTTCTTTTTGCAGTTTTCCGCCGTGACGGACGAATTTCTTGGTGGGAGCGAATTCACCGAGCCGATGACCTACCATTTCTTCCGTAACTCTCACTTCAACGAACGATTTTCCGGTATGCACCGAAAAAACGCAACCGACCATTTCGGGGGCAATTTCCGAGGACCTGGACCAAGTTTTGATGGGAGTCGTCTTATCGGAAGCGAGCGCTTTCTTCAAGAGCTTCTCGTCAACGTACGGTCCTTTTCTGGTACTTCTAGACATGATTTATTTTCTACTCTTTTTCACTCTTCTTTTCACGATGAGGGTGTTTGACCATTTTTTCTTATTCCTGGTTTTCCGGCCTCCGGTAACTTTTCCGGTAAAGCTTTTCGGTTTTCTCGTTCCTCTCGGTTGTCTGCCTTCTCCGCCGCCGTACGGATGGTCGCAAGGATTCATGGCCGTTCCCCTAACGGTAGGTCTTATTCCCATGCCTCTTACGCGTCCCGCTTTGCCGATATTCACAAGCTGCCAGTCGGGATTGGAGACTTGGCCAATGGTCGCAAAACCGTCGGAAAGAACTCTTCTTACTTCGCCCGAAGCCATTTTAAGATGACTGTATCCGGCATCGTGTCCCTGCACTTCAACGTATGAACCGGCCGAACGGGCGAGTTGTCCGCCTTTGCCGGGATTAACTTCCACGTTATAAACCTGGGTACCGACCGGAATGTTTTTAAGCCTCATTCGATTGCCGACAGTAAAGGAAGCGGACTCGGCGGTAATCACTTTGTCTCCAATTTTTATGCCAAAAGGCGCCAAGGAGTATCTTCTTTCACCGTCTTTATAGAGAAGCTTCATTATAAAAGCCGTTCTGTAGGGATCGTATTCCAGCGTTTCCACTCTCGCCGGGACGTTAAGCTTGTCGGTCGCAACAAAATCAACCAACCGATAAAGTTTCTTATTTCCTCCCCCTTGGTGACGAACGGTGATGCGCCCCTGACTGTTTCTTCCGGATTTTGATTGGATTTTAAAAGTTAAATTCCGATCGCAGACACCGTTCAAGACGCCGTAATCGGGTAGGCTCATATGTCTTCTTGAGGGAGTTGTCGGATTAAACTTTTTCATTGATGGTTTGTCCCGTTTTTAAGGCGACTATCGCTTTTTTCCGGTTTGCGATGCGTACGGTTCTAACCGATACCACGTTCACTTTATGGTTTTTCTCAAGCGTTTTTTTGATCTCGCTCTTATTAGCAGAACGGAGAACGTCAAAAACATACTTGTTCTCGTTTTTGAGAAACCCCGCTTTTTCGGTTATGTGAGGTTTTTTTATGAGTTCCTTATTCGGCATGATAGTGATTTTCTATTGCGTTCACGGCTTCTTTTTCAAGCAGGATGTCCTTATAACACAAAAGGTCGTAGACGTTAAGGGATTTCGGATCAAGACTTTTAACCTTCGGGATATTCGCCGAAGCTTTATAAATATTTTTATTTTCAGCAGAAGGCACGATGAGAGCGCTTTTTGAAAACGGCTGGATCAATGCCACCGCAAGACGGGTTTTCGGTTCGGAAATGGAAAGAGATTCCACGACTTTCAATTCTCCTTCGGCGAGCTTTTTGGAAAGAACGGAGAATATGGCCGCTTGTTTCATCTTCTTGTTTATCTTTCTCGCAAAAATCTTCTCATTGGAAGGCCCGAAGGTAACGCCTCCTCCTCTCCAAAGCGGTGAACGAATTGAACCGTGCCTCGCGCGACCGGTTCCCTTTTGCCTCCACGGTTTTTTTCCGCCGCCGCGCACTTCTCCGCGTCCTTTGGTGTGTGCGACGGGAACACGCGCGTTTGAAAGCTGCGCCTTAAGCGCTTGGTTTACAAGATCAGGGTTCCATGGAGCATTGAAGACTTTCTCCGAGAGTTCCACTTTCCCCGTTACTTTGGCTTTATTGTCGTAAAGTTCCGCAATCATGATTTATAAATATATTTTGACTTTACTGCCGCGAGTTCCGGGAACCGAACCGTTCACGGCAAGCATTTTGTTTTCGGGGACCCAGGAAATAACTTTTATCCGCTTCAGTGTTTTTCTGTCCCCTCCCATTCGGCCGCCCATTTTTCTTCCAGGAATTACGCGTTGCGGAGCGGTAGGACCGAGTGATCCCGGAGCTCTGTGACGATTTTTCTGACCGTGAGTCTTGGGACCTCCGGCAAATCCATGTCTTTTAACCACTCCTTGAAAGCCTTTTCCTTTTGAAACGCCCACAATTTTACCCAAAACGAGCCCTTCGGAAAGTTCGGGGCTTTCTGGCTCGTCGATCAAAATCCAGGTGACGGGAAATGCGTCCGCATCCCTTAAAATCTGATCCATTTTCACTTTTCGGCCGATAATGGGATTCATTTTTCTAAAGCGCGAGTTTTTCGCAAAAAAATAACCGGGATAGCCTCGGTTATTTTTTCCTGTTTTTCTCGGCTATTCTCTCTAAAGAGAGGCGCCTTGAATGTTAAACCATTTTAACTTCTATGTCCACTCCCGCTGGCAGGTTCAAATCGGAGAGCGATTCCATTAAACGCTGGCTGGGGTTCAAGATGTCAATAATCCTTTTATGGACCCGGAGTTCAAACTGCTCCCGGCTGTTTTTATAGACAAACGATGAGCGATTGACGGTGTATTTCCTGAATTCCGTGGGCAACGGGATGGGCCCGATGATGTCCGCGGCGGAACGCAGAAGTACTTCAACTATCTGGCGACAGGAATTATCTATCAGCCGCTGATCGTACGATTTAATTCTTAACCTCAGCTTATCCAAGATGGCGTAATCTTACTTGTTAATTTTAGTTACGACACCTGCGCCAACGGTTTTGCCTCCTTCGCGAATGGCGAAACGCTGTTGTTCCTCAAGCGCAACCGGAGCAATGAGAGAAACACTAACCTTAACGGTGTCTCCAGGCATAGCCATTTCGGTTCCTTCAGGAAGTTTGATTTCTCCCGTAACATCCGTGGTGCGGATATAGAATTGCGGTTTGTAGCCTCCGAATATCGGAGTGTGACGGCCTCCTTCTTCTTTGCTCAAAAGAAGAACTTCGGCGTCAAAATCAGTGTGCGGAGTAACGCTTCCCGGTTTCGCCAAAACCTGGCCGCGTTCAACATCTTCTTTTTTGGTACCTCTTAAAAGAACACCGGTGTTATCTCCAGCCCGGCCTTCGTCGAGCTGCTTGTTAAACATTTCAATACCCGTAATGACCGTTTTCACGGTGGGCTTGATTCCGATGATCTCCACTTCATCGTTTAATTTCACGATACCGCGTTCAATACGGCCGGTAACGACGGTTCCTCTTCCTTCAATCGTGAAGATGTCTTCAATAGGCATAAGGAACGGTTTGTCGGTTTCACGCTTCGGTTCGGGAATATAAGTGTCTAAGGCGTTAACGAGTTCGAGGATGGGCTTTACGGCTTCATCGTCCGCGCTCGTCGCTTCAAGAGCTTTAAGAGCCGATCCGCGGATTATCGGAATTTCGCTTCCCGGATATTGATACTTGGAAAGAAGTTCTCTCACTTCCGCTTCCACGAGGTCAATGAGTTCCGGATCGTCAACCATATCGGTTTTGTTCAAGAAGACGACAATTGCCGGAACGCCGACTTGTCTTGCGAGAAGAATGTGTTCCCTCGTTTGAGGCATCGGGCCGTCAGCGGCGGAAACAACGAGAATCGCGCCGTCCATTTGAGCGGCACCCGTAATCATGTTCTTGATGTAGTCAGCGTGACCCGGAGCGTCAATGTGCGCGTAGTGGCGCTTTTCCGATTCGTATTCGGAGTGATGCAACGCGATGGTGATACCGCGCGCTTTTTCTTCTGGAGCGTTGTCTATCTGATCAACTTTTTCCTCTTTTTTGGCAAGTCCTTTGAGGAAAAGGGTATGAGTCAAAGCGGCAGTAAGGGTGGTCTTACCATGGTCAACGTGCCCAATGGTACCGACGTTTACATGCGGCTTTGAGCGTTCAAATTTATCTGCCATTTAAACCGTAATTCTTATTGATTTATTGAAATTTTGCGACTTTTGAATTCTAACGATGACTTGACTAGCTGTCAACTTATTTCCTCCCCGCGATTATCGCTTCTTCAATGTTTTTGGGAGCGATTTCGTAGTGACCGAATTCCATGGTGAACGAACCTCTGCCTTGGGTCATTGATCGGAGTTTAGTTGCGTATCCGAACATTTCGGAAAGAGGAATGGTTGAATCAATCACTTTGGAATTTATCCTGTCCTCAATGGATTCAATTTTCCCTCTCTTCGCGGAAATATCGCCCGTGATGTCGCCCATGAATTCGGAAGGAACGATCACCTGAACTTTCATAATGGGTTCAAGCAAAACGGGTTTCGCGTTTTTGCATCCCTCCTGCATTCCCATGGAAGCGGCGATTTTGAAAGCAGCTTCCGAAGAGTCAACGTCGTGATAAGAACCGTCGTAAAGGGTGACTTTGATGTCAACCACCGGAAAACCGGCAATCACGCCTTTGCTCAAAAATTCTTTGACTCCCTTTTCAACGGCCGGAATGTATTCGCGAGGAACGACTCCTCCTTTGATGGCGTCAACGAATTCAAACCCTTGTCCCCTCTCTACGGGTTCAATTCTAAGTCTCACGTGACCGTATTGTCCCCGTCCGCCGGATTGTTTGATGTATTTTCCTTCCGCTTCGGCTGAGCTCGTAACCGTTTCCTTGTAGGCAACTTGAGGACGGCCGGCGGTAGCGTTAACCGAAAATTCACGTCTCATTCGTTCAACCAAAACTTCCAGGTGAAGTTCGCCCATTCCGGAAATAATGGTTTCACCCGTTTCGGGATCGCCTGAAACTTTAAAGGTCGGGTCTTCATCCGCAAGTCGCCGCAAAGCAAGACCCATTTTTTCTTGATCCGCTTTTGATTCGGGAGAAATTTTCTGGAAGATAACCGGTTCGGGGAAGCTGATGCGCTCAAGAATAATCGGTTTTGCCGGATCGCAAAGAGTATCTCCGGTCGTGGTGTTCTTAAGTCCCACAAGCGCTCCGATTTGGCCCGCGTGAAGTTCGTCAACTTCTTCCCTTGAATTCGCGTGCATACGCAAGATGCGTCCCGCGCGTTCTTGATTGTCTTTTGTGGCGTTTAAAATATAACTTCCTTTTTGAAGCACGCCGCTGTAAACGCGGAAGAAAGTGAGCGTTCCCACAAAAGGATCGGCCGCCACCTTAAAAGCGAGAGCGGCGAACGGTTCCTCATCGCTCGGCGCGCGAAGAATGTCGTCTCCGGTTTTCGGATCGTTTCCTTTAACGGGAGGCAAATCCGCCGGGGACGGAAGATAATCAACAACGGCGTCAAGAACAAGCTGAACTCCTTTATTCTTATAAGCGCTGCCGCAAAGAACCGGCACAATCGTAAGATTAAGGACGCATCTCCTAAGAAGGCTCTTTAAGGCTTCACTCGGGATTTCTTTTCCTTCAAGATAGTCGCTCATTAACGTTTCGTCGTTTTCAACTATCTTTTCAAGCAAAATGGCTCTTTTGGCTTTAACTTCTTCTTTTAAATTTTCGGGAATCGGAATTTCGGTAACGCGTTCTCCGTGCTCGCCCTCAAAGTGATAAGCCTTGAGTTCAAGAAGATCTATTATTCCCTCAAAATTCGCTTCGGTGCCGATGGGTATCTGAAGAGCGACCGCGTTCGGCGTTAAGCGGTCTAAAATAGACGCAAAACTTTTATCAAAGGAAGCGCCAGTGCGATCAAGCTTGTTTATAAAACAGATTCTCGGAACTTCGTATTCATCGGCATAGCGCCAATTCGTTTCGGATTGCGGTTCAACGCCCGAGACGCCGTCAAAAACAACCACCGCGCCGTCAAGAACGCGAAGAGAACGTTTAACTTCAACCGTAAAGTCAATATGTCCGGGGGTGTCTATCAGATTTATTCGGTGTTCAAAAGATTTGTCGCCACTTTTGTAAGTAGGAACCCAAAAGCAAGTGGTAGCGGCGGAAGTGATGGTAATTCCGCGTTCGCGTTCTTGTTCCATCCAATCCATCACGGCCGCGCCTTCGTGGACTTCGCCTATTTTATGAGAAACGCCGGTATAAAAAAGAATACGCTCGGAAGTGGTGGTTTTACCTGCGTCAATATGGGCAACTATGCCGATATTTCTAGTCTTCTCAATTGGGTAGACTTTGCTTTCCATATCAGTCGTAAACTAGCTCGCAAAATGAGCGAAAGCACGATTTCCTTCCGCCATTCTGTGAATGTCTTGCTTTTTCTTGATGGCCGTACCTTCGTTCGCCGCCGCCGCCAAAAGTTCTTCCGCCAATTTTTCGGAAATCGGTCTGCCTTTCTTAGAACGGGCAGCGGAAATTATCCATTTGGAAGCAAGCATAAACTGGCGCTCGGGTCTTACTTCCCGGGGGACTTGGTAATTCGCTCCACCGACTCTTCTTGAGACGACTTCCAAGGCGGGCTTTACGTTTTCCAAAGCGGACTCAAATATCTCAAGCGGTTTTTTGCCGGTTTTTTCAATTACCGCAAAAGCGCCATAAAGATCTTTTTGCGCTACGGATTTTTTGCCGTCATACATCAAATAATTGATGAACCTCGAAACCGCCACAGAATCGTAAGCGATATCGGGAGCATGTTCTCTTTTGTAATTTTTTTTGCGTCTCATTTTTACTTTCCTGCCTTTTCTTTCTTGGCGCCGTACTTGCTTCTTTGCTGTTTGCGTCCCGTAACGCCCGCAGTATCCAAAGTGCCGCGAACGACGTGATAACGGACGCCCGGCAAATCCTTAACCCTGCCCCCTCTTATCAAAACGACCGAGTGTTCCTGAAGATTGTGCTGTTCGCCTGGGATATAGGCGGTAACTTCCATGCCGTTCGTAAGCCTGACTCTCGCCACTTTTCTCAAGGCCGAATTCGGTTTCTTCGGAGTAGTCGTAAAAACCTTAAGACAAGCCCCTCTCTTCTGCGGTGAAACGGATTCTACGGGTTTGTTCTTAAGAACGTTAAAATAACGGCCCATGGCCGGTGATTTGGATTTCTTAGATGAAGTTTTGCGCCCTTTTTTCAAGAGCTGATTCATCGTTGGCACGGCAGTAAATATAGCAATTAAGCAGAATTAATGTCAATTATTCCAACCATCCTAACTATCTTTTTCCAGAGACGCGTCGTCCGCCCCTGTGAGTCGGACGCGCTCCCTCCCGGCTTCGCTCTTCTTACTCTATGAGAAGGAATAGTTCTCTAGTTGTTTCTTAAAAAATTAATTCTGCCGTGGGGAGGAGATGGGAATCATCCAAATACGTATCCGAATGCGGTGAAAAGTGCGAAAATGAATCTTGCAACGTAGGGAATAATCAGCACTCCCAAGAACAAAGCGATGATCAATCCCAAAGGACCGATTGATGAGAGTTTGTCGCGGATTCTTTGAGGGATGAAAGAACCGATGATTTTTGATCCATCAAGAGGAGGAACGGGGATGAGATTGAAGAGGGCGAGAAAAATATTCACGTAAATTATAAAAGCGGTGAGAGAGACGAACGTTTGATTTCCCGAAACGACGGGAAAAATGAGTCTTATGACAAAAAAGAGAAGGCTCGTGATTCCCGCAATTCCCAAATTAGCAACCGGGCCGCTTAACGCGATTTTGAACTCCCCTTTCCGATCACGGAGATTCCTCGGATCGTAAGGAACCGGTTTAGCCCAGCCAATGAAAGAGCCCGACAAGAAAAGAAGCGTAAGTGGAACGATGACCGTTCCGATGAGATCAATATGAGCCAACGGATTCAAGGTCAATCGGCCGAGTTTTTTTGCCGTCGGATCGCCAAGCTCGTTTGCAACAAAGCCGTGCGAGTATTCGTGGATCACGGCCGAAAAAACTATCACGACGTAAATAAATATTTTTGAGGCGATATCCGTCAAAAGTTTAGGGTGCGCTTTACATCGCTTGCGCAATTTAATAGTATACACTCCTACATGAGACAGTGCGAAATCTGCGGGAAGGGTGGAATTATGCGCCGCCAAAGGATAAAACTAAGGGGCAATTACAACCCTACCCAAAAGCAGAAGAAACAACCCAATCTTCAACCGACAAGACTTCTCGGAAGGCGGGTGTTAGCGTGCGCTAAGTGCTTAAAGCAGGCAAACAAAGCGGGCGTTTCAAAATAATAAAATCCCGAGCAAAGTGCTCGGGATTTTTGTTAGTAATACTGGGGAATATCGTTCGGAAACCATTTGAACGGCATTCCGCAAGCTTCTATGTAGTCCTTGAAATCCAGGGTCTCTATACTACGCTCGTTTATAAAACGCAAAAGATAATAGAGATACGAGAAACCGTACTGCTCCGTATACCGCTTGAACTCGCTCGTTTTGGCAACCGCTTGCGATTTAGGATTATTGACGAGCAAGTTATAGAGATCTACCGACTCAAACATGTCGCCCGTGAGCGTAGAGAAGCCGACTTTTGACTGCGCGAGCCCGAATTGGTCAATGGGTTTTTCGCCTACGCGATGATGGTTGATTTTCACCTGGGACCGATGATAGCTATAGCCCATCTTCGCTACCTCAAAGGCCGTTTTTCCGTCATACATGGCGAGCGGAGTTTTAACGTCCAGAGTTATCTTATTCTCTTTAAAGAGATGCAAGTATAACTTGAGCGGATTCCACACGCCGTATTTCTCAGCCGATTCCGGATAAGCTTTTGGGTCGCCAGCGAGATTAAATATTTTCTGAACCTCTTCAACCATCCAGATGTGAGCTTTGTGGCCGTACTCGCCCTTTACATCTTGCGAGACGATGATCGATGACGTGTAAATACGAACCTGTTCCACAAGATAGGCCTCCACTTTTTCCTTAGGCCACGATTTCTTCGCGTCTGCCAATTTTTCAAACCAATGATCGGCAAAAGGTCCGAATACGGGTTTTTGTCTCACGCCTACCGCCCAAAGAGCGGCTTCGGCTTCTTTTTTCCGACTTGTTGAGCAAGGAGTCATAAAGACGACTACAACCGATTTGCCTTGCGCGAGATAAATCGGAATGACAGCTCCCAAATAAAGTTGGTCGTCATCACTGTGACAAGCGATGATCATCACGTCCGCGTGATGCGGTTCTTCCCAGTTGTACGAGTCGTCGGCCAGAGCAACGGCTTGAAAAAGCGCGAGTATCAGCACAAGCGCCAGAACAATGGAAACAACAGACTTCTTCATAACAATTCCCCCTATTTCACCCTAAAAATATTTTTAAAGATGCTCCAGATTAACGATAAAATCGGCTTTTTGTCAATTCAAAAATTTTTGTCGGGCTGCCGGGAATTGAACCCGGGTCGCACCCACCCCAAGGGTGTATACTGCCGTTATACTACAGCCCGTCAAAAGCCAATATACATCAAAGTACTTTTTAATCCAACAAAAACCGCTCCTTTTTGGAGCGGTTTTTGATTGTCTCGCCTTCGTATAGATTTCCCCGGCTTGCGCCAGATTGGTGAGCCTCAATCGCAGTCCACGGACTACAATGATTCGGTTCTCCTTTTAAAAATCACATGATCCGGAATCTAATGAGCGAGCGAGACAACTTAATTATATCGCCAGAGGATTCGCTCGCAATCCAAGTAAAATAGGCGAAAACGAGCATGAGGGAAAATTATCCACAAGCGAAAAAATAAGGAATGAGTTATTCCAGTATTCCGTCAAGATTTACGTCGTAGAGTATCGCTTCGTTAACGAGGCGGTAATCTTGAAGTTCTTCAGGCTTAAACCATAAGGCTATTTCCTTCTCCGCTTCTTCCGGTGTGCTCGAAGCGTGCAGTAAATTCCTTACGGCTCGCTTGTCAATGTCTGCAAGCTCATAGGAATCAATGGTAAAGTCCCCTCTTATAGTGCCCACATCCGAGGTAAAAGGTTCCGTGGCGCCCGTGATCTTTCTAATAATGCCTGTCGCGTGCATTCCTTGCCAAACCATGGCGACAACCGGGCCGGAAGAAAGATATTTCTTTAAATATCCCAAAACGATTTCGGTAACCTTCAAAGGGTCTTCCGAAGGAGGAGTTTTTCCTTGCGCTTTATAGGCATTAATCGTTTTAACCCCGGTTTTCATTCTCCATTCGGGATCAATCAAGTAGTGCTTCTCCGCGAATTCGGGCGTGGGGATGAGCATCTTAAGCCCAACGAGTTTCAATCCCGTTCGTTCGTAACGCTTTATTATTTCGCCGATAAGCCCTCTTTCTACGCCGTCCGGTTTTACAACGACAAGAGATCTTTCGTTTTTCATCCTATCCGATATTTCTGCCATATTTTTGTTTTCTCTTTTTACTACTTTTGGTCAGTATTAAGCAAGTGATCTATGCGGTTTATGTCTCTCGGGAAAAGGGTCGCTTCTTTCACGTTGCCAAGTTCCAACAGTTTCTGCGTGAGACGTTCCAGCCCCATGCCAAAACCGCCGTGCGGAGGAAGACCGTATTTGAAAGCCTGAAGATAAAAAGAAAAGTTTTCCGGATTTAGTCCTTTTTCCTTCATGGAGGCGACAAGGGCATCGTAGTCGTGAATACGCTCGGCTCCCGTCGTTATTTCTATTCCGCGGAATAAAAGATCAAATCCCTTGGTGTAGGCCGGATCACTTTCATCGCGATAAGTGTAAAAAGGGCGTTTTTCCGTCGGAAAATGGGTAATGAAAATAAAATCGGAATTAAATTTTTCTTTTGAGTAAGCGCAAAGCCAGCGTTCGTGTTCCGGCTCCAGGTCCGGTTCTTCGGTGCAATCGTTTCCGGTTTCATCACTAATGAGTTTTTGGGCTTCCCGCAAAGTCATTTTGGGAATTTCATCGGGAACGGCTGGAATTTCGGCATTTAATAATTTGAATTCGGCGACACATTTTTCCTTGAGTTCGCCTTCAAGGTATTTCAAAAAGGCGTTTTCTATGGCCATCACGTCCGTATGGTCTTTTATGAATCCCATTTCAATGTCCAAGGAAGTGTATTCGTTCAAGTGACGGGAAGTGCTGTGTTTTTCCGCGCGATAAACGTTTCCCACCGTAAATACCCGCTCAAACACGCCAACCATTATCTGCTTGTAAAGTTGAGGGCTCTGCGCAAGATGAGCCGTATGACCGAAATATCCGACTTCAAACGTATTTGCTCCTCCTTCAGCGTCGTCGCCGATAAGTTTCGGTACTTGGATTTCGGTGAAATTTTCGTTCCTAAAGAATTCCCTGAAAGCTTCCGCCACGACCGCTTGTACCTTAAATGTGGCCTGCGACTTTGTTCTTCTTAAAGTAAGAGGTAAATAATCAAGATAGGTATCAAGATTCAGCTCCGCGTCAGATTCAAAAGGAATTTCTTTGGCTTCGGAGAGCACTTCAAGTTCTTTTATTTCAATTTCCAAGGCGCCGTTCGGTTCCGTCTCGTTTACCATCTTTTCCGGACGCGCGTTAACGAGTCCTTTAACCCTAATCACCCATTCCGGACGAAGGGCAGAAGCCAATTCGTGAACGGCTTTTTTTTCGGGGAGGGCCACCATTTGAACCTTACCCGTCCGGTCCCGAAGATCAATGAATATCAGTTTTCCGTGGTCTCTACGGGCGTTAACCGAACCTTCAAGAATCACTTCATGCCCGATAAGTTCGTTCAATTCCGAGGTTAAATTGCGCATTTTTTTCAGTATAAGCCGAGAAAGGGCTCTAATCAATGGATTTAACGCGTAATTTACCTCGATTCTTCTCTATTTTTACGCCGCCGGTATCATCGGTTCTAAAGACGGGTATTCCCCTATCGGTAAATTTTTTAATGGTCTCTTCTTTGGGCAAACCATAACTGTTTTGACCCACGCTTATCACGGCGACAAGAGGATTGATGGCGGAGAGAAATCCGTCGGATGAAGAAGTGGCCGATCCGTGATGAGGAACTTTCAAAAAATCGGTTTCGGGAAAATTAATGGCGGAAATGACCGCTTCCGATTTGCGAGTTATATCGCCCGGGAACAAGCCATTCAGTTCGCCGATACTCGCAAAAATCACGAGGGATCCATCGTTATCTTTGAGTTTCTCTTCCGGCGTACCTTTCGGAGGATAAACTATCTCCAGTTCAAGTAACTTGGTTTTTACCGAACTGCCGGCAAAGAAATTAATAACGGGGATATTTTTATCCCTGGCTTTGTTCAAAACGGCGTTGAATTCTTTTTCCGTTTCCGAGCCGCTAGTAATAATGGCGCCGACGTCGTAATCCGATAAAACGTATTCCAGTCCGCCGAAATGGTCGGCATGAGGATGAGAAATCACGATAAGATCAATGTAACGATCCGTTTTGGGAATAACGTGAGTGAGCTCGTACAAAACGTTTTTTCTGGGACCGGTATCAATTAACAAATCAATCCCTTCCGAACGGATAAGACTGCTGTCTCCTTGTCCCACGTCAAGAAAAGAAACGGAAATTTCGTTCTGATTTTTAACCGCTTCGCGAAAAACGAAAATATTAGAGATAACGAGCAAAAAAATTAATAATCCCGATTTCATAAGAAAGCAATGATTCCGCCAAAATTGAAAAGGGAAAAGCCAGATAATTGGATATAAAAGAAAGAATGCCGGAAACAAAAGAGAAAAACATGGCTAACGGCACCGACCATATAATCATAGCGTTCGGAATAAACGATAACCAATTAAAGCGACCGAATAAAATCGGTATTACCGGCGAAACGGCCAATTCGGCGGAAAAACATTCCGTGATAACCGATCCCATGAAACCGATTTCCCTTTCTCTGAAAAATAACTTTTTGAGACGCGGAGCGATGAAAACAATGCCGAAAAAAGCGGCAAAAGAAAGAATAAATCCGGCGTCTTCCATAATGATAAAAGGATCGGAGACGACCATTAAAAGAGCGGCCAGAGCCATCGGCCCTTTGACGCTCACGAGTCTCCCCATATTTTTGGTAAGCATGGCGATCAATCCCATAATGGCGGCACGAACGACGGAGGCCGAAGGACCGACCAGTAAAACAAAAATGATTATGCCGAGAGTGGCGGCGAAAGGACGCCACTTAACGGGCAATAAGAAAAATATAATCGCAAAGAAAGAAGCCACTATTGTAATATTAAAACCCGACAAAGCAACGATATGCGTGGTACCCGTAGCACTTAGATCATCCTTGAACTCCGGTGTAAATCCCGATTTGTCGCCAAAGATGATTCCATCCGCGAGGGCTGAAGAATTAGGAGATAAAATTCTTTTAAAATTTTCCGACATACGCTTGCGGATGGAAAAAAGAGAGCACATAAATCCTTTGCATTCGTCACCGATTATTTCCGTGTTTTTACAAAAAACGCTGGGTTTCCCTGAAGCCAGTAGGTCCTTTTTGCAATCCAGCGCCAATATATTCCCGTATTTTAAGTCCTCATAACTTTCCGCCGTAAGGTTCAGTTTTTTACCGTCCGCCAATTTAAGATTAAACTTCACTAATCCGCCGTAATCCGAAGGATAAGAAATAATTTTTCCTTCTATGTGAAAATTTCCGCTGTCTGGCGGAATAAAACTCGAAGAAAACGATTTATAAAGGAAAGGATAAAGGCAGCCAAGGGCGCAGGCAAAAAGAAAGAGAGCAACAATCCGGCTGGCTCTCATGAATATCGCAAAAAAAAGAGATAAGATAAGCAGTCCGGCAAAAACGGCGCCCGGATGATCTATGACGGATGCGATTATCGTACCCGTGCAGAAGCAAATTGCCGACCAAACGAAAACATTCCCCTTCGCCATTTTAAAAAAAATAGCGCTAGAGCATTTGGGCAATAGTTTTTCCGAATTCTTCCGCCGAAAGATGATTAAAGGCCGTTATTATATTTCCATCGGTAACGACAGACTCGCCGGAATAGATTCCTCCCTTTTTCACTATCAATTCGGGAACTTCGTTGTTATCTTCCGTTTTCCATCCGGTTGCGCGTTTGCCTTTAAGCAGTCCGGCTTTCGCAAGAATCGCCGGCGCGTAGCAAATCGCCCCGATCGGTTTCCCCGATGAGGCAAATTTGCGGGCAAGATCGGAAACAGCAACGTCTCCGACATATTCTTTTGATCCCGGGCCGCCGATAAAAGCAATCCCGTCGTAATCATCGGGGTTGATGTCGCTCAGAAGCAAATCAATCGGCGTGGTTCCTCCTTTGACGCCTTTCGCTTCCGTAAGATCGGTACTCGCGACTTTGACAACAACACCCGAGGCAATAAGCTCGGAGAGCGTTCTTTCGTATTCCTCGTCCCTATAATCTTCATGCGCTAAAACCAATACGATGTGCTTCACTTATTCCGTAATTATATCAAATTAAGAAACGATTACTCCCCCGCCGAGCATTTCACATTCGGATGAATAAAAAACGGCGGATTGTCCGGGCGCTACAAACGGAACCGGTTTCTCAAAAACGATAGTTCCCTTCCCTCCTTTAAGCATATTGATCTTCGCTTTTGCCGGAAAAGTTCGATATCTTACGCGGACAAATATTTCAGAGTTATCTTTAACTGATTCTGAAATGAGACTTACGCTTTCAAGCGTAACCGTCTTTGCAAAAAGAAGAGGATGATTTTTGGGAGCAACGATGAGCGAGTTCGTACCCATGTCTTTTCCCGCGACATAGAAAATTTCGTTGCCGCCCATGCCCTCAATTCCCAAGTGTCTTTGGCCGAGGGTGTAAAAATAAAGGCCTTTGTGATTCCCTATCTTTTTTCCTTCCGGAGTTATTATCGGCCCCGGATTTTCTTCAATGAATCGGGATAAAAATTCCGGCATTTTAAGACGTCCCAAAAAGCAGATTCCCTGCGAATCTTTCCGGTTCGCGTTCGGAAGGTTCGCGCGTTTCGCTATTTTTCTCACATCCGATTTGAGTAAATTCCCCAAAGGAAATAACGTTTTTTTCAGAGTTTCTTCATTCAAGGTCCAAAGAAAATAGCTTTGGTCTTTCGTCTTGTCTTTCGCTTCATAAATCGCATGCGTTTTTTCATCAAGACGAGCGTAATGGCCGGTCGCGATAAAATCGGCGCCAAGTTTCATACTGCGTTTAAAAAAAAGGCCGAATTTAATCTCTTTATTGCACATCACGTCCGGATTCGGCGTGATCCCTCGTTTATACGCGGAAATCATATAATCAACGACTTCGCTTTTGTATTCGCGTTCCATATCCCAAACGTAAAAGGGAATATTCAATTGTTCGGCGGCTCTGCGCGCCATAAGGGCGTCTTCTTCGGCGCAGCCGTCAACATTATAGCCTCGGATATAAACGCCCGTGACGTCATAACCTTTTTCTTTCAGTAAAAAAGCGGCAACGGACGAATCCACGCCACCAGACAATCCCACAAACACCCGTTTCGCCTTCCGCTTTGGCGCGAGACAGGTCGGCTCGCCGAGGCCAGCCCTTTTATTTACTTTTTTCGACGCGCTCAACATACAAACCCGTTTCGGTATTCACTCTTATAACGTCTCCTTGATTGATGAAGAGAGGCGCTGTAATTTTCGCTCCGGTTTCAATTACGACAACTTTATCTCCTCCTTGAGCGGTATTGCCCTTAACCGCCGGCGGGGCATCCGTTACCTCAAACTCCATCTTTACGGGCAAGATTATTTTAATGACTTTTCCTTGAAGCACGTAGGCCGTAACGAGCGTGTTCGCTGTCAAGAATTTGGAGGCATCTCCTATAACGTCTTCCTCTACCATAATTCTTGTTTTCGGGTCCGCGGGTGCCTGAAACCAATATTCGCCGCGATGCGAGTAAAGGAATTTCAATTCTTTTTTTTCAAAATCGGCTTCTTCAATGTTCTCCGAAGCTTGCCAAGAGCGGTCTACCACTTTTCCGGTTCTTAAACTCTTGAGTTTGCTCTGCACCACCGCTTTTCTTTGCTGCATTCTCACGAAGCTCGTATCAACGACTTCATAAGGCTCGTTATTGAGGAGAATGATTACTCCTTTCTTCAGTTCCGTATAGGAAATCATGTCTATTCGTCGTTTATTTCGTTCTTTTCCGCCTTGATATCGGATGAAGATTCGTCCGAATGCATTGCTTTGTCAAGAGCGGCGCGAAGATCGTCCATTACCACCTCTCTTTTCGGTTTTACGGGCCGAAGGATTTTTTCAAGCGGGAGTTCGGTTCTACGCGCGATTCTTTCCTCGGTCTTTTCATTATTGTCTTCCCAACGTTCCATTATCTTTTTTTCTATCTGCGCTCTCGGCATACCGTATTTATTCCGACTGGTCTCAATTATCATATCTTTCACCGAATTCTCCCCTTCTCTGTGAGAAAGGAAATCAAGATTACGCGCCGAGAAGGGTCTTGAGGCGATGCCGTCTATCATAAGTTTGATGTAAAAATGATGTTTACCCGTGTTTACAAGATCAGTTGCCATAAATTCGGGAGAGAATTCTTTTTCCAAAAATTCAGCGTCTTCGGCGCCGACCCTGAAGGCGATGAGCGTACCGACGTTTCCGAAGATGGCTGGACGCACCGTTTCCGAGAGCTGTTCAATGTATTGATGGGCAAGAATGAGACTTAACCTGTATTTGCGAGCTTCGGAGAGAATGACCGCAAAAGAATCGGTGGAAAAATTTTGAAATTCGTCTATATAGAGGAAAAAATCCTTTCTTTCAAATTCGGAAGTGTCTATTCGGCTCATGGCCGCTTGCTGAAGTTTCGTGATCAGCATGGCTCCCAAAAGAGCGGAATTGTCTTCTCCGATTTTTCCGTGAGAAAGATTGGCAATCAAAATTTTTCCGTCATCCATCACGCTTCTCATATTCACGGACGATTTCGGCTGACCGATGATATTCCTGATTAAAGGATTCGCGATAAACTGACCTACTTTGTTTTGAATGGCGGCAACCGCTTCTGAAGCATATCTGTCCGTATATTTGCCGAATTCGTTAAGCCAAAAGTTTTTGACCACCGGATCTTCCAAGATAGCGGTGATTTTTTCCCTGAAACGCTTATCCGTGAGCATTTTCATCACGTCTAAGAGCGTAGAGTTCGGAAATTCCAAAAGGGCGAGCAAAGTATTGTTCAAGATGTATTCCATTCTCGCCGACCAGGCGTCAACCCATATTTTTTTGAAAACGCCCATCATGCCGGAAGCGATGAGATGTCTGAAGCTTCCTTCTACGCCTTCAAGCGGATTGAAACCGATCGGGTGATCAATATCCGCCGGATTGAAATAGATAACGTCGTCAATGCGTTCCGGAGGAACGAAATCAAGCATTTTTTCCGCAAATTGACCGTGCGGATCAATAAGACCGACTCCTTTGCCGTTTCGGATGTCTTCGGCCACCATATTTTCCATCATGGTGGTTTTACCCATACCTGTTTTTCCGATCAGGTACATGTGCCTGCGGCGATCGTCCACCTTAATGCCAAAGCGTTCTTCCCGATTCCTGAAACTGGTTTTTCCAAAAAAATTAACTTCTTCCATAGGGCTTTAAATTATCCAATAGGCAAATTCGCCGGAGGGGCGCCTTTCTTTGATTCAAGCTGACCTAGACCCGGAGCCGCAACGCGTCCGATAGGCGGGTGGAAAATGGTCGCGAGTTCTTCCACGTTCATGAGCGAAGGTTCAAGCGCTTTCTTAAACATTGACTGCACGTTCGTCAAAAGAGAAAGACTTCTTTCAATGTAGCTTTTATATATTTCTTTTTTCTTTCTTAAGATTATTTCTTTTTTGCGAGGAACGAAAAATCGCGGAGGAATGGTCATAGTGAGAGCGGCCGGACGCATGCCGTTTAGGTTCTGCGTATTGAACTGCTGGAAAGCGCTCATTGCAGCCTTGAAATTGCTGCCGCTGAAACTATCTTTCTTGTCTATGTAAATTATCCTCGTAATAGTTTCAAAAGCCAGTTTGGACGCTTTAGCGTCTACCGCTCTGATTATTTCGGCGTCTTGAGCGGAAACGCTTTTGGGTTTTTCTTCGGGTTTGTCACTCCACTCGGGAAGTTTTACGGGCGCCAAAACGGCCTCTCTAGTAAATTCCAAAAGTCCGCCAACTACGCCTTTCTTTTCTTCTTTCTTTCCGGACTTTTCAGCGATGACTTTTTTAGCCGCTTCTTTCAATTTGTCGCCGGCCGGACGAACAAGAGTTTGTATCCACATCCGCTCGTCCGATTTCAGACTGGACATTACTTCGGCTAAAATGGCAATCGGATCAACTTCCTGTTCTTCATATTTTCTTTCGCCGAAGAAGTAAGGATAGGTTTTCATGGGATAAGCGCTGTCTTTGCCCAAGATCATATCGGCTCCCATAATGTCATACTCCTCATTCGGAAGATCGGGCGGAAATTCTTTTATGTAATCTTTATCCGCTTCAAATATTTCCGCTCCCGGATATTCGGCGAATATGGCCGATTCCACGAGGGCGCGATTCTTTTTGTTCGTTCTCAAGAAAAACCTGATGCCTTCTCTTGAAGAAATCATTTCGGCGGAAATCGTTTCTTCAAACTGGCCTTCAAGCCATTTTTTTTCCGGCTTGATACCGAAACTGTATATCTGATAAAAGCTCGCGAATATTTGTTCCATGGCCTTCGGGAAAGTCTCGTTGTCTTTCGGGAATTTGATCTCCAAAAGGATGTATTCTATGCCCGAGGCAAATTTATCCTGCGATTCGTCAAGCCACCAATTTTTGAGAAAAATTATGATAAATCTCAAAACCAAAAAGATGGCGATAAGCGTCAGCGCTCCCAAGACAATGTCGCCAAAGTACTCCTCTAATCCGGAGAGGAACTCCATAGGTTTTATTTTAGCTTAAGTCCGTAAGTTCCGCGACCCATAAGGATGAATCGGGGATCTTTAATAAGCTCGTTGTGAACCGTGGGCGCGTGACTCTTTATCATTCTCGCGATTTCCGTGAAGTGCATCGGTTTTCCTTCTCTCTTCAAGAGAACGAAAGCTTTGGCGCGGACGGTTTTCGGATTTATTTCTTCCCATTCGGAAAGACCGATGTCGCCGTAGGGACCGACTCCCAGACGCTTGGAAACCTCTAGAAATCCGAGAATAACGCTTTCTTGGACGTTTTTAGGAATGGATATGGAACGGAGCAATTCATCAAATTGTTCGACAGCCGTGAGATTTCGCGTGATTTCTTCGTGAATCGTCTCCATTTTCTTCTTCGCTTCGTCGTTTACATACCAATAGCTGTGAAAAACGTTGTTCTCTTCGGAAAAGTAAGGAAATTCCGTGACCCGAAATACGAATCGCGCTTTATTGCCGAAAACATCTCTTTCTTCCGCGGATTTCGCAATGGAATGAAGTTCTTCCATAAACATATCGTCTTTTCTGAGTCCTCCGGTGGCAAAAAGATGACGTTCGGCGAATTCCTTGAGCGCCGCTACTTCCTCAAAATTACCAATGCTCTTTTTGAGCTCATTTACGGCCTGAGATTCTAACTGGCGAACGCGTTCTCGCGTGATGCCGTATTTGGCGCCAAGAGCCTGGAGGGTAAAAGTCTTTTTGGATTCAAGGCCAAAACGCTTGTTTAAGATATTTGAACTTCGCGCGTCCAAATCGGCGTCTTCAAGCAGCTTTTTGATGAAGTTTTGCATATCCAAACCAGAAAGATTCATGGTTCTGATAGTACAACTTTTTAAATTTGATGTCAAATGAAAGTCCTTTATTTTGCCGTTTTACGAGCAGCCCGTTTGGCTTGAAGATCATGCCAAAGGGTTAAAAGCGGGCTTGCGAAGAAAATGGACGAATAGGTGCCGAAAAACATTCCGATAAGGATGGTAAGGGCAAAATATCTCATGGAAACCGGGCCGAAAATGGACACGATGAGAAGGGCGATCATCGCGCCCGTCGCGGTAATCAGGGATCTCGTAAAGACTTCGTTTATGCTTCTGTTTGCCGTTTCGTCAAAATCGGCTTTTCCTTTCTGTCCGATAAGTTTTTCTCTTATGCGGTCAAAGATGACAATCGTGTCCTGAACGGAAAAACCGGCAATCGTTAAGAGAGCGACAATGAAATAGGTGTCTATAGGAATGCCTTTAAAGTGGCCGAGCGCGGCAAAAAATCCCGCCGGCACTAGAACGTCGTGAACAAGCGAAGCTAAGGTTACAAGCCCGTATTTGTACGATTTAACCGGCCAGGACACTTTTCTGAAAGTAAAAGTGACGTAGAGAGCTATAACCAAAACCACGAGGGCGATAATCCATATCGCTTTGTTCCTCAATTCGGAAGAAACGGAAGGTGAAGTGGTCCCGAAATCAAGTTCTCGCGCTTCGGGATATTCGGATAAAAGAGAATTCTTAAAAGCCGCGTGCTCTTCTTCCGAAATTTCCTTGAATATGAGCGAATACGATTCCGTAGAGGCGTCATAAGAAACAACCGGTTCTTCAATGCCGAGTTTCGTTTCCGCAAATTCGCGAACGGCGCGTTCATCGGTTCCTGGGATGCTTACCTGCCACATGGTGCCGCTCTTGAAATCAATGCCCGGCGTAAATCCAAAAATTGCAATGGAGGCAATCGACAAAGTGATGAGGAGCGCGGAAAAACCAATAAACCATTTTCTGTTTCCGATTATGTTTAGTTTCATTTTTTTATGCTTGTTTATTGTTTTGTTTTCCCGGGAATACCCGCAGCAAATTTCTCGTGACAACATAGGTCATCGCGATGTTTATCAAGATACCGACAAGGAGGGTTAAGGCAAATCCTTTAACGAAGCTTGAGGTAAAGAAGTAAAGGATAAGAGCGGTTAAAACGGTGCCGACGTTTGAATCTCTGATGGAAGACCAGGCAAGACGGAATCCCGATTCTATCGCCTGCGTGTTTTGCGTTCCGCGGCGAAGTTCTTCTTTAGCCCGTTCAAAGATAAGGATATTGGCGTCAAGCGCCGCTCCGATAGAGAGAATAAAACCGGTGATGCCCGACAAACTCATCGTGAATCCAGGGGTGAGTTTGAAAATGGCAAGAGAAAAAATAACGTAAAGGATAAGGGAAAGGCCGGCGACAATGCCGCGTTTGCGGTAAATGGCAATGATAAAAGCGATAATCAAAAGAATGCTTATCACGCCGGCGACAAGAATACGTCCCAACGAGTCTTCGGCCGCGGTCGCGTTTACCGTGCGCTGGTTGCCGAGTTTAATCGGCGCAGAAAGGGCGCCGGCATTGAACCTTTCAACGAGTTTCTGCGCCGAATCAAGAGTTATTCCTTCGCCGGATATTTGCGCTTTGCCGCCGATTATTTTCTCTTGGACGACCGGCGCGCTTATGGGGGCACCGTCAAGAAAAATGGCTACTTGTTTGCCTATGTTACGCGCCGTAATTTCTTCAAACAGTTTCGCGCCTTCATCGTTAAATTCCAAACTTACAACCGGTTGAGATACTCCTTGAGAACTGGTGGCAACGGAAGCGCGTTTGATGTGCCTGCCGGAGAGTTCGGTCGGGTCGCAAACAATCGAATCTTCCGTAATTACGCAATTTTCCCTGAAATCAAGAAAAGGGGTTTCCCCTATCTCTTTGACAGCATCAGATATTTCACTGATGCCCGCGAGTTCAACAAGAAGCTGTCTCGAGTCTCCCTTCTCAATGACGCGAACTCTCGGTTCCGAAACGCCGTAAAGGTCAATTCTTTTTTCAATAACGTCTTTTAGTCCGTTAGTAACAGCCGTGAAGTCGGCTCTGTCAACGCCCGTAAGGTCAATGTCATAGGTGAGCGCCGTTCCTCCGACAAGATCAAGACCGAGTCTCCAAGGCAAAAATCTGTTTAAGAAAACATCGGGAACTTTGACCCCGGAGACGACAGTTCCCGGTTCGGGCAAAACAAAAAGAGAAGAAGCGACCGCGAGCAGAACGAGCGCAGAGATAAAAATTAGTTTGTGTTTCATATAAAATTACTTGGTAATTGTAGTCCGTCCAGCGGTTCTCCCGACCCTCTTGAACGTTCGAGTCCGGATGGGCGGAATCCTTCGCTTCGCGGAGGATTGGTCCGCCCAGGAGGACTCGAACCTCCAACTTTCTGCTTAAAAGGCAGCTACTCTACCATTGAGTTATGGGCGGAGGCGCAAAAAAATCCTACCACTCGTCCTCTAAATCTTCAAGCGTTTTTTTCGTTTTGGGGTTTATTTTTTTCGGCGCTTTAAAATCAAGGAATACGACTAAGTCGCCTCCTTTGGCAGCGCCTTCACCCCTCACTCTTATTTCTTTGCGGAGACTTTCCCCCGGAGAAATCGTTATCTCCACGTCTTTCCCAAGAATGGTCTTAACCGTTATTTTCTTCCCGAGCAAAATGTCGGAAAACTTAACTTCTTTGAAAGTGATAAGATCATCCCCTTCTCTTCTAAACGCTTTGTGAGGAAGTACGCGCACTCGCGCGTATAAGTCGCCGGTGTCGGCTCCTTTTTCACCCGCTTCTCCCAGTCCTTTGATTTTGATTATTTGTCCGTCCGCCACTCCGGGATGGATCAATACGTCCGTTTCGCGATCTCCCTTTACCCGTCCTTTACCGCCGCAATTTTTACAGGGATCGATGGGAATTTCGCCGATACCGTCGCATTCTCCGCATACGGACACTCGGGAAAAGGCGCCAAGGATCGTTCTTTTCATTTCCCTTATACTTCCGCTCCCGCCGCAAGTCCGGCATTTTGAAAATCCTTTCTCTGGATTATATCCTTTCCCGTTACATTTAGAACAACTTACAAACGTTTTAAACGAAATGGGCACTTTTATCCCTTTTACGGCTTCTTCAAGAGTAATGTTTAAAATCACTTCCGCATCCGATCCTCTCTTTCGCACCGGGCGCGTAAAATTGCCCATACCAATGCCCCCGAATATTCCCTCAAAAATACTCGCCATATCCCCCGCGTCAAAGTTGCTGAAATCAAAATTCATTCCGTTCATCCCGGCGGCTCTCGAAAAGGGATTTCCCGAAAAGTCGGCGGAGCCAAATCGGTCGTAATTTTCCCTTTTTCCTTTGTCGGACAGAACTTGATATGCCTCGCTTATTTCTTTAAATTTGTCGGCATTTCCACCCGTTTTATCCGGGTGGTATTCGTGGGCAAGCTTACGGTAAGCCTTTTTTATTTCCTCCTCTGTAGCGTTTTTTTGGACGCCAAGAATATCGTAATAATCTTTTTTCATTCGAATTTACGGTTTTATCTCAGTAAAACCACTTCTTTGCTTTTCGGTTCAAAATAAACCTCCGCAAATTTTATCGCAAGGATCAGCTGATAAATTAGAAACGATAGTAACGCGACAAGCCATCCCAAGAGCCAGAACGCTCCGCGAACGGCGGTAAAAATAATTATCGTTGCAATGAGAGCCAGATAATTTGAGGGAATCGTTTCAATGACGTCCTGGAACTTGTCAGTGGCCGCGTTTCTAAAATTTTCCTCAAAGGAAGCGTCAAGATCAATGTTTAATCCGATGTCGTCTCGAAGCATTGTTTCATAATCCGCAATTTTTTGATCAATTAGTCTCTCTTTCTGGCCTTCCGGCATCAGGGCAAATTCCACGGCGTCCGGTCTTGCAAGGGATTGCCTCGCCGAGATCGTCAGAAAATCGCGAAAACTCATATTTAGAGTAAATCCCGGAGCGTAATAACCAATCACGGGCGAGGAAACGGAAATCATCCCTCTCACAAATCGTTCCGAGAATAAATCTTCCGCTTTAAAATTCCATCCATAGCTTACGGCTATCGCGAGAGCAATAATGGTAAAGGCTCTCGCAAGCACTTTGCCGGAAAATTTGGTGAAACTTACTCGCAATGAATTATCCAGTTCTCTTTTTCCGCGCCATATTCCTTCCGTAAGAATAATGACGGAGACAGCCGCAAGAATAATTATGGGGATAAACGGAATTCTGCCGAAAATGAACAAAGGGAGCGCTAAAAGTACGGAAGAAAACAACGAAACCAAAAAAAGAAACTTTCTGGCTTTAACAAGAACGGGGACGAGAGTGATAAACGAAGCAAAAACGATTCCTGTCACGATAGCGGAGAAGAAAGACCAGGCAAACAAAGCGTAACCGAACAAAAAAGCGAAAGCCGCGGTAACGGCGATAACCGCGAAAACTTTAATAGGAGAATAATCCGTTTCGGATATTTCTTCGTTACGCCTGGCCGCCTTCTTTGTTTTCTCCGTTTTCTCCTGAGTCGGAATTGTTTCCGCCATCTCCTTTATTGTACAAAGACTCTCCTATTTTTTGAAGCGAAGAAGAAAGCGCGGAAGAAGCGGATTCAATTTTTTCCAAATCTTCCGAACCGAGTGTGGAACGCAAATCGGATATTTTTTCTTCAATTTCCGATCTAATCGAAGGATCAATTTTACCTTCCGCGTCTTTTAGGGCTTTCTCGGAAGAATAAACGAGCGCTTCTCCCCTGTTTTTCGCTTCAATGAGTTCTCTTTTTTTCTTATCGCTTTCCGTATTCGCCGCCGCTTCGTTTTTGAGGCGTTCTATTTCTTCTTTTGAAAGCGAAGTTTGAGCTTCGACTCTTACCGACTGACTTTTTCCGGTGGCTTTATCGGCGGCTTTGACGCTCAAGATGCCGTTCGCATCTATGTCAAAGGAAACTTCTATTTGAGGCATTCCTCTTCTCGCCGGAGGAATTCCGTCAAGAATGAACCGCGCTAAGGTTTTATTGTCTTCCGCCATCGGACGTTCTCCCTGCATCACGCGAATTTCAACGGACATCTGATTATCGGCAGCGGTGGAGAATATCTGTGTTTTGGTTGTGGGAACGGTCGTGTTCTTCGGAATCATGGGCGTAGCTATTCCTCCTAAAGTTTCAATACTTAAAGTCAAAGGCGTTACGTCCAAAAGAAGAATGTCCTTGACGTCTCCCTGGAAGATGCCTCCCTGGATGGCGGCTCCTTCGGCCACAACTTCGTCCGGATTTATTCCCCGGCTCGGTTCTTTGCCGAAAAGATTTTTAACCGAAGTCTGGATGGCGGGCATTCTTGTCTGGCCGCCGACAAGGATTACCTCGTCAATATCAGAAACGGAAAGACCCGCTTCCTTAACCGTGTCTTCGGTAAGGCGAGCTGCGCGTTCCACGTATTCCGAAACGAGTTCTTCAAGTTTGGCCCGGGTGATTTTTATCAAAAGATGCTTCGGTCCAGACGAATCGGAAGTAATGTAGGGCAAGTTAATTTCGGTTTCAATGGAGGAAGAAAGTTCGTGCTTCGCCCGTTCCACCGCTTCTTTCAATCTCTGAAGCGCCAAAGGGTCTTTGGATATGTCTATGCCTTCTTCTTCCTTGTACTTCGCAACCACGTATTCGTTTAGTTTTTTATCAAAATCGTCGCCTCCCAGGTGCGTGTCTCCTCCGGTCGCTTTGACTTCAACGGTATCGTCTCCGACTTCAAGGACGGATACGTCAAAAGTGCCGCCGCCGAAGTCGTAAACAACCAATTTTTCGTTCTTTCCGCGATTTAATCCGTAGGCAAGAGCCGCGGCAGTAGGTTCATTAATTATTCTTTTAACTTTGAATCCGGCTATTTCGCCCGCATTTTTGGTCGCCTGACGTTGCGAGTCGTCAAAATAAGCCGGAACAGTAATAACCGCTTCTTCTATTCTTTCACCCAATCTCATTTCGGCATCGGCGCGGAGTTTTCCCAAAACCATCGCGGAAATTTCTTCCGGCGTCATCCATTTTTCGCCGAGTTTGATTTCCACTCCGCCTTCCGCGGATTCTTTAAGTTCATACGGAAGCCATTGTTTGTCGCGTTGCACTTCTTCATCGCTCCATTTACGGCCGATGAGCCTTTTGACGGAAAAGATGGTGTTCTTGGGATTCGTTATTGATTGGCGCTTCGCCAAAATACCGACGAGACGTTCGTTATTTTTGTTAACGGCCGCTATTGAAGGAGTGGTTCTCGCTCCTTCGGAAGATTCAATTATTTCCGGTTTGCCGTCACTGCCGACAAAGGCCATGGCCGAATTGGTTGTTCCTAAATCTATTCCTATTATTTTTGGCATTGATTTTATACTGACATTTTATTTTGAGACGACCACGCGCGCGGGGCGCAAAAGCTTTCCATTCCACATGTATCCTTTCTCAATTTCTTCAATGACCGTTCCCGATGGCTTATCCGATTCGGTGACGGAGATCGCTTCATGAATGGCGGGATCAAAGGGATGATCAACGGAAACGATAATTCTTTCAAGGCCGCGCCTTTTTAACATATCCTCCATTTGAGCCCGTATCATGTAAACGCCTTTTGTCATTTCCATGTCTTTATCTCCCAGAGCGGCAAGGCACAAATCAAAACTATCCATAATGCCAATCATGTCGCGGATAATATCTTCTCCGGCAAAGCGAATAACTTCGTTCATCCGCTTCAATTCGTCATTCTTGTAATTTATGAGTTCCGCTTTCGCCCTTTTCCAGCCGTCAAGATATTCGTCTCTTTCCTTCCTCATTTTTTCTTCTTCCGTCTCCTTTACCTCGGCAGCCGAAGATTCGTTTTCAACTTCTTTTTTTGGCATAAGTCAGCGTTATTCTAAATAAAAGACCCGCATTGTCAAGCGTTTTTGTATCCCGCAAAAGGGCTTGTCGCTACCCAATTCGGGCGATGTTATAATTCGCTCATGATTTCCTTCTTCAAGGGTAATAGGCCAAAGGCGTCTTTAACGCTCTATAACACTCTTTCGGAAAAAAAGGAGGAATTTAAGCCGCAGAACGGGCGTACCGTGAAGCTCTATACCTGCGGACCAACGGTTTATAATTTCGCCCATATCGGAAATTTAAGAACTTACATATTTGAGGATATTTTGCGAAGGACGATGGAAATCTCCGGATATCGTCCGTTTCAAGTAATGAACATTACGGACATTGATGACAAGATAATAAAACTCTCGGTTGAGTCGCAGAAAAAGACGAAAGAAATCACTCTTCCTTTTGAAAAACATTTTTTTGAAGACATCACGAAACTAAACATTGAAATGCCCGAAAGGACTCCCAGAGCGACGGATCACGTGAAAGAAATGATCTCTCTCGTGGAAAAACTTTTAAACAAAGGATACGCCTACAAAGAAAAGGACGGTTCGGTCTATTTCAGCATTTCCAAATTCAAAGATTACGGAAAATTATCCCATCAGAATTTCAAAGAGTTAGAATCTTCCGGTCGGATTTCAAACGATGAATACGAAAAAAACGAGATCAAGGATTTCGCTTTGTGGAAAGTGAAGAAACCGGGCGAGCCTTATTGGGATTCACCCTGGGGAGAAGGAAGACCCGGATGGCACATAGAGTGTTCCGCGATGGCGATGAAATATTTAGGAGACACTTTGGATATTCATACGGGAGGTGTGGACAACATTTTTCCCCATCATGAAAACGAAATCGCGCAATCGGAGGCGGCCACGGGGAAGCTCTTTGCAAAATTTTTCCTGCACGGGGAGCATTTGCTCGTTAACGGCGAAAAAATGGCCAAGTCGGCCGGAAACTTCTATACGCTTCGGGATATTGAAGAAAAGGGTTACGATCCTCTCTCTTTCAGATACCTTTGCCTTCAGACGCATTATCGCTCCAAGATGAATTTCACCTGGGAGTCCCTCGGTGCGGCGGCATCGGCTTTTAATAATTTGAGACATATTTTCGCTCTTCTCCAAAGCGAGCAAAAAGAAGGAAATGCCGGGAAAATTTCCGTAGAAGGAAAAACGGCAGAGGAAAAAATGTTTGGCGCCTTGAGTGATGATTTGAACACGCCGAAGGCGCTTGCCGTTCTGTGGGATTCGCTTAAAGACAAGGATCTATCGGTGAAGGATAAGTTGTGGCTCATAAAATATGCCGATCGCGCGCTGGGACTTAAAATTTCCGGGACGCCGGAAATATTTGAAATAATAGTGCCCGAAGAATTGAGTAAATTAGCGGACGAGAGGGAGAAATTGAGAAAAAAGGGCGATTATTTGGCGGCCGATAAAATTAGGAAGAAAATTGAAGAAAAAGGATACGAGATAACGGATGAGCCGGGCGCATATAAGATAAGAAAAAAATGATGGAAAGAAGCGACATCAGAATACCTCCTCAAGACATCCAAGCCGAGCAGTCGGTTTTGGGAGCCGTGATGATAGACAAAGACGCTATCGGAACCATAGCCGATACGCTTGAACCGGGAGATTTTTACGATAAGAAGAACGGAATGATATATGAGGTTATGCTCCGGTTATGGGAAAAAAAGGCTCCGATCGATCTTTTGTCCCTTTCGGCGGAATTAAAAAAAGCCGGCTTTGCGGAACAAACAGGAGGCATCGGTTATCTGACCGACCTCGTTAACGCCGTTCCTTCAGCCGCTCACGTGGCGCATTATGCCGGAATCGTAAAGGAGAAAAAAATATTAAGGGACCTAATAAGCGCTTCCGGCACCATTACCGAGAGCGCGATGGCGGAGTCCGAGGACATAGATACGCTTTTAGACAACATTGAACAAAAAGTATTTTCCATAACCAACAAGTCGGTCATAAGAACGTTCGCTTCGGTAAAAGACGAATTGCCGGCCGCCTACGAAAGACTTGAAAGAATAACTCACGGAGACGTGACTCGCGGCGTGCCGACCGGTTTCACGGAATTGGACAACATTCTTTCGGGGCTTCAAAAGTCGGATTTGATAATAGTCGGAGCAAGGCCTTCTTTCGGAAAGACTTCGTTCGCGCTTGATATCATACGGCACGTCGGAACAAGAATCGGATTGGGAGTCGGTATTTTCTCTCTTGAAATGTCGCGGGAACAAATAATGGACAGGTTTATTTCGGCGGAATCAAAAGTGTCTCTTTGGAAAATACGCACCGGAAAACAATTGGACGCTCTTGATTATGAAATGATACAAGCGGCGTTCGATCGCCTTTCAACGACCAGAATTTACGTTGATGACACTCCTTCTCCGAACATTTTGGAGATCAGAAGAATGGCGAGAAGGCTTCAGGCAGAAGAAAAAAATCTGGGACTCATAGTCGTGGATTATTTGCAGCTCATTCAGCCCCGGAAAACTTCGGATAATCCGGTTCAGCAAATAACCGAAATATCCCGCGGATTAAAAACAATCGCAAGAGAATTGAACGTCCCCATACTGGCCATTTCGCAATTATCGAGAGGAGTTGAACAACGGGACAACAAAGTGCCCAAACTTTCCGACCTTCGCGATTCGGGTTCAATAGAACAAGACGCGGACGTGGTGCTTTTCATACATCCCGCTTGGCGCTACGAACAAGAATTGGACAATCCGGCGCAGGAAGGATTTACCGAAATATACGTGGCCAAGCACAGAAACGGTCCTTTGGGAGTCGTGCAGCTTCGTTTCAACAAAGAGTCCGCAAGCTTTGAAAATATTGACGTGATTCATGAAAATACCGAATTCAATTAGGCTTTTCGTGGACGGTTTTTCCAAGTTGCCCGGCGTCGGTCCGCGTCAGGCCATTAGGCTTGCGTATTATCTCGCAGAAAGAAAAAAAGAAGCCGCCGATTTGGCGATCGCGATAGGCACGCTTCAAAAACTTAAAATTTGCCCGAACTGCTTTTTCACGCACGATCGCGAAGAAGAATTGTGCGGAATATGCGGCAGTCAGACGAGAAATAAAGAGGTTGTCGCCATAGTGGAAAAAGAGACGGATTTGATTTCCATTGAATCGGCAGAAAAATATCGGGGCGTTTATTTGTGTTTGGGCGACATTAAAAAAGCGGGAAAGCTTGACTCAAATCAAAAAGAGAGGCTTGATCTACTCCGAGAAAAGGCAAGAACTCTGCCCCAAGGAAAATTAAAAGAAATAATAATCGCTTTCAGTCCAACAACCGCGGGAGACATATCGGCTGAAATAATAGCGGAATACGTCAAACAAGCGGCGGAAAAAACGACAAGACTCGGCAGAGGAATACCGATAGGAGGAGAAGTGGAATTCGCCGATGCGGAAACTTTGATTGAAGCATTGGAAAGCCGAAAATAAAAAACCGCCAGGTAGCGGGTCTTTATTTTAGGCGATGCTTATAATTTCCACTTCCGAGAACGCTTGGCGATGAGTTTTCTTCTTATCAAAGCGGTTTTTGGAATGGAACTTAAAAACGATTTTCTTTTCGTCTCTTCCCTGATTTAAGATTTTTCCTTTGACTATGGAGCTTTCCAAATACGGATATCCGATTTCTATGCCGGAATCGGTTTCCTTCAAAAGGACTTTATCAAACAAAACCTCGCTTCCTTCGGAAACGTCCAGTTTTTCGGTTTTGATTTTTTCTCCGGGGAGAACGACATACTGTTTCCCTCCGGTTTCTATTACGGCAAACATTCTAGTTTCGCATTCTATCAGAGTGGTGGGGATTCTTGCAAATCGGGCTAGTAAATGAAAACGATGGTCGCGATTTTCAGTAGAATTATGGCCGGGATGAAGACGGCGAGACTTCCCAAAAGATGAGAAACCATCCTGTCTTTTTTCATGATTCCCGCGGAGGCGGCGATGTTTATGCCGCAAATGACAAGAGCTACAACAGAGAGACTTAAGAGGGAATGTTTGTCCCCTATCGCTCCCTTAAGGATCAAAAACGCTCCTTCAGGAACGGCGAAAAGAGCGGAAAGAAAAACGGTAATCAAAATGGCGAGAGAAATTATGCCGTAAACGGCGAAGAGAGGCAGTCTCATTTTGAATTGTAATTTTTCTTCGTTCATTTAACGGACTAATAATAAATTAAAATAGACAAAATGGAAATTTTATTGTTAAACTCAAGCCGTACAGGCCCTATCGTCTAGTGGTTAGGACGCCAGGTTCTCATCCTGGTAACAGGGGTTCAACTCCCCTTGGGGCTGCAGTTTAAAAGACTATCCTGATGGTTTTTGGATAGTTTTTTAAAATTCAGTTTTTGTAAGGGGAATTGAACGTTGAGTGGGGTCGGGAGAACGCTTTAAGCGGTCTCCCGTGTAGGAAGATATTAGAAACCGAGGGTTTCTAAAACGGAGCGAGCCTAGAGCGAGCGAGTAGTTCAATTCCCCTTGGGGCTGCTATTAAAAAATGAGCGAAAAATCGCTCATTTAGCACGTCATAATCGAGTGATAATTATGATCAACCCATGACGCATCGATGCTTTCCAATTCTTCAAGAAGGTTAAATTCCTCTTCACGTCTGAGCCACCTCATAAATTTAATCCACCTGACAAACCGGAACATTGCTTTTCCATTTCTGTTTGGCTGGAATTTGGCGCAAAGGCCCGTTCCAAAAGTCGTTCCGAAACACAGAGATGAGATGACGGTGCCACATTCACAGGCGAGAGGAAAATAAATCGAGTCCGTTTCATAGATTTTCCCGACGCAAGCGGCCCTTCGCGTTTTCATTTGAAAACCGCTCATATGCCAAGAAATATTTTCGTGGCCGCGATAAGGCGTGTCATCAACTTTCCCTTCGGCGTTAGGCTTAATCCCCATAAATTCACAGTGCCGAAGAATACAATGTCCATCGTTTACGCACCACTGACAATACGGAAAATAATGCCCTTCTATAAATTTCTCTTGGGACATTTCGCTTCCGCCTCCTTTCAATGAACTGCGCTAAAGTTACAGCGCATCAGCTTGAGAATCAAGTCTACTTCAATTTGTCGGGAGCAACGCCGTAATACGAGAGTGTGAATTCGGCGAGTTCTTTAAAAGCGGGAATGACGGACGCTCCCGCGAGGGGGTTTCCTTCGGGTTCGTCTATTCTTATCAAAATGGAAAATTTGGGATCATAGGCGGGAGCGAATCCAACATAAGTATTGATATAAGCGTCTTTATAACCGCCTTTTACCAAATCGGGTACGAGAGCCGTTCCGGTTTTTCCCGCCACGGAATATCCCAAAATGTCCGCTAATACGTTTTTCTTAACCGCCGAGACCATCATGTCCGTAATTTTTTTCGCGGTTTCTTCCGAGATCGGTTTGCTTTCGATTTTTGATTCGCCCACGGTAATACGAGGGGCCATCATAACGCCTCTGTTTGCGATGGCGTTTACGGCCGTAAGCATCCGAATGGGCGAAATAGATATTCCCTGTCCGTAAGAAGCGGTCGCGTAACTGATGTCATTCCCGTTTATGAGAGACTTAATGGAACCGGTAATTTCTCCCGGAAGATCAATGCCGGTGGTATGCGTAAGACCGAATTTCTCCGCATAATCAAGAAAAGTGTTTTTGCCCATTTTTTTGACGGCAAAAACGGTACCCGTGTTTATTGATTGTTCTATCACTTCGGTCATCGTAAGCGTTCCGTGCGCTTTTTTATCCCAGTTTTGAATCGTTCGGCCGTTAATCGTAAGCGAGCCTTCATCAATATAAGTCGTTTCCGGCGTAACGCTTCCCGAATCAATGGCTCCCGCCATAGTCACGATTTTAAAAACCGAACCGGGTTCGTAGACTTCTTGAACGGCCGGATTCATGTAATCCGACATTTTCGCCGAGCCGTAATTATTCGGATCAAAAGTCGGCACGGCGGCCATGGCTTTAATCTCGCCGGTTTTCGGATCGGAGACGATGACAACTCCGCTTTTCGCGTTGAATTTATGCACCGCGTCGGCAAGTATTTTCTCGGCGCGCGCTTGAATCGTCTGGTCAATCGTAAGATACACGTCTTTGCCGTCTTTCGGCACGATAAAAGTGTCTCCGGACGCCTCGCCGGGAACTCCCGTCAATTCTTCGTTATAAAAAGACTCTATGCCATATTGTCCGACTTCATTCGCCACAAATCCCAAGACATGAGCCGCCAAAGAAGCGTACGGATAATATCTTTTTGGTTTTTCACCCACTTTGACCCCGGGAATATCGAGATTTCTCACTTTATCGGCGACTTCATCCGAAGCGATTTTTAAGAGTTCTTCAAACGGATCGTCTTTTTTTTGGAGTTTCTGCATTATTTCTTCCGCCGGCACCTTGATCACTTCTTCAAGGCGCGCCGCGGTTTCGCTCAAATCCGTTCCCGCTTTAGCCAGTTTTTCGGGTTCGCAATAGATGAAGGGATAATTTTTCTTTATGGCCACCGGAACCGGTGTGCCGTTTTTATCGGTCATCATGATGTTGCCCCGCGCCGGATCAAGCGAGCTATTCAAAATCCGCGAGGCCGCTTCGGCGGCGTAATAATCCCCTTTCTGTATCTGTAAGTTAAAAAAACGGACGCCAAGCGATCCGTATAGCAAGCAGAACAGAGTTACTACTGCAATGAAGCGAATACCCATTGCGGATTTTTATCAAGAACCAGACCTTTCTCTTCGGCGATAGTTTCAAGCGCTTGCGGATCGGTTATTTTGAAAAGGGTGTTCTTTAATTCGGCGTTTGCCGTGAGTTCGGTTTCGGTAGAATTCTTAAGAGAACTTATTTCGTGCTTCAGACTGACTATCTTCGAATAAATACAGCCGCAAAAAGTAATGGCGCCGATAAGCAGTCCGCCGGCAAGAAATATAGCCGCTTTCCAGGCTGATTCTTTTCTTTTGTCGTTTGGTCTTAAAATCGTCATTTAGTTCATTATCGCCGCTCTTAATTTCGCCGATCTTGCTTTCGGATTTATTTTTATTTCCGAATATTTGGGGGATGTCGGTTTTTTCGTAAGTAAAGAAACAATTCCCGCGCGCGCCATTTCTTTGAATTTGTTTTTAACGATTTTGTCTTCAAGAGACTGGAAAGTTATTATCGCCGCTCGTCCGCCGGGTTTAAGGATTTTTGGAAGCGATTCCAAAACGTTTTCCAAGCTTTGGAGTTCTTTATTCGCAAAAATCCTCAAAGCCAAGAACGTCCTTGTGGCCGGATTGATCCGCCCGTGTTCGTAATGCGACGGTAAAACGGAGCGGATAATTTCCACGAGTTTGCCGGTCGTTTCAATCGGATTTTTTCTTTCCGCTTTCCAAATAGCTTCGGCGATAACATGAGCGTATCTTTCTCCCGAAACGGAAATAATTTCTTTCAAGTCTTCCCTGCTCAATCTCCTTAAAGTTTTATAGAGAGGTTCGTCTTCGTCGCTATAGGTCATCAAGAGCGGCTCATCGTTTAAAAAAGAAAATCCTCTTCCAGAATCAAGTTGATCGGAAGAAAAGCCCAAATCCAAAAGTAATCCGTCCGCGAGCGGAAGAGATTTACTTTCCAGTATTTCGGGTAAGCGGGCAAAGTTCGCGTTTACGAGAATCACTTTCACGCCGGGAATGTTAATCTCGGTCTTTTGAATAACGTTTTCGTCTCTATCTACGCCAAGAAGAGTTCCTCCGGGAGAAATCAAACGAGCGATTTCTCTCGCGTGTCCGCCGGCGCCCAAAGTTCCGTCTATGATAAACTCCCCATTTTTTGGAGAAAGCGCCTCCATAGCTTCATCCATCATTACGGAAATATGGCTCATAATCCGAGTTCGCTCATTTTTTCGGCGATTTCTTCCGATCTTGATTCGGTTTCGGTTTTATAAGCATTCCATGAATTCTTATCCCAAATTTCCGCCCGGTTGTAGAGACCAGCCACAACTATCTCTTTTTCCAGTCCAGCATATTTCCGCAAATAATCAGGAATCAATATTCTGCCTTGAGCGTCTATCTCACAATCGGAAGCACCAGCAAGCATAAGACGGGAAAAAGCGCGTGAATTCGCCGCCGTCAGGGGAAAAGAAATTATTTTTTCGGCGAGTTTGTTCCATTCTTCAACGGGAAAAAGAAAAAGGCATTTGTCCAAGCCTCTCGTGACGATGGCGCCGCCGGAAAGCTGGTTCCTAAATTTGGCGGGCACGGCAACCCTACCTTTTACATCCATGTTATGTTGGAATTCACCAATGAACATTTTCCACCACTTTTCCCCACTATACTAGAGAATTATATCCCTCTCCGCCAAAAAGGGTCAAAGGCGGGTTTTACAAGCTTTTTTCTGCAAAAAATGAACTTATCCACAAATATGCTCGTTGTTCGGCGCGGTAGGCCGAAAAAACTGTGGAGAACTCAAAATCTGTAATTAGTGACGATCGTCACTAATTACAAAAATCAAATAATCCCTTTTTTAATTTTTTTTCTTATCTCCGCAACGTAGTTGTTGAAGTAATGCACATTATGGAAGGTTAAAAACCGAAGTCCCGTGATTTCATGCACTCGGATAAGGTGGGAAAGATACCCTTTCGTATGAGAATTGCAAACGAAGCAATTGCAAGCGGGGTCAAGCGGTTCTTTGGACGCTTTTCCTTCCAGATATTTGGTTTTAGTCAAATCAATTTTACCCTTGGAAGTAAAAGCGTTTCCGTGGCGGGCGTAATGAGTCGGAACCGTACAATCAAAAGTATCCACTCCCGCAGCGGCAATGAGAGCCATATCTTCAAGAAAACCGATTCCCAAAAGATGGCGAGGTTTGTCATCGGGGAGTTCTTTCGTCGTCCAACCGATGATGTCCGCCATTTTCTTTTTATCGGATCCGTATTCCCCTCCTATGCCGAATCCGTCAAAAGGACGAGAACCGATGAATTTGGCGCTTTCGCTTCGCAGACTCTCGTATTTTCCTCCCTGGACTATTCCGAAAAGCGCTTGATTGCTCTTTTTGGCCTTGAGACAAGCGTCCGCCCAACGGTGAGTTTTCTTTAGCGATTCAGCCGTATATTCCAGGCTCGCGGTCGGAACGGTAGCTTCATCAAAGGCAAAAATAATATCCGCGCCTATATTCTCTTGTATTTTTATGGACTCTTTCGGCCCCATAAAAATTTTCTTTCCGTCCACATAGGAAGTGAATTCCACGCCATCGTCCGTGATTTTTAAAAGTCTCGGTTGAGCTCCTTTGATTATCACCTCTTCCGAATCGTGTTTCATGATTTTGCTCACGCCGTAGTCGTGGCCGAAACCGAGGCTTAAAACCTGAAATCCGCCGGAATCCGTCATTACGGGAACTTTAATGCCCGAAAATTTGTGTATTCCCCCGTTATTTTTAACAAGTCTTTCTCCGGGCTTAAGATGCAGGTGATAAGTGTTCGCGATAACCATTTGCGTACCCGTGGGAATAATTTCCTCGGGAGAAAGCGTTTTAATGGTCGCCTGGGTCGCCACCGGAACGAAACAGGGAGTTTCCACCTCACCGTGCGGAGTTTTAAGAACGCCCAGGCGGGCGTTCGTTTTTTTTGATTTCTTTAATATCTTAAAACTTATCATCACTCCTTAAACACTCCTTCAAGCGAAGGAACAACCGTCTTTTTGCGGGAGATGATTTTGTCAAAATGGAAAGTATCTCCTTTTTCCGCTTGCATGCCGAACGCCAGTTGTATCTTTTCCCTGTCTCCCGCGAAGTACAAAAGACTTTTTTCGCCAATTATGTCTATAGCCATAAAGAGAGCCGCTTCGCGTCCGTCGCGCTTTATTTCGTTCAAGCGCGCGATGATTTCGTCTTTCATGTTTTCTATGTCCGACAAATCGATTACTTCCACGTTGCCAATGCCGATTTTATATCCGTTCATGTCAAAATCTTTGAAATCGGCGCTGATAATAGCTTCCGCTGACGTTCCCGAGATGTCCGTTCCGGCGCGTTTAATTTCCATGCCAAATTCATTCACGTCTTTAACTCCCGCGATCAGCGCAAGATCGGCGGCAATCGCTTTGTCTTCATCTGTCGTGGTGGGCGATTTGAAAATAATCGTATCAGCAAGAATTCCCGCAAGCAAAAGTTCCGCGAGACGCGGATTTTTCTTTATTTCGCCCATATAAGTCTTTGCGATAATGGAGCAGGTTGAACCCAGAGTCTCCACGTGAAAGAAAACCGGTTCGGAAGAAGAAAAATTTATTTTGTGATGATCCAGGACTCCAATGATTTTCGCTTTTTCCCATCCGGCAGCCATTTGATTATTCTCGTTATGATCAACGAGAAATACTTCTTTCCCGGAAATATCGGTAATGATTTCGGGAGTGGGAACGTTGAGTTTGCTTAAAACGAAGGTTGTTTCCTTATTAATATTTCCAGAAACGGCGGGTTTATAGCCTATAAGTTCCGCGGTCGCGATCGCCGAAGTTACGCTGTCGGTGTCGGGATTTTTGTGGCCGATTACGTAAGTGTCCATATTACCTGTATATTAAGTCTTTGAGGAACCCGTTTCAAGAAACCTTGATGTATTTCGTCCACCGGTCATAAAGGTCTTTTGTCGCCATAACGTCGCCCAAGTTATATCTCGCGATTTCCGCAAATTTTCCTTCTCTAAAGAGTTTGCTTACCTCGTCCCCTTTTACTTCGCCTTCTTTCGGACTTTTAATGCCGAGTGCACGGCACCACATATGAAGGCTTCCGTGGGCAAATCGCGAAGCGCCATAGAAGGAAAGTTGATCGTAGAGATCCGTGTGTCTTACCGTCCCAAATCGGCCGTAGCGATCGGCCATAAGATCAACCGTCGGACGAATGCCTTTGATGGCCGAGCGAACGATTAAAAAAGGAGCGTCAAATCCGCGACTGTTGAAACCGATGAATTCGGAAGCGTTTGCGGCAAGTTCCCAAAATCGGTTAATCATATCCGCCTCGGACATAGGAACAAACTTTATGCCGTTTTCCTCCGTTTCTGGAATATCCGCGCCGGGCGCTTGAAAATATACGGCTCCTTTCATTGAATCGGCGTCTAAAACGCCGATCACGACGATTTCACCGGTTAAAGGAGATAAGGCGAATCCCGATTCCAAATCGTTTACCAATTCGCCAAATTTTTCCTCGTCATCGGCTTCTTTACGGGCCCGTTTCGCGATTAGTTCTCTCGTCGTCTCATCCATTTCGGCGAATTTTTCACCGATAGTCTCAATGTCAAAAACAAGTCTAGCCATTATTTAATGATAAGCGCAAAACGCAAAACGCAAAATTAGGGTTGCTTTCTGCGTTCTTTGTAGTATTTTCTGCCTTTGAGTTTTTCGGGCAGATAGTCTTGCTCTACTTTCCCCGTAAAATTCGGATTGTATTTGTAGTTTTTTCCGAAGCCTAACTCCTGCATCAATTTCGTGGGGGCGTTTCTTAAATGCAGAGGAACCGGTTCGTTCGGAAGTTCTCTGATGTCTCTTTGCACTTCGCCGTAGGCGGTATACAAGGCATTGCTCTTGGGACATTTCGCCATGTAAACGACCGCTTGAGCCAAAGCCAGGGTGCATTCGGGCATGCCGATATATTGGCAAGCGGTATAAGCGGAGACGGCTTGAGTCAGAGCCGCCGGATTGGCGATGCCGATGTCTTCAGAAGCAAAACGAATTATGCGGCGAGCGACATATAAAGGATCTTCTCCCGCTTCAAGCATGCGTCCCAGCCAATAAAGGCTCGCATTCTCATCCGAACCACGCATGGATTTATGCAAAGCCGAAATGATGTTGTAGTGTTCCTCTCCCGCGCGATCGTAGAGCAAATGACTTTTTTGAAAAGCCTCTTTTACCAGATCGGTATTGATCTTAATAACTTTTTTTCCGTTAGGCTTCGCCGATTTAACGGCAAGTTCCAAGGCGTTTAAGGCCGAGCGGGCGTCACCCGAGGCCATCGTCCCCAAAAAATCAACGCTCTCATCGCTTATATCAATTTTTAAATTGCCTAATCCTTTTTCCTTATCGGCTAGGGCGCGGCGAATGATTTTTACGATGTCTTTTTCTCCCAGGGCGGACAATACGAAAACGCGGCAACGAGAAAGGAGCGCCGAATTAACTTCAAAGGAAGGATTTTCGGTCGTGGCGCCTATGAGCGTAATCGTTCCTTTTTCCACGAATGGCAGAAAAGCGTCTTGCTGAGATTTATTGAACCGGTGTATTTCATCAATAAAAAATATCGTTCTTTTCTTATGGAGTCTCAATCTTTCGTCCGCTTCGGCGATGATCGCCCGCGCTTCTTTTACGCTTCCGCCCGTTGCGGATATTTCGGTAAAGAAAGAACTTGTCATTTTAGCGATGATTTTCGCGAGAGTCGTCTTACCGCATCCGGGAGGACCCCAAAAAATCATGGAAGGAATTTCGTCCCGTTCAATCGCCGCCCGAAGCATTTTCTTCTGCCCCACGAGATTTTCTTGTCCAAAAAAGTCTTCTAGTCGTTCGGGACGCATTTTATCCGCGAGCGGGGCGGCCGTTTTTAAGTTTTCCTCAAAAAGATCCATATGGCCCTCATTTTAGTCTCCTAAAGCACTAATAAAAAGCCGCCTTAAGCGGGCAGTTCTGTCTTTATACGGTATTTGCGGCCATGTTTGACTTCCCCGTCTATTAAATATGCGGGCTTGTTCTGTCTGTTCGTCACAGGGCCGGTAGAAGAAAAGTGCAGCCGACCACAAGTGTCGCATGCATAGGCAAATGCGGCAGACTGGCATCCTGTCCTCAAAGTCGTTCGGTTTTTTATATCGGCCACGTTCACATGCCCCAAGCATCCTTTTTCGGCGTAATTGAAAGTCTTCTCGTTCGCTTCCACCTTATTTTCCTCCTCAAAAATTTAGAAATATGCTGTAGCCTTGATACCATATTTTGACTTGAACGTCAAATAAAAAGACCGTCTAATGACGGTCATAAGGGTGGGAACGAGAGACTCTGTTCGCTGATCTCTCAGAGGGATACATGGTAACCGTACCGCTTTTTTTGCGGGCAAGTCTTTCTTGACTATCTACGTTTTCTTCCGCTCCATGAGCTTTCGCTCCATCCTCGCGATACAATTGTCCGCACTTGGGATTGGGACAAATGTAGAGCGTCTCTTTGTCCATACACCCTCTGAAGCAGATGGTCTTCTTTACTTTTGCGGTATCTATCTTGGTTCCGCATTCGGTGCACTTAAATTTGGACATTAAGCTCGCCTCCTTTCCCTGATTTGGAATGTACTTAACCTTTCTAGTCTATTTTATTCAAATCAGCAAGAATAGAAGGAAGGTCAAGTCCGTAAGTTTCGGCAATCATGCCGAGAGTGAGTTTATCCATTTCCATCGCCGCCATAGGGCACGTGGGACAAGGAACACCGTGTTTAACGAGTTTTTCCGCATTGCCCGCGTCGCTTACAATTTCTCCCAAAACCGAGTTTTCCGAAAAATTTGCCATAACTTTTTTTATCAAATTAAGACGCTCGCGTAAAGCCAGATAATGATATATTATTGCCACGTTAGGGCGCTTAGCTCAGTGGTTAGAGCGTTCCGTTCACATCGGAGAGGCCACTGGTCCGATTCCAGTAGCGCCCACAAAAAGAATAATGGATACTAAGCAAAAAGCTCTCATCGTTCCCATTAATTCACGCCGACAAATCTTTATTCAAGACAGGCGCGGATATAAAAAACCCGATTGGGGATTTTTCGGCGGAACAATTGAGAAAGAAGAAACTCCCATTAAAACCGTCATTCGTGAAGCAAAAGAAGAATTGCAGATTGACGTTTATGATAATGAATTAATTGACATGGGTGTTTTTGAAACTGTTTGGGATGGACAAAAAATAATGCGGTATATGTTCTTATATCCAACCGAACAAACAGAATTTAGTGTTTTAGAAGGCAAAGGCGGAGTATGGTTCACTCTTGAAGAAGCGCGCGAACATCTGGATATAGGAGAAAGATTTGATGCAATTTTAGAAAAAATTGAGGGAGTGTTGCCTTAAACAAAATCTGCCTGTACTGACAATTTGTCAGTACAGGCAGATTTTTATGACAGAAAATTACTGAAGTTCTACGGTAGCGCCGGCTTCGGTAAGCTGCGCTTTTAAGGCTTCCGCGTCTTCTTTCTTCAATCCTTCTTTCACCACTTTCGGGGCTCCGTCGACCAAATCTTTCGCTTCTTTAAGTCCCAAACCAGTTACTTCTTTAACGACTTTGATAACGTTAATCTTCTGATCTCCGGCGGCGGTAAGCATTACGTTCCAAGAATCTTTTTCTTCGGCCGCAGCGGCTCCCGCTCCGGCTCCCGCAAAGACACTAGCAGCACTAGCGGAAACGCCGAATTTCTCTTCAAGCGCTTTAATGAGTTCGGCTAACTCCGCAACGGACAATGTTTCAATTTTAGAGATTATATCTTCAAATTTTTCCATTTTATTCGTTATGCGATTTTTGACGCCCTTTCTTTAAGCACAAACATAAATGACCTTATGGGAGATGCAATCATACCAACCAACTGACCTAGCAATACTTTTCTTGAAGGTAGTTGCCCCAGCATAATCACTTCTTCCGCCGGAACGAATCTTTTCTCGTTTATGTCGTATCCACCCAATATTTTGGCGCTGGCGAATTTATACGCCGGTCCCGCCATAGTGAATATTTCATCTCCCGAAAAAATCGTTCCAACTTGAGAATCAAACATTTCAGGATTGAAATCCAATCCGGCTTCGTTCATAGCAACTCTTAAAAGTCTTTTCTTTATGACTTTGAGTTCTCCTCCCACGGCGCGGATGGTTTTTCTGAAATTGTTCAAATCTCCGGTTTTAACTCCGGTAAAGTCTATGAAAACGATCGAATGACTGTTTTTCAAGTCACCACTCTCGTTTTTTATTATTTCTTTCTTTTGATCTTTTGTAAGCATAGGACGCTTGTTTTTACGACCTTTAGGCACCGCGCTTCGGTTTCACGCAAATAAAAAACCGCGGAAACCGCAGCAGGAGTAGAATTATATCCTCCGGAGGGCGCCTTACGGCATTAGTCCTTTTCAGGAACCCAACCTTCTGCGGATGCTAAAGCCATACTACGTAAAAAGGCTCACTGTGTCAATCGGAAATAAGAGGTACAAATGAGAAGCCCGGGTATTCCTTAACGTCAAATTCCGAACCTGAAATCTTATCGGCGACAACAAGCCTTTCCGAGATCGGCATGACAATCCGTCCTCCGACCGCAAGCGTGTTTTTCCAAGATTCGGGAACATTGTCATATTCGGCCGCGGAAACGATTTTATCAAAAACCGGCCACGAAGGATCAATATTCAAGGCGTTACCGCTAATCGCTTCCACTGTGCCTTTGGAAATAAGACCGAATTTTTCCAAATTCAATTTGGCCGTATCGGCGAGATCTTTGACGCGTTCAACCGTAATGACTTTTCCTTCGGGAGCAACGATATTTGCGATAAGCGCCGCCTGCCAGCCGGAGCCGGTACCGACGTCAAGAATTTCATCCCCTCTTTGCGGATTTAAGAGATTTAAAATAAAGGCGACCGTGAACGGCTGGGAAATCGTCTGATCGTATCCTATGGGTAGAGGTCTATCCTCCCCCGCAAAAGATTTTTGATCTTCGGGCAAAAATTTTGAACGATCAGTTTCCCGAAACGCCCGTTCTAGTTCCGGCGATTTGATATAACCTTGGAGAACGAGCTTGTTTACCAGATTTTCGTATTCGCTGTCCACGAGCGATTTTGTTATTTGCCCGATTCTTTGTGGGCCGTGCGCTTTTTGCAGTGAGCGCAGAACTTTAAAAGATTAAGTTTTCCTTCGGCGGTTTTCTTGTTTTTGCGGGTGTAATAATTCACCCGTCCGCATTCGGAGCACTTAAGCCTGATTAAATTTTCGGAATATTTGGACTTGGCCATTCGGAGTTCAATTTAGCTATTTTAGGCGAATTTTGCAAGATTTAACGTATTTGAGATATTATCGGAAGTGTTAAAGTGCCACCTTAGCTCAGCGGCAGAGCAACACTTTTGTAAAGTGTGGGTCCTCGGTTCAAATCCGAGAGGTGGCTCACGAGGATTTGAACGTCGAGTGGGGTCGGGAGAACGCTTTAAGCGGTCTCCCGTGTAGGAAGATATTAGAAACCGAGGGTTTCTAAAGCAAAGCGAATCCGTTTCCGCCAATCGACGGGTAGCGGAAACGGGGGCGGATGAGCGAGCAGTGAAAATCCGAGAGGTGGCTCAAAATTCTTGTCATCTTTGCTTAAATACGGCTAAAATGACGAAGCTAGCCAAAGTAGTTCAGTGGTAGAACGCCTTCTTGGTAAGAAGGAGGTCGTGGGTCCGATTCCCACCTTTGGCTCAAGGAGCGCTTTGCGATGACGAGTTAGTTTGTTTAAAATAGTAGGCGTTCCGACATTACGCACAGGTGGTAGAGCGGTCAATTACAACAGACTGTAAATCTGTCGCCTTCGGGCTACGCAGGTTCGAATCCTGCCCTGTGCACCATATCCCGCTTGCGGGATATTTTTGTTTAGAAGAGGATTCGAACGTTCAAGGGGGTCGGGGAAATCTTCTAAAGATTTCCCCGTGTAGGAGAATATTAAGAACCGAGGGTTCTTAAAGAGGAGCAAGTGAAGACGAGTGAGCAGTGAAATTTCTCCCCTGTGCACCAAGACCTGAAGCCCCTCCCCAGTTTTAATAAAAAACTGGGGAGGGGCTTTTTATTATCTTTTGACCCCTTTGAATAGAATATGTTATTTAAGAGTTAGGTCTTAAAAAGGAGGAATAATAATGAGTATTAAGCCGATGTCTCTCAAAGACAGGCGAAAAAGCTGCTTGTACCAAGCCGAACGATGGCTTAAGCTATTGCGTCCCGGTATCCCCAACTATGAAACGGTAGCGGGTTATATACGCGAAGAGATGAAAGAAGGAGGATTTACCCTTTGCGATCTGGGAATTACCGAAGAAGAATTCAAGGCAATGTGTCTTAAAGGCCGTGAGGCAAAAGCGAGACAGTTATTACACTATCTACGCCGGAGCACTGAACGGAGCAGTCTTCATTCCATCATAACCATAGTGGACGGCATTCACGAAGAGGTTCGATTGGGCAAGTTCAATCTTGCCGACATCGGCACGAGTCTGGACGAGTTAATGTCCTTCATCAACAAGAAAAAAGAAGAGGCCCCCGCTTGAGGGGTCTTTTATTTACACAGGGATTCCCGTGCCGTTCTTCTTATTAGAATCTCCTTTGACGTTTTTTAACTTGTCGGTTACAAAGTTGTCCGCTTTCAGAATAATTATTTTAGTTTTCCGAAGCGCTTTATGCATAATGAGATTCAAAGAATCGTCTATTTTGTCCAAAGGAATTTTTTTCGCCAGTCGCGCCAATCTTTCTTTTCGCGGTTTACGAACGGCAACTTCGTCCTCAATTCGAGGAAGCGCTCGCGCCAAAATAAAAACTATCGCGCCGAGCGCCAAAAAAATTATGGTCTCAAGAATGAAGCTATAAAGCATAGCGGCAGAATTTCGCTATTTGAATGTTCTCGCCCACTTTGGCGATTACGCCTTTAATGAGATTCTCAATAGTAACACTCTCGTTCTTTATGAAAGGAGATGTCAGGAGCGCGGTAACGTCTTCCGGCTCCATTGCGGCGATTTGCATGGCAACGTCGCGCGCCAACTGTTTAAAGTCTTCGGTGCGAGCGACGAAATCGGTTTCGCATCTTATATCAAGCAAAACGCCGATACGGTCGTTATGAATGTAAGAAAAAATAAGTCCCGCGCCGGTCGTCCGATCGGCTTTCTTTTCTGCTTTAACGAGTCCCCTTTCTTGGATGATTTGAATCGCCCTATCCATGTCGCCCGAGGCTTCTTCAAGAGCGCGTTTCGCATCCATTACTCCGGCACCGGTTTTCTCTCTTAAGTCCTTAATGTCTTCCGCAGTCATATCTGGTTTCTTATTTTACTCTTTTTCCCCCTTTTCGGGAACGGTGTTTACTTGGATGACGTTTTTAAGAGAATCTTCCAAGTAATTCATAATCCATTTTACGCTTTCGCCAAGTCTGTTGTTCGCCGAAACCGGATAATCGGCGATTTTAGGATCGGTATCCGTATTGATAATCGCGACTACCGGGATGTTCGTAACGTGCGCCTCTCTTATGGCCGTTTTATTCGATTGGACGTCAAGAACGAGCACGGCTCCCGGAAGTCCCGTCATTTTCGTTAATCCCTCAAAAAGCAGTCTCATCTTTTCAATTTTCTTATCAAGAAGAACTCTTTCTTTCTTGGTGTATTTTTGAAGCGCTCCGCTTTCTTTGTCCGAAAGAAGTTTGTTGTAATATTTTATCCTTCCTTCAATGGCTTTGAAGTTCGTTAAAGTGCCGCCGAGCCATCTTTCGGCAACGTAAGGCAAATCAAGTTTCGTTCCGAATTCTTTGGCCGCGAATTTGGCGGCCGGAGAGGTGCCCACGATTATTATTTTTTTGCCCGAAGAAGAAATTGATTTCAAAAAAGCGGCCGCTCTTTCAAGTTCTTTTATGGTATTTTCCAAATTTATTATTTCAGTACCGCTTCTCGTCGCAAAGATACGCGATTTCATCTCCGGATGGGTTTTGCTCTTCGCGAGACCGTAAAGAAGTCCGGCTTCGGCCATTTCCTGGAGAAGCAAAACTTCTTCAGCCGAAAGAGCGGGCCTTTCGACAACTCCGGGGTTTTCAGCCTCAATCGAGTCGGTTTCTTTGCTGGTTTCGAGAGATAGATCTTTGGTTTCTTCCTTAGTGGTAGTCATTATGATAATGACCCACAGTATATGGTCTTAAGAGCTGATGTGTCAACGTTTTAGGCCTTTTTTTTCGCGCCACTCCTTGATTTTCGCGGAATGTCCGCTTAAGAGAACTTTGGGCACAGGCCATTTTTTGTTACTCTCTGGAACAAAAATTTCAGGTCGGGTATAGGTCGGATACGAGCCCTTGATCGTTTCAAGAGATTCGGTTTTTCCGAGAACGCCCGGGATGCGGCGACTTACCGCCTCTATAAGAACCATGGCGGGCAATTCACCGCCAGCAAGTACGTAGTCTCCGATGGAAACACTCTCGTCTGCAACGTGCGCGGCCACGCGCTCATCAACTCCTTCGTAGCGGCCGCAAATCATAATCAGCCGATCATATTTCGCGAGTCGGCTTATGAGGGCTTCGTCCAGTTTTTTGCCGCGAGGAGAAAAAAGAATAACTCGCGTTTTTTTGGATTTTTTTCCGCGGATCTTTTTAATCGCTCTATAAACCGGCGCGACTTCTATAACCATTCCGGGGCCTCCGCCAAAAGGTCTGTCATCAACTTTTTTATGTCTATTTTCGGAAAAATCTCTTAAATTCCAAGTCCTGACTTGAATTAATTTTTTACTTATGGCGCGCTTAATAAGCGATTCACGGAGAAAAGAATCAAAAATACGAGGAAATATTGTAATAATCTCAAATTTCATTTTAAAAAATGAGACAACGTGAACGAGCCCCGTTATGTGCTAAGCAACGGAAAAACCAATACCACTAATTAGTACTGCGAGGACGATTCTCCTCCCGTAGAAGGCCTTTGACGTTCTCCTCCGGGTTCTTCTATCTTCAGATTGACTCTCGCGTTATTTTTAACGCCCACTATTCGGAGAAGGGAACGGATTGCTTTTGCCGTGCTTCCCTCGCGTCCGATTATCTGTCCCATGTCCTGGGGATTTACCTTAAGAGAAAGCAAGACACCCATTTCGTCAATTTGCCTTGTGACAACCACATCTTCCGGGTGGTCAACGATGGACTTAATAAGAAATTCTAGGAATTGCTGATCGGCGGTTGATTGATCCATTCGCGCGGTTTTATTTTTTTAAGAATTTTTACGACCTTTTTTCTTCTATTCCCGATTTTTTAATGTAGGCGGCGGCGGTTTCAGAGGGTTTTGCGCCGGAAGAAATCCAATGAGAAATTCTCTCTTTTTTTAACTCAAATCTGTCGGCGTGAGGATCAACAAATCCCAAGTCTTCAATAAATTTGCTCTTTATTTTTGAGCGCGCTTCCGCGACCACAACCCTGAAAGAGGCATGGCCTTTTTTTCCGATGCGACGAAGTCTGATGGATAACATAAGTCTTTCGGAATGGTATTAGAAAAAGCCCCTTTTGTCAATTTATTCCGGATAAGTTCCCGGTCTTAGGACAATCTAAGCGAAACCAATTTGGACGCTCCATCCTCTCCCATCGTTACTCCGTACAAGGCGTTCGCCGATTCCATCGTCGCCCTGTTGTGAGTGACGATTATAAACTGCGTTTTACCCTCAAACTGCAAAAGCATTTTGCCGAAAAGACGGGCATTCCGCTCGTCAAGCGCCGCATCCACTTCGTCCAAAACGATAAAGGGAGGCGGAGAAATAGAAACGAGACCAAAAAGAATGGCCGTTGAAAGAAGGCTTCTTTCTCCGCCCGAGAGAACTTCAAGGCCTTTGATTCTTTTTTTAGGCAGAGAAACTTCTATTTCTATGCCCTGTTTCGATTCTTCCTCTTCTATTGGAAGATCCGTTTCTCCCGCCACTTTGGGAATAATCACGGGCGGTTCTTCAAGTTTAAAGGCGATTTTTCCTCCGCCGAACATAAGCTTCGAAAAGCCTGAAAGCTCTTTGTTTATTTTTCCCAAAGCATCGGAAAATTCGCGGTGAATTTTGTAATCAAGTTCTTTGATCAGAGTTTTCAGATCGGCGGAAGCTTTTTCCAATTCATCAATCTGCGCCGAAGTGGAACTGAATCTGATCTCGGCTTCTTCGGATTCTTTGATTATGGACTCGTCAACTTCGCCGATGGAGGCGAGTTCACCTCTCAACCGATAAATCCTTCTCTCGGCAGATATCGGGTCGGTTATTTTCGTTTCCGGCTTGCTCGTTTCGCGCCGAGGTAAACCCATAAATTCGGAGAAGGATTTCCCCATCGCAGCAAGTTGATGTTCAAGTTCCGTTTTCCGGTATTTTATTTTTTCTTTTTCAAAAGAAAGCTTTTTGTTTCTGTCTTCCAGCTCATCAAGTTCGTCTTTTTTCGTTTCAACCGCTTTAATCGCTTTCCTAAAAGACGAATTGAAATCTTCCATTTCGGCGGTAAGTTTTTTTTCTATAGTATCCAGTTCGTCCAACGCTTTGTTGAACGCCTCCATCTTCGCTTCAAATTCGGGATTAAGAGAAGCAGCCGCCCTGATGCCGTTCGGCACGGGGTAAACTTTTTCTTCCAATTCCTCGGTAAGCGAAATTATTTTTTGGAGAGCTTCTTTAAGAGAATCGGGGTTCCCCGAAATCGCGGAAAAAGCCAGCGCTTTTATCTCGCGGATAATGACCATCGGATCTTTTTTGTTCCGAGGCATCGCAGAAACAACGGGAGAAGTGGAAAGACGTTCGTTAAATAGCTCTCTTCTCTTTAGTCTTATTTTTTCAAGCTGTTTCTTCGCTTCCGGTTCGGAAGATTCCACCTGCCTCAATTCTTTCTCCAGTTCGGAAATTTCTTTCTTTTTCCCCAAAATAATTTCTCCCAAAGCGGCGATTTCGGGATCATAGCGGGACAAGTCGTTCAAAATTTCTCTCACTTTTCCGCCGTAAAAGGCGGTTTCCAGTTCGGAAAGTTCCGCCAGAAGTTTGTCTCTCTCGGCGTATCGCCCCACTTGCCTCCGAAGCACTCGGATATGCGGTTTCATTTCCTCAATCATCGCTTTCGCTTTATCCAAGTTTATCCGCGTGTTTCGAAGTTCGCGTTCCGAAGAATGTTTTTTCAATAAATATTCTTTCAGCCCCAATATTTCTTCAATGAGAATCCTTCTTTCCTCGGGACTCGCTCTTAGAAACGAATCGCTCTCGCCTTGGCTAATAATATTTAGCCCTCGCGCGCCGAGTCTCCCGCGGGCGAAAAAATCAATGATGTCCCGCAAAAGAACTTCCGACTGATTTAGAAGAAATCTGGATTCGCCATCGCGGTCCACTCTTCTCGTGATGGCGACTTCCTTGTATTCAACGGGAAAAAAACCGGACGAGTTATCAAAATAAATGGAAGCTTGGGCAAAACCGGAACGGGCGCGTTTTTCGGTGCCCGCGAAGATAAGATCATCCGCCTTGGCGCCTCTCAAGCTTTTCGCTTCTCTTTCGCCCAAAAGCCACCGGATGGCGTCCGTAATGTTTGATTTTCCCGATCCGTTCGGTCCAACGATGGCCGTAATGCCATCAGGAAAATCTATGGCAGTTTTTCCGGCAAAGGATTTGAATCCCTGAAGCTCTAAGCGTTTCAAAAACATTTCTGAAATATACGAATTTATTCTTTTACGAAATAATCTTTTTAATAGCGTCTGCTAGGTCGGCTTCATTATCAATATCGTAACTTCCTTGTATTTTTCCGAGGAATTTCTTTCCTTTAAATATTAGGAGAGCTGGTAGAGTCGTTATTCCAAATTCTTGTTGTAATTTTTCGGATTCATCAGATAAAGCTTTAGAGTAATAAACATCGTTGCTAAATAATCTTTTAATCGGAATCGATGCCCTCAGACAAGACATATTTTCTGGGTCAATCAGCTCAATGACGGATATTCCATCGCTTAGTACGCTATTTAAATCTATCTCCGATTCTTTATATCCGGCATTTGGACCGATGGGTGTCGCTCCATATCGGTCTATAAAGAGTTCTCCGACTTGCGCGGCTTCTTCTTCAAATTCCCTTATTATGCGGTTCTCGTCTTCAATGGTCGCTGCAAATTTAATAGCTCCCACAGGACAAGCTGATACACACTTCTGACAACCGATGCATTTTTCCGAAATAACCGACAACGTTTTTTTGCCCTCATCCCAAATAATCGCTTTTGTTGGACAAACGGCAACTGCATCGCACTCCGGAGAGTTATCACATACTTTAAAGTTAATGAGAGGGCGCATATTGTAATTTTATATTATCCGTGGCGAATGACCATAACGTCTCCGTCTTCCACTACGTAATCTTTTCCTTCCACTCGGAGCCAGCCTTTTTGCTTTGCCTGGTTCCAGCTGCCCGCTTCCAAAAGTTTTTCTGTGGAAATCACTTCCGCGCGGATGAATTTATCCTGAAAATCGGTATGAATCGTTCCGGCGGCTTCGGGCGCTTTCGCTCCTTTCTTAATCGTCCAAGCGCGCGTTTCGTCTTCTCCGGTCGTAAAAAAACTAATGAGCCCTAAAATTTCATAAGCTTTCTTAATCAGTTCATCAAGGTTATCGGCAAGGCCAAGATCGTAAATCACGTAACCGGATTTGAATTCGGCGATTTTGGCTTTGAGCGTTTCCGAAACGTCTTCCTTTTCGCCGTTTAACAAATATATCTGCGGCTTTGCCGTCAGGAGCTGCAACTCGCGGATAACAGGTTCTTCGGTAATACTCTCGTAAACATTTGCGGCTAAAATTCCTTTTGTTAGTCCTTCGCGTATTTCTTTAAGAATTGAAACGTCTTTTATCTTTTTCGCGTCTGCGCGGGCTTCTTTTTCAAGCGAAACAAGCCTTTTATTCACCGTGTCCAAGTCTTTCAAAATCAACTCGGCGTTTATAATTTCGATATCGCGTTCCGGATTTACGCCTGTCTCATCGATGTGGATAATCTGGCTATCCTTAAAACAACGCACTACTTGGACGATGGCGTCCGTTTCCCTGATATGCGAAAGGAATTGATTACCGAGTCCTTCGCCCGTGGAAGCGCCTTTTACGAGACCGGCGATGTCGTAAAATTCCACAATCGCCGGAATGGTTTCTTTAGAAGAACTTAATTTTGAGAGCGCGCTGATTCTTTCGTCCGGTACGGCAACTACGCCGACGGAAGGGTCAATCGTCGCGAAAGGATAATTGGCAATCAAAACTTCTTTTTTGGTGAGAAGCTTAAAGAGAGTGGACTTGCCGACATTCGGAAGACCGACAATGCCGATAGAAAGATTCATACGGAGGAAGCATAAATGAAAAAGAGAATAAAAAAAAGCCGCGCCTAGCGCGGCTTTTTAGCACAAGAAAAGTATTTAAGCGACAGGTGGGGTTTGAGGCATTGTCGGCGTAGCAGGAGCAGCAGAAATAGGAGGGGTGCCCAAATATTGGGCTTTTCCAAACCCGAGCATGGGCATAAAAACGACCGGTAGAAGCGTAAGACCGACTCCAAAGCCGGCATCTTTTCCAAAGGCTTTGGCAAGTTTGATATTAATCATGAATCGGAAAACGATTGAAGCGATTACTAAAAGCCAGCCTATAATCGGAATAAAACCAAGTATCGGAGCCCATAAAAAGACGAGATACCACATGGGTGCTTTGGCCGTTTGGACAAAAACAATAGTGTTATAGAAGGGCACAATAGCAGCCCAGCCGTGTTTGCCGGCTTTGGCGTAAACTTTCCACCTCGCTATTATCATCAAAATAGCAACAGCGATGGAAATAATGACTGACATCACCATTATCGGAGCGATAATGGTCAATACCTGTTTTGCCAACTCGGCTGGATCGGCAACTGAAGGATTCACACTTCCATAATCTGCCCCGTAATCCGTTAATCCATAATCCATTTTATTTTTTTATTTTTTATTTGCCTTAATTATACCATATCGGCTCCTTATTTAAGGGACTTTATGCCTCTTACGCTTCGGTGATAACCGATGGCAAAACGATGAGCTTCGTTTCTAACACGTTCAAGTATTTTTTTATCGGTACCCTGATATTCCCCCACTATTTTCGTGCCTTTGCGATCTTTGCCTTTTACCATGCCGATAACGGGAATTTTCAGTCCGTTTTCGGAGAGCGCTTCTTTTGCGGCGTTGATCTGGGCTATACCCCCGTCAACAAGAATAATGGAAGGCAAGACCCAGGGATTCTTAAGTCTTCGAGAAATCATTTCTTTCATCATTCCCGTGTCATTCGGAGAATTAAACAAACGAATCTTGAATTTGCGGTACTCGTTTGGGTCGGGAATTCCGCCCGTAAAGACGACCATCGCCCCCACGGCGGAGTCGCCCGAAATATCCGAGACGTCATATCCTTCAATTCGTCCTTTCTCTTCCCCTGAAATTTCCGGTTCGCCAAGCAAGGCGGCGTCTTGAACGTGGTTTAGGGCAAATATTCTTCGTTTTATTTTTTCGGCTTCTTCAAAGTTTAATTTTTTTGACGCCGATTGCATTTCTTTTTTAAGGTTCTGGAGAACGCGTTTGTGACGCCCTTCCAGAAACATTTTCAGTCCCCGGATGTTTTTTAAGTAGTCGGTTCGGCTAATTAGTCCCACGCACGTCCCTGGGCATAGACCGATCTCGTAATCAAAGCAAGGCTTTTTAAACTGCCCTATTTTTGATTCGGGATGAATGCTCCACGGAAAAATGCGGCGGAGGATTTTCATCGCTTCTCTCGCGCTCCCCGAAGAAGTGAAAGGGCCGAATCTTTCTCCCGAAGAATGACTGCGGCCGCGAACCAGAAGAACGCGCGGAAACTTTTCTTTCGTTATTTCAATGTATAAAAAACTTTTATCGTCTTTTTCCCGGACGTTATATGGCGGATTTTTTTCTTTGATGAGTTTCGCTTCAAGAACCAGGGCTTCAAGCGCATTCGCGGTTTTAATGAAATCAATGGTTCTAATTTCCGAAACCATTTTGCTGATCCGCGCGTCGTGGGGCACCAAAAAATAACTTGAAACGCGCCGTTTCAAATTGCCGGCTTTGCCGATATAAATCGGCTCACCGGATCTATTTTTCATCAAATAAACTCCGGGAGAATCGGGTAGCTTTTTATAGTCTGTGACTTTCATTTGTTTAGTCTCGGTCTAAAACAAAACCCCAGAATTCTTCCAAAGCGCCTTTCTCCGGCAATTTGCATTTCGTGAGACGGCAGATTTTGTCGTAAGAATCCTTCGCGGTTTTATAACCCGCGGCAATTATATGTTCGGCTTCACTAAAGTCAAGCCACCGATAGCCCAAAACGGGAGGATTTAACACCATATCCGCGCGTTTCAGTCTTTCTTTCGCGATCTGATAGCCGAAAACTCCGATGAGAGAATAGACGGCGGATTCAATGTTTTTAAGGTTTAAAAGATTGGCCGAAAAAGCGGATACGTCAAACCATTGGGTTGAGACGTCAACGGCGATGACGATGTCGGCGCCCATTTTACGGACGACGTCTGCCGGAACGGGATTTACGAGTCCTCCGTCCGCTAGAATTTTGCCGTTGACCTCTACGGGATCAAAAACGATCGGAATGGCCGTTGAGGCTTTGATGGCGTCCGCCATTTTGCCTTTCGCAAGAATGATTTCATCGCCGGTTTTAACGTTCGTTGCAACCGCTTTAAAAGGAATCTTGCAGTTTTCAATTCGGTGCGAACCGAATTGGCGTTCAATTATTTTCATAATGAATTCGTTCTTAATTCGCGGCTGGCCTTTTTTTAAGGAAATTTTCGCAAGCGATTTTCTTTCTCTCTTTTGAAGAGCCGAAATGAAATCTTCCATGGAGGATATGTCTCCGTCCATCGCATACCATCCTCCAACGAGAGCGCCCATGCTAGTCCCCGCAATAAAATCAATCGGAATGCGCGCTTCGTTCAACGCTTTTAATACGCCGATGTGCGCAAGTCCTTTTGACGCGCCGCCGCCTAAGGCGATACCAATTGTTTTGCGTTTTTTTATGGAAGAAAGTTTCCGAGGCATTTATTAATAATATAATTATTAATTTTCAATTTCTAATTTCTAAATAATTTTCAATTTATAATTTTCAATATCTATCAAATTTCTAATGAATTAATTTCTAAATTTTGAAAAAAACCGCGTTCATGTTGAACGCGGTTGCGGGATTATTTGTAATATCCCCAAATGCTGTCTTTGTCTTTGATCCAGACCTTATTAGTCCCGTCCGGGTATAAGATAACCAGATCGTTTTCTCCATCCAAGTTAGCATCAGTCACCACCACTTGACCTGACAGGTAGATATTGCCCGCTATGGATATGTTTCCGGCTTTGCTTTGCTCGTAGCAGATGTTATCCGGTCTTTCGAAACGGCCGTCTCCTTTACCGTACATAACGCGGGCTGCTCCGTGACTTGATTTGTCCCCATAGACGATGTCAACTACTCCGTCATCATCAACGTCTCCCACGGTAACAACGTTCGCCTGAATTCCTGCAAAGGCAATTTCCTGCGAGAAGTTGTCCCACCTAGACGTTTTCTGTCTAGTTAGAATGAACGTGAGAGTAATGGTTCCGTCTTTGAGAGAAATCCAGTCTGTCTCGCCGTCGTCGTTCAGGTCAACGGGCAAAGCGGTGGTGGAATCGACGATGGGTTCGAACTCTTCTGTCGATTTCGTTATTACTGTCGGCTCTGTGCCGCAGCCGGCCGCGACGAGCGCGATGCCTGCCACGAGGCAGACAAGGACAGTCATGAGTACCTTTTTCATTTTTTAGAGACCTTCCTTTCCTTTTTCTAGGACAAGATATTTTCTTATCCCGTCCTTTCAACATAGCACAAAATTTCCTTTTTGTCAATAGAAAAGAGGCTAAATTGGGTGTTTTATAGGACTTTTTTGAGGTAACTTCCGGTAGCACTTCCGGCTTTTTTAACTATTTCTTCGGGTATACCCACGGCAACCACTTCTCCGCCGCGTTCGCCTCCTTCGGGACCCAAGTCTATCACCCAGTCCGCCGATTTGATGACGTCCAAGTTATGTTCTATCACGACCGCCGTGTTTCCGCGCGAGACAAGTTTTTGCACTACCTCCAAAAGTTTTCGCACGTCCTCAAAATGAAGTCCGGTGGTCGGCTCATCTAAAAGATAAATCGTTTTTCTCGTATCGCGTTTGCCGAGTTCCGCGGCGAGTTTAATCCTCTGGGCTTCTCCGCCCGAGAGTGTGGTCGCCGATTGTCCGATCTCCAAGTATCCTAGACCCACTTCTTCAAGAATTTTAAGTTTGTCCAAAAGCCAAGGAATGTCGTCAAAGAATTTAACCGCTTCTTCAACGGTCATTTTCAAGACGTCGTAAATATTTCTGTCCTTATACTCCACTTCAAGCGTTTCGCGGTCAAACCTTTTGCCGTGACAAACGTCGCATTCCACGAAGACGGTCGGCAAGAAATGCATTTCTATCGCAATATAACCGTGTCCTTCGCAGTGTTCACACCTGCCTCCTGGAATGTTGAAGCTGAATCTTCCCGGTTTCCAACCTCTTATGCGGGCATCGGCGGTAGAGGCAAATAAATCTCTTACGTGAATCCAAGCGCCGACGTAAGTCGCCGGGTTGGAACGCGGCGTGCGGCCTATGGGAGATTGGTCAACGTTAATCACCCGATTCAGGTATTCAAGTCCGGTTATTGATTCCACGCCGTGCGTTCTTAAACTCGCATGATTGAATTTATTGGCGAGAGCTTTGTATAAAACATCGTAAACGAGGGTGCTCTTTCCCGAACCGGAAACGCCGGTAACGGCGGTGAATCGGCCTATTGGAATGTTCACGTCCGCGTTTTTCAAATTATTTTCGGTGACGTTTTTCAGTTTGATCATCGGAGTCGTTCGGCTTACGGGACGGCGTTCCAAGGGAGCCATGATTTTCTTTTCTCCGCGAAGATATTCAAGCGTGAGAGAATTCTGGTTTTTATCGTTTAGAATATCGGGAATGTCGCCTTTGGCCACGATCTTTCCGCCGTGAATGCCCGCAGCCGGCCCGAAGTCAACAAGATAATCGGAAGAACGGATGGTGTCTTCGTCGTGTTCCACGACAATTATCGTGTTGCCCAGATCGCGAAGCTCGTGGAGAGTTTTGATCAATTTTCCGTTGTCCCGCTGATGCAGGCCGATTGTCGGTTCATCCAAAATATAAAGGGTGCCCACCAATCGCGAACCGATCTGGGAAGCCAGTCTGATGCGTTGAGCTTCGCCGCCCGAAAGAGTTCCGGCTTTGCGATCAAGCGTCAGATAATCCAGTCCGACGTTATCCATAAATTTCAGCCGGCTTTCTATTTCTCTCATGGGGACTTCGGCGATTTCCCGGTCTTTTTCCGAAAGCCGGTCAAAAAGCTCTTTAAAGAATTCAAGCGATTCGGAGATGGAAAAAGCGGAGACTTCGGAAATGTTTTTTCCGTCAATCAAAACGCTCAAGGCTTCGGGACGAAGTCTCTTGCCAAGACAGCTCTCGCAAATCTCATCCGACCATAATTCTTTGGTACCGATGCCGTGACACGCTTCGCAGGCTCCGTGCGGACTGTTGAAAGAGAATAATCTCGGCTCAATTTCGGGGAAAGAAAAGGCGTCTCTCGCGCAAGAAAGTTTTGCCGAAAACATCAGTGTCTCTTTTCCCGAAACCACGAGGACCGAATCATTCCCAAATTTCAAGGCGGATTCAACGGCTTCCGAGAGTCTTAATCGGTTGTCCTTGTCTCCCAGGTCAATGTTTGCCGGCAACCGATCTATCAGTATTTCAATCGTGTGTTCTTTGTACCGTTCCATCCGAATTTTGTCCCGAAGGGAGCGCGTTTCGCCGTCAATCCGAGCTTCGTGAAAACCGTTTGACAGAAAATCGTAAAGAAGCTGGTAATATTCCCCTTTTCTTCCCTTAACGACCGGCGCGTAAATAGCAACGTTGTTTTTGAGTTTTTTGCCGCAGACGGAAATTATCGTGTCCACTATTTCCTCTAAACTCATTTTTCTTATTTCCTGTCCGCAGATAGGACAGTACGGACGGCCTACGCGCGCGAAAAGAACGCGGAGATAGTCGTATATTTCCGTTACGGTCGCGACCGTGGAACGAGGATTTGAGGAATGAGCTTTCTGGTCAATTGAAATGGCCGGAGAAAGGCCTTCTATATCATCAACGTCCGGCTTATCCAGTTTGCCCAAGAATTGGCGCGCGTAGGAAGAAAGAGACTCAATGTAGCGTCTTTGTCCTTCGGCGAATATGGTGTCAAAAGCCAAAGATGACTTGCCCGAACCGGAAAGGCCGGTAAAGACCGTCATTTTGCCGCGGGGTATCTCAAGATTTACATTCTTCAGATTGTGTTCTCTCGCTCCTTTTATGATTATTTTATCTTTCATACGTTAAAAACGTTTACGAATGGCGCGACCTTTAATGGTTTTGTCTTTATTCTTGCCTAATTTCTCTTCCAGGGTTTCTATCTCGTCCCGCAGAACGGCGGCGAGTTCAAAGTTCAAGTCATCTGCCGCATTTTTCATTTCCTCGGTTTTCCGCTTAAGCAATTTTTCCATTTCCGAATGAGACTTGCCGATGGGTCCCAATTCCACTTTAAGGATCTCTTCCACGTCGGGAAGAATATCTTTGATTTCCCTTACGATCGTCTTCGGAGTAATGCCGTGACGCTTGTTATAAGCCACTTGAAGCTTTCTTCTTCTATCCGTTTCTTCCACGGCGCGTTTGACGGAGCGCGTCATTTCGTCAGCGTAAAGAATAACTTCTCCTTCAACGTTTCTCGCGGCACGGCCGATAGTCTGAATAAGGGAAGTTTCGTTCCGCAGAAATCCTTCCTTATCGGCGTCTAAAATTGCCACGAGCGACACTTCCGGCAAGTCCAGTCCTTCGCGTAAAAGATTAACGCCCACAAGCACGTCAAATTCTCCTTTGCGCAAAGCGGTCAATATTCTTACGCGATCAAGCGTTTTTATGTCGCTGTGAAGGTAATTGACTTTGATGCCAAGATGCCCCAGGTGTTCGCTTAAATCCTCCGCCATTTTTTTGGTAAGAGTCGTTACGAGACATCTTTTGCCTTTGCTCGCCATATCTTTCAGTCGGCCGATGAGATCGTTTACCTGGGAGGTGGCCGGCAGAACGGTAACACGCGGGTCAATCAATCCGGTCGGGCGAATGATCTGTTCCACCACTTGCGCCGATTTTTTGATCTCGTATTCGCTCGGAGTCGCGGAAGTATAAATCACGTCGTTCACGCGTTCCTCAAACTCGGTATATTTCAGAGGTCTGTTATCCGCCGCGGAAGGAAGACGAAAACCGTATTCAATAAGCGTTTTTTTCCGCGAAGCGTCTCCCTCGTACATTCCGCGTATTTGGGGCACAGAGACGTGCGATTCGTCTATGACGCATAAAAAATCTTTGGGGAAATAGTCAAGCAAAGTGCTCGGCGCTTCGCCGGGTTTACGGCCCGACAGCGCTCGGGAATAATTTTCAATTCCGTTGCAGTAGCCGATTTCTTTTAACATCGCGATATCGGCTTTCGTTCTTCTTTCAAGACGTTCCGCTTCAAGAAACTTTTTTTCGCGCTCAAAGAAAGCCAATCTGTTTTTCAGTTCGGATTCAACTTCTTTTATGGCGCGTACGCGAGCGGGTTCTTCCGTAATGAAGTGCTTCGCGGGAGAAATCATTATTTCGCTCACGCTTGGAGTTTTTCCCGGAACAAATCCTTCCGTGGGGGATACCGCGAATATTTTTCCAACCATTCCTTTTTCGGCGCGAAAACTGTAAATGATCTCCTCGCTCGGAGGCATGATGTCCCAGTTGTCCCCGCGAACGCGGAAAGTGCCCCTTTTCAGATCGGCGTTCGTCCGATTGAATTGCAGACTGATCAATTTCTTCATCATTGATTCCCTCTTGAAATCGTCCCCTTCTTTGAGATGAAAAATATTTTCCTTATACGTTTCCGGAGCACCGAGGCCGTAAATGCAGGAAACGGAAGCGACTATGAGCACGTCCCGCCGCGTAAGGAGGCTTGAAGTTGCCGCGTGGCGAAGCTTGTCTATTTCTTCGTTTATCATCGCTTCTTTACCGATATAAGTGTCGCTTGAAGGAATGTAAGCTTCCGGCTGATAGTAGTCGTAGTAAGAAACGAAATAATGAACGGCGTTATCGGGAAAAAGCTCGCGAAATTCGTTACAAAGTTGAGCGGCCAGGGTTTTGTTATGAGCAATGACGAGAGTCGGGCGGTTAAGGCGTTCCACGACGTTTGCGACGGTAAACGTTTTTCCGGAACCGGTAACGCCCAAAAGAGTCTGCTTTTTAAATCCTTTTTTTATACCAGAAACCAGGGCTTTAATCGCCTTTGGCTGGTCTCCCGCCGGTTTGAATTTTGAAACTATTTTGAAATCCATGACGCGCAAAACCCCCGCCGCTTTGCTCTATAGGGGGTATGGGGCTACTTTAGCAATATGCGCGCCTGCAGTCAAAAAAGCTCCTGCTTAAAGCAAGAGCCGTTTTATGATACTTCTTAGAAGGTCAAAGCTTCCTCACAGGGAAATAACTCTCTGTTGAATCCTATGAAAGCCATTCCCTCGGAAGCGTTATATATCTCGTCTTTGTAGTAGCTGGTGAGTTCCAGCGTGTATCTCTCAAGGTCTATGGCGAGCCAGTAATCAAGTCCTTCGTGATTCGGCCACATATACGGTGGGCTGTGGGGAAATATCAATTTTTTGATTCCCCAAACACTAACCTCCAAAGGTGAAAGGGTTATGAATGAGTGAAGAGCAATGGACATGAAAGGAAGAGAAAGATTTTTGGTTCTTGCGGCCGCGAGAAACTGTTCCAAGCTATCAATCTCATCGGAGCGAAGGACAACCACGTTCACCTCGTAGGGATCAATTTTTCCTTCCAACAGTTTCCCTACGAGACGACCGGTTGATAATTTCCTCTTTTCAATGCGCTCCCGCCATTCTCCTCTCGGCAACAATTCTTCCACAAGGATAGAAAACGAAGCCACTTCTTTAATCATCAGGGGTAACCTCCTTTTTTAAAGTATTAATTATCTCTGGGGATGGTAGCGGTTTTAACTTGTCGCGTCAAACAAAATGCTCCGATTTACGCTCCGAATATTTTTTGGACGGCCAGATTGAACACGGATGCCCGATGCCGATAATCCTTGAATTCGTCAAAGCTCTGGCAACCGGGAGAAAAAACGATCGCTTCCCCCGCTTTGGCCGTGTCTCTAGCGAGCGAAACGGCTTCCTCAATCGTCATGCATTTTTCGGAATGTACGCCCGTCTTCAATAGATCGCGTGCGATTTGGTCTTTGGAAGAACCGAAAACGAGTACGCGTTTAACATTATATTCCGCGATGACTTTTCCCAAAGGAACAAAATCGCCCTCGGACATTCCTTCCCTTATTCCTCCCAAAATCAATACCGCGATATTCGGTATCGCTTTTACAGCCTCAATTGTCGCTAAAGGATCGGTGGATTTGCCGTCATTTATGATTTTCACTCCGTCGTATTCGCCCATCAGTTCTTCGCGGTATTTTAATCCCCGGAAATTTTTTATTCCCTCCTCTATCGCGAAAGACGGGAGTTTAGAAACAAGACCGACAAGCATTGCCGCTTCGGCGTTTTCCAAATTATGCTTTCCTTCCAGCTTGAAATCTTCGCGCGGAATTTTAACGGACCGGCCGGCATAAGAAACTTCAAGGGAATTCCCTCCGAAAGTAATCATTTCTCCGTGAATGTCTTCGTCTTCTTTAATCATTCCGTTTTCCAAAAGAGAACGATTAACAATCGCTATGTCTTCCGGCCCTTGGAAACGATAAATGTTTTTCTTTATTTCAACGTAATTGTCGTACGAGCCGGCATCGTCCAAGTGATGAGGAAAAATATTCGTGATAACGGCGATATTCGGACTGGTTTTCAAATCCATCAAATGCCGGTGAGATATTTCAAAAAGAGCGAATCCGTTTTCGGTAAGCGTTTCAAGAGCGAAAAAATCCCATTTGTCTTCCCGGTCGTTGCCCGAAAAACAAAACGGTACTCCCGAATTATCCAAAATATTTTTGACGAGCGCGGTCGTGGTTGATTTTCCCGCCGTTCCGGTAACGCCGATGGTTTTGCAGTCGGGAATGGAAAGAGCTAGTTCTATCGCTTGAATAAGGGTTATTTTTCCTTCTTTATCCAGTTCAATGACCGGCGCGTTTAGAGAAAGTCTTCTGTAGGCTTGCGGCACGATGACGGCATCTCCTTCACTTATACCTTTCGCGTAATCTTCTTCAAAGACCAGTTTTCCCGAAGAAAGAAATTTATCCGCCATATGGCGCGCTTCATGTTCTTCATAAGCATCGGAAAAAGAAAGAAACGTTTCTTTGAACGCTTTTTCCTGAACAGAAACATGACCTAAGACGTCAAGATCGGCGGACAACAAATAATCAAAAGCCGCTCTTCCTTCTTGTCCGGCGACTCCCAAAACGTGGATTTTTTTGGCCGAGGCGATTTTTTCGGGTATTCTCATTACCTCAAATTATATAGTAAGGGCTTCTTCCATTTCTACGAGTACTTCCCGCGGTAAGGGTTCACCCGGACGGGTAACGCCGGGATACCGCCAGGCGGAAATTATTCGGCGCGAAGGCCCGTCTTCGGAGACCATAACCCAAACCTCAAATTCTTTTTTAATCGCCTTCTCTTTCCTCATCATGGCGATCGTCTTCAAGGCAATACCCCGTTCAATTCTGTCCGGAGAATTCAAAACTCGGCGGACGCGGGTTTCCGAAAGAGAGTGTTGCCGCATTTTAAACCGGGAATGTCTCGTCCAAAGGAGTTCTTTCATTAGAGAGTTTGGTAGAAGTCATAATTTTCAATTTTTAATTATCAATTTCTATTAAATTTCTAATGAATTAATTTCTTTAAACATTAGATATTGAAAATTTAATAAAAATTAGAAATTAGAAATTGAGGTTTTCCTTTGCTGTATAATGTAATTATGGAACAATCGCGGTTCGGAAAGAAGTTTGTGGTAATAATCCTCGCTTTTATTATGGCGGGATCGCTTGCTTTGATGATCAATTCGTCTTTAAGAGAGTCGGCGACTATGGACGAGCTTGCGCACATACCGGCCGGGTATTCTTACGTTAGGTTTGGCGACTTGAGGCTTAATCCCGAGCATCCTCCCCTTCTTAAGGCGCTTTCGGCCGCACCTCTGCTTTTTTTGAATTTGAATTTCCCGACTGATGTGAGGGCGTGGACCGATGACGTGAACGGCCAGTGGAAAATGGGCACCATTTTTATTTATCAATCGGGCAACAACGCCGACCTCGTAATTCAGCTTTCACGGATCGCACCGATGCTTTTTACCTTACTTCTTATTTTGTTTACCTGGCTTCTCGCAAAAAAAATAATGGGAGAAAAATGGGCTTTGGTGCCTGCGATTTTCGTAGCGTTTTCTCCTACTTTTCTTGCGCACGGACATTACGTGACGACCGACGTAGCGGCGGCTTTTGGAACAATATCCGCTCTTTATTTTTTCATTAAAGCGATTGAAAAGAATACTTGGAAAAATCTGGCGATAGCCGGCGCATTTTTCGGAATAGCGCAGCTTTTAAAGTTTTCACTGTTTTTACTCGTTCCCTTCTTCGCGCTTCTCGCCGCCGTTTGGGGAACGGCCAAAGCGCTTCGCTCGGATAATAAAAAACTTAAAATCTGGCTTCGGGAAATACCAATCCAGCTTAAGAATCTGGCGGTCATTTTTGTGATCGGTTATATGCTCGTTTATCCGGTATACGCGCTTTTCACGAGAAACTACCCGATTGAGAAACAAGTTGCGGATACGGAGTTTATTTTAGGTTCCTATGCCGGAGGTCCCGACAAAAACGCTTGCGCCGAATTAAAAGTAAGGTGTCTTGCCGAGGTAACCATTAAAATGGCGGGCAATAAAATCTTAAGGCCTTACGGTGAATACGCGCTAGGATTTTTGATGGTCGGCCAACGAGCGACCGGCGGAAACACGGGATATTTCTTGGGAGAGGTTTCGGGTGGCGGATGGAAGTCTTATTTCCCGGTGGTTTACGCGCTTAAGGAGCCTTTGCCTTTGATAATTCTCGCTCTAATCGCGCTTGGAATGAGTGTTTACGCATTCATAAGAAAACCTTGGAAAAAGACAAAAAGGATACCCGATTTCGTTGCCACTCGTTTCCCTGAAATGGCTCTCGGCGTATTTATCTTCATTTACGCTTTATTGAGCATCAGCAGCCCTTTAAACATTGGCATCAGACATTTAATGCCGATATTGCCTTTTGTTTATATTTTGTCCACAGAGACCGTTAGATTGAAATTTGGAAAAGCGGCAAAACCGGTTTTGATCGCGGCGATCGCTTGGCTTGGCGTCGGGACGGCGCTCGCGACTCCATATTACATTTCTTACTTCAACGAAATTGGCGGAGGGGTAAATAACGGGTATAAATACGTTACCGATTCAAATTACGACTGGGGACAAGATTTAAAACGTTTAACTAAATTCGTTAACGACAACAATGTAGAAAAAATCGCCGTTGATTATTTCGGCGGAGGAAATCCGAAATATTATATGGGCGAGGATAAAGTGGAATACTGGTGGTCCGCCAAGGGTAATCCGGCAAATGAAGGAATAGAATGGTTTGCGCTCTCGGTGAATACTTTGCAACAAGCAAAGGCAACGCCGCATGAAGGGTTCATTCAAAAAGAAGAAGATAAGTATGATTGGCTAAAGAATCCCTACGAGCCTTATGCCAAAGCGGGAACTTCAATATTCATTTATAAACTGAAATAATTGACTTTTTCTCTAAATTGTGCTATAGGAGAAGCATAGGATTCTTACCAAATAAATAAGAAAGGGGGCGGCCAATATGCTGTCCATCCAAAAGCGCCACAAGAAGATAACTGTTTCCGGGTGGATTGCTATAGCGTGTTTTATCGCAGCGGCAATTGTCGGAGCGATCTTTATCTGGAAGAACTTTCCGACTAACGAGCCGCCTGTAGCAATACCTACGGCTTCACCCACGGAATCAGCTTCGGCACCAACGGCAACTTCGTTTATGACGGAAGCGTCAACTCCATTCCCGACCGTTTCACCGACTATTAAACCGACCGAAATGCCTGTTCCAACGGAGACACCTACTACTGAAGTGTTCATCTTCAAGGATGGCTCTCTTTGGAAGGATGCGTTTATTCTTCATTCTACTGATGGCAAGCAGTTTCAGGCTGTAGCTCTTGCTAGCATGCCGCTAGGGTTAGAATTAAAAGCTCCTATTGGGGGTCATGTTTTCATTATTGACCCAGGATGGGATGTTGAAGTGCTAGTCATCGCAGAAGATGAGAACTGGACACTGGAAAATCCCGTTGGTTGTTCCATCGCTTTTGCGGCAAAGGGATTTGATTTACTCGTGGAAGACGAGGTGTCTGAAGGCGAAACCTTTGCCTCAATAAGAGAGAATGATGAAATCGGGGCAGAATATTATGCCGAGAAAGTCGTTTTGATAATAGGTTCTACCGATAATCAGATGAAACCGGTAGACCCATCCATAACGGACGCGGAAGCATATCTGCGGGCCATAATTAAAGCCACGGAATAGCTTGCGTGAGAATCCGCCATATAAAATGGCGGATTTTTGTATCCACAAGTTATAAGAAGAGAAGTCGGTTATAATTAAAAAAATGAAGGGAAAGAGGGTCTTGATAGGCCTGGGTATAGGAATAATTCTCGCACTTGTCGGTTTGATCGTTTTTTTGTATTTGAAAGACCCGGAAATTTTGACAAAAACTCCCTCTGAAATACTGTCGGGAAAAACTGGTAGTAAGAAAGAGGCAGTATCGGTGTTTCCGGTTTTACTCGAGTTTTTTGTTGTCTCGGACGATTTATGGAAGGAAGCGTTTATTCTTCATAAAGCTGACGGTGTACAACTCGATGGCGGAGTAGGATTCTCAAATGTCCCCGTGGGGACGAAACTCTATGCGCCCATGGATGGATATATTTTCTCTTCTTTTGCGACAGAAGAAGACGAAAATGGTCCATCTACTGATTTGTTTGTTTTATCTGAAAATAAGGATTGGGATTGGTCTATGCCCGATAAATCAAGTGATCGTCATTTTGTTTTTGTCGCGAAGCATTTGAATTTACTAAAATCGGAGGTAAAGAAGGGAGAGGCTTTTGCGGAGGTGGCAGAAATTAATGAGATAAGTAAGGGCTATTATGACAAAGAAGTGGATTTGATAGTAGGTATTAATAATGCTTGGGTAGTTGTAGTCGATTCATCTGTTAAAAACCCAAAAGATTATCTAGAGAAAGCGCTTGAGAAACTTAACTAGTATGACAACTAGACATATATTAGTTCTAAGTATATTGACTGTAATGGCCGGAGGCTTTTTTATCGTGAACGTCAACACCGCCCTTGCCGACGGATGTACATCCAGTACTCCAGTGGAAAAAGGGACTATTTCGAAAACATGTGGTGCTAATGCAACCTGCGCCAAAGATTACCCACTTTGCACGAGTATCTGTAATGATGCAGGGTTTAATATGGGTAATAAGTCTCAATGTCTAGACAAGGCGAATAAAGCCACCGAAAAGTATACAAAGTACAGTTTGAGTAGAAAGAAGTATGAGGTTACGGTAACGTGTGTTTTTGGTTGGCTCTCAAATATTACTTATCAGTATATTTACTCGTTTTTTGACCCTGTCGAACTCGGTGATGTTTGCTCTACTGGCGACAAGTGTCCTCAAAATACATGTCCCGGTAGTGGGACCACATTGAGGTCGGGGTATTGTAATTGTAGTGTCGGAGATTCATATAAAAAATGTTGCGTAAAAGAGGGAAATGCGTGGGTGGCGGCACAGGCACAGAAATATACCGGTGCATCTGATGACGGAATTAAGCCCGATGAAGGAACGTGCACTCCAGCATCGACCTTTGCTGGTACTGTCTGTCCCGCTCCTATGACTGTGAGTTTATATCTTAATAATGACCTAAATCTCACATCTACAAACGTGGAGGAGAAAACGCCGTTTACATTAAACTGGGCATCAACCAACACCAAATCTGATTCTTGCACCATAACAGGATACGGATTTGGTGTTACGAACAATAACACTCTTTCAAGCACGGACGGCGTTTTTATTGGCGGTAGTAAAGCGGTAGGAATCTCGGGCTCGCTTGCGGTAGGTACATCCGTGCAGACTCGAAGAACTGTTGCGAGAAGTAAAGCGATAAGTGAACCTTGGATTTTTGTGCAGAATACCTCTGGCAACAACAAGATAGTAGCTAGGCAAACCGATTTTGCAGTGCAAGACGCGCCTTACATTTATACTATTAATTGTTCTCGCACTTACAATAATCTTAGTGGAACTGATGTTTCTACATCCGCTTCGGCGCAAGTCGAGGTCTACTACGGCGTTCAGGCTCCAACCTGTCATGCAACTCTTACTGCTTCCCCCGCTATTATCGCTCTGGGAGATTCTTCTACTCTCACCTGGGTCTCAACTGAAGCTAACAGTTGCACTCTTTCGGGAGAATCGGTTCCTATTTCGGGCTCACGAATTGTCTCTCCCGAAACTACCACCACCTACAACCTAAGCTGCAATTCAACGGATGGTTCGGGGGCATGCACAAACGCAAAGACCGTTACCGTTTCCACCGGAGAATGTCCTTACACGCACGACGAGAGTTCCGTTTCTTCCAATATCTCTGCGAGCAGTACGGGAGGAGAGGCTTGTATCGGAGAGAACGGACAGGTAACTATCACGTGGGGCGCAACCACGCCGAGTACATGTTTGAACGGAGGAACTCCTTCCAATAGAGATATTACGTGCAAGAGTACTGGTCCTTGGAGTCTTAATGAGTCCGGTTCGGGTTCTATCGGAGGGACCTTGACCGTTACGCCTTCGGGATCCGGTTCGTTCGGCATTTCCTGCACAAGAGCTCAATACACTTGTAACGAAGAAACCTACTGCCCCACGACAAAAGATGCCTCAACCCAGAGCTTCACATATTTTCAAGCTCCTCGCTTTACCACAGACGGACTTACGACGGATCCCAAGAAAACTCAAATTCTTTTGAATCAAACGGTAAATCTCGTTTGGAGCGTGGCTTCGGGAGTAGAAGGAGCAAATCTGACTTGCGTCGCGAGTGTCGCTTCGGGAGACGGAACGGGCTGGTCCGGATCTGTTTCCACATCAGGTTCAAAAACTCTTTCTCCCAAAGTCTCAACCGTTTACCAACTCACCTGCACGAATACTTCCGTAGACAATCCGGATTGCTCAAATTCCGTCACTTCGCAATATGAAGTTAAAGTTTATACTCCCGACCTCAAAGAAGTCCCCGCTTTCCGGAATGGGTTTATTAACTTCGTGGGAACGGTGTTTGAAGGGCTTAAGACGATAATAGGAAAATAAAAAAGACTATTTGAGCTTATAGAATCCTTTTCCTTCTATCCGCAAATCAACGTACTCCACTTCCGGCCATTTGCCTGAAGCGGTAATCGTGTTTATGACGGGACGGCCGAAGACGGCGGAATTTTGTTCAAGACTTACGAAAATCTTTTGCCCCGAAAAAAGATTAAAACTCGCTTCTTTCATAGAAGTATCGTCAATCGTAATTTCTTTGGCAGCCCAGCCGAAATCCTTGATCATTTTTGCGGCTTCAGTGAGATTTTTTAGTTTATCCTCAGCGATAATCGTTTTTCCGAGAAAAACCTCTTTGCCGGTTTTATCGGAGACAACAAAAACAAGAGTTCCCTCCGAGTCCGGCGCTTCTCCGATCACAAACCCTTCATCGTCTAACCAAAAACAACTTGGAATGTACCCTTCTCGCTCATCGCTCGCCGAGGCAAGACACCAAATTATTTCTTCTTTCCGTTCGCTAATGGCAATGGAAAGAGTTTGACTTTCGTAATCTCGCGTAATTGAAACATCGTTTACGCGTGGAAAGCGGGTTTTAATTAACTCTGTCAGGTCTTTATCGTTTTTATAAGATAGTTGATGATTGCCTGGTAAAATCATCCCAAAGAATCCTCCATGACGGGCGCTTTTTTCTTCGGTGAGTGAAATTATACTCTCCGGCAGAATCATTCTCGTTCCCGATACCTTCACTTCCTTAATCTTCATAAATTCCCCGTTTCGCAAAAACCACAAACCGCATCCGAGAGCGGAGACAAAAACAGCGGTCGTGAAAATCAGAATAATTTTTTTAAACAATTTCTTCCTCGTCCAGGCCGATGAATTTTTAGTTTTGTATTCCATTTAAGATCTCGCTTTTGCCGAGGTATTCTCTTAAAACTTCGGGGATAAGGACGCTTTCGTCCTCACGTTGGAAGTTCTCAAGAATGGCAAGGAGAGGTCTTTCGCTAAACGCGGTGGCGTTTAACGTGTGGACAAATTCTTTCTTTCCGCCAGTCGTTTTAAAGGTGATGTTTAGCCCCCTGGATTGAAAATCGGTCGTGTTGGAACAGGAATGGGTTTCTCGGTATTTCCCTTGGCTCGGGATCCAAGCTTCTATGTCGTATTGGCTCGCATCGCCAAAGCCCATGTCTCCCGTACAAATTTTCATCACGCGGTACGGAAGCCCCAACTTTTGCATCAGTTCTTCCTGTCTTGCGAGCAGAAATTCGTGTTCGCTTTCCGAATCTTCCGGTTTGCAGAGCGAATACATTTCCAGTTTGTTGAATTGATGCACGCGAAGGATGCCGCGGGTATCTTTGCCGTAACTGCCCGCTTCGCGGCGAAAACAAGTGGAAAAACCGAGCAAGCGGATGGGTTCTGAAACATCAACCGATTCATCCATATACATCGGCGCCATAGAATGTTCCGAACTCCCCACGAGGTACAAATCGTCTTCGGAGACGTAAAAGGCGTCTCCGGCGTCAATAAACTGGCCTTTCCCCACTCGCCTGTAAACGTCCGTCTTAATCATCACCGGAGGGAGAGTAAATCTGAATCCGTGTGGGATGAGCGTATCCATTCCGAAACGGAAAAGGGCGAAGTCCAGGGCGGCAACGTCTCCCGAAATGTAACCGAATCGGCTGCCCGCGATTTTTGCGGCGCGTTCGGTGTCTATCAATCCTCCCGCGAGATCAACGTAATCTTTCGGTTTGAAGGAAAATTCTTTCGGCTTGCCGATTTCTTTTAAGACAACGTTCTCGGATTCGTCTTTTCCGATCGGAACGTCATCAGCAGGAAGGTTCGGTATTTGGGACAAAAGAAAATCCCTTTCTTCGGAAAGAACGCCTATTTTTTCTTCTTCATTCGCGATTTCTTCTTTTAAACGGCGGGCTTCGTCGCGAGAATCGGCGCCGAGGGATTTTTGTTTCGCGCGCAATTCATCAACGGCTTTTCTCTGCGTTCTCCACTCGGAATCAATCTGAACGAGCTTATCCGCGATACTAGGGTCGGATTGCTTTTTCTTCATTCCGGATTTAACGAGTTCCGGATTTTCTCTGATCAAATTTATGTCAATCATCGGCGGAAATATTTTTCATTGCGGGAAAGAAAACCGTTTCCCGGATAGGTTTATCCATAAGCACGGAGAAAAATCTTTCGGAAATGCCAAAACCCGCCGTGGGCGGCATTCCGTACTCAAGAGCCTCCAGAAACTCTTCGTCTAACATCTGGGCTTCCTCGTCTCCCAATTCGCGAAGTTTCATTTGTTCTTTGAAACGCAGTTTTTCGTCAAGGGGATCGTTCGCCTCGGAAAATCCTTTACCGAGCTCTGAACCGCAGGCGATGATTTGGAATCGCGCAACTTTGTTTTTTTCATCGGGTAAGCGCTTCGCCAAAGGCTCAATTTCAATCGGCGGATCAACGAGAAAAACGGGATTAATCATTTCCGGGCGGATGAGTTTTTTAAAGAGAACATCAACCAACCGGCCGTAACCGAGAGATTTCGCTTCCGCAATGCCGACTTCTTCCGCCTTGGCAGAGAGATCGGCGACAGATGCGTTTGCGAGATCAATGCCGGTTTTTTCTTTGAAAACGGAGAAATAATCCACTCTTTTCCATTCGCGCGACCAGTCAATTTTATTTCCTTTCCAGGTCGTCGCAAGAGTGCCGCAAACGGATTTGATGACGCGCCTGTAAAGGTTTTCCACAAATTTCATCAACGTCTCGTAATCCGCGTACGCCAAGTAAAATTCGAGCTGGGTGTAATCTTGCAGATGTTCGGCGTCAATTCCTTCGTTCCGGAAAATGCGTCCGATCTCAAAAACTTTGTCGTATCCTCCGATAAGAAGTTTTTTGAGCGATATCTCAAGCGATATTCGGAGATAAAAATCCGTATCAAGCGCGTTGTAATGGGTCGCGAACGGTTCCGCTTCCGCTCCTCCGGGGGTTCTTTCCAAAACCGGAGTCTCAACTTCAAGAAATCCTTTTTCTATTAACGCTTGCCTGAAAGTTTGCCAAAAAACGGCTTTTTTCCGGAACATTTCTCTCGTCTCTGGGTTTAGGGCCAATTCCAGGTATCTTTTTCGGAGTCTGGTTTCCGTATCAGATACCCCGAAATGTTCGGAGGGTAAGGGTCTCAAGGACTTAACAATCAGCTTTGCCGATTCGGCTCTGATGCTTTTTTCGCCTTTTTTCGTTTTGACGAGCGTACCCGTAACGCTTATGAAATCGCCTATATCCATCGAGGATTTCAAGGTATCAAACCCTTCGGTTTTTCCGCGCGAAAGAAGCGCTTGGATCCGGCCAGTACCGTCGTCCAGATCGGTAAAAATAAGTTTTCCTTGGTCGCGGAAGCCCATAACTCTGCCCGCGAGAGAAATTTTTGTTTTAAACAACGCGCGCAAGGTAAAAGACTTTAAAACTTCCTTTACGGAATGAGTCCTTTTAACCGTTGCCGGATAGGGATCAATGCCCGCGGCAATGAGCGCCGAGAGCTTCTCCTTCCTGGTTTTGACTATATCTTCAAGCATCAATGCCCTAATTCTAAATAAAAACCGCCCTCATGAAAAGCGGCGGTTTTTATATGAATTTTCTGTCAGCTGATTTTTAAAATTTTGTAGGTTATTTCTCCGGCGGGAGTCAAAACTTTCACCGAATCGCCCACTTTCTTGCCGATTATCGCCCGGCCGATGGGAGAATCGTTCGAGATCCGGCCCTCTTCGGGTTTGGCTTCGTTTGAACCGACAATCGTAAAGATTCTCGTCTTTCCCTTGTATTCAACTTCCACTTCGCAGCCGAGATCAATAACTTCTTGGGAAGAAGATTTTTTGATGACGGAGGCGTTTTTAACTATGTCTTCCAATTCATCTATCCGAGATTCAAGCGCTTCCTGCTGTTCCCTCGCTTCCGAGTATTCGGCGTTCTCCGAGAGATCGCCGTATTCCTTGGCGCGCTTAAGACGTTCGGCCACTTCAATCCGTTTGATCGTCTTCAATTCCTGAAGTTCTTGCTTCAACTCCTCCAACCTATTCGCGGATAGATAATAGTTCTTCATTTTTTTGGTTTTATTTGACAATTTTGTATCGGTTCGTCCAAAGCCAGAATCTGATTTTTACGACGTCTCGGAGCATTCCGATATAGGCCGATGACTTAACCCTTGAACGCAAGTCATTCACCCAAGTAATAGGAATTTCTTTGATCTTATATCCCATTTTTTTGCCGATCGCCAAGGCTTCTACGTCAATCGCCCACCGATTAATTTTCATAAGAGGAAAGATGCGCGAGGCGGCTTCTTCCGAAAAACATTTGAATCCGCATTGAGTGTCCCAAATTCCGGGCAAAACGAGTATTTGAATGATGAGATTTCCGACATTCCCCAAAATTCTCCGGTACCAAGGCTGGGGAGGAACGAGTTTTGAACCTTTAACGTCCCTGCTTCCGATGACTATGTCGTATTTTTCGCCTTCGGCGCCCTCCAAATAAGGGATCATTTTGAAAAAGTGATCAATGGTCGTGGAATTATCGGCGTCCGTGAAAAGTCTGAATTTTCCTTCCGCTTCCGTCATCCCCTTGCGAACGACGTAACCCTTGCCGTGGTTCACGTCGCCTCCCGTAAGGCGAAGTCCCTTTACTAAGGGCATAAATTTGCGGACGACTTCGGCTGTGTTGTCTTTGGAGCCGTCGTTTATGACCAAGATTTCATAATCAAAATCGGCTTCTCTCAAGTGTTTGTCTATGTCAACGAGAGTCGCGGGAAGTCGTTCGGCTTCATTGTAAGCCGGAATGACAACCGATAAATAAGGTTTTTTATCCATTTAACGTTTTGCCCACTGAGGAGCGCGTCTCGCTTTTTTGAGACCCGGCTTTTTCCTTTCAACCATGCGCGAATCGCGGGTTAAAAGTCCCGCATTTCTTAAAGTCCCTCTAAGAGCCGGATCAAGCTTCGCAATGGCTCTCGCAAGACCCAAAGAAACGGCTCCGGCTTGGGAACTTAAACCTCCGCCCGAAACTTTGGCCGTAACACCCAAAGTTTCCGCGGTAAGCGCTTTATTGACCGGTCCCAAAGCGATAGTCGTTTGAACGGCCGTTTTGAAATATTTTTTACGTCCTTCCCGGTTAACGCTGAATCCGGAGCTCCCTGGAAAAATTCTTACGCGAGCGGAAGAAGTTTTGCGCCTTCCCAAACCTTCAAAATATTTTGTGCTTTCTTTTTTTGCGGCCATGTTATTTTTCTATTACAAGCTGCTTTAACCTTTTTGCCTGGAGCCTGTTTTTAGGAAGCATGCCCGAAACGGCATGGCGAAGAACCCAAGCGGGATTTTTGGCAAAAGCTTCTTTATAACTTTTCTCTTTAAGATGGCCCATATAACCGGTGTGCCTGTAATAAATTTTTTGTTCGTTCTTTCGACCGCTTATCTCCATTTCGGAAATGTTCTTGACGATTACCTTATTGCCGCCTTCTAGACGAGGCTCGTAAGCAACGCTTTCTTTGTTCTGCAAAATGGCGGCGATTTTTGTCGCCAATCTTCCGAGTTTCTGTTTTTTTGCGTCAATTACGATTTCCATTTTAAACGAATTTGATAAAGACGAGATCCGCTCCGTCCCTCATTCTATGTTCGGCGGTTTTTACGATTTTCAGGTACCCTCCCTTCCTTTCGGCGTATTTGGGAGCCATTTCGTGATAAAGCTTAAAAGCCGATTTTTCGGGGAGTCTCGCCTTCAAAAGTCTCAAAGAAGCGAGGTCTTGTTTTTTGGCGAGCGTGACCATTTTTTCCACTTTCGGTCTTAATTCTTTCGCTCGCGCGGCTGTGGTCTTAATACCCTCTTTCATTATCAGGTTGTGCTCCAAAACCACGATAAAATTCCTTCTGTCGCCTTTTTTTCTTCCAAATTTCGTGCCTTTAACCTGATGTCGCATAGGGAAAGATATTAACGGGATTACTCTTTGTTTTCAAGCTCTTCCCCGAGATTGCTTATTTTCGTGAAGTGGTCAACGAGAATGCGCGAAGCTTTGTGCAAAGCTTCCGAGGGAGTAATGGAGCCATCGGTCTCAACTATGATATTCAGACGATTATAATCCGTTCGGTCGCCGACACGCATGTTCTCAACGTTAATGGCAACGTTAACGACCGGAGTAAAAATGGCGTCAAGCGCTATTACGCCGATTTCAAGTTTTCCCGATTTCATTCTTTCAACGGGAACGTAACCCAATCCTTTTTCAACGGTAAGCTCTATTTCAACGTCAGCTTTTTTTTCGGTCGTGGTAAAAAGCTTGAGTTCGGGATTTACGATAATCGCTTCCGCGTTCGCTTCAATGTCTTTGCCCGTAACTTCTTTCTCTCCTTTGACCTTGATCGTCAAAACTTGCGGTTCGCTTGCGGTAAATTTAAAGCGAAGTTTTTTCAAATTTATTCCCATTTCAACCACGTCTTCCAGGACGCCGGGAATCGTCGAAAATTCATGAAGAATTCCCTTGACCTTGAATTGCGTAACGGCCGCTCCGGGTAAAGACGAAAGTAAAACCCTTCTCAAACTGTTTCCTAAAGTAAGACCATATCCGGGAAAGAGATCTTCAATGTCAAAAGAACCCTTTTTACCGTCATCGGATATTTTTTTAACTTTCACACTTTCACTAAGATACGCGTAATGCATTTTTTGTTTATTTTTGTTATTTCAAATAATAGTTTACGACCAAGTCCATATCAAAGGGCATTTCCACACCCTTCGGAACGGAAATTATAAGTGCCGCTTTTTTCTCTTTATCCAGCTTTATCCACTCCGGGGCTTCAAAATTCTTGAACCTTTCGGAAACGCCGGAAAACATCGGTTCTTCGGCCGATTCGGGTCTTATGGTTATAAGGTCGTCCGGACGCACCGAATACGAGGGAATGGTCACTTTTCTGCCGTTTACCGTTATGTGTCCGTGGCTAACGAGCTGCCTCGCAATGCGGCGCGAGCCGGCAAAACCGATGCGAAAAACAACGTTATCCAAACGGGACTCAAGAAGCTTGATCATCGCTTCGTGGGTCGGTTCCGTGCCCTTGTCGGCAGAAACGAAATATTTTTCAAGCTGCCGTTCGGCCAAACCGTAGCTGAATCTGACTTTCTGTTTTTCCAGAAGCTCGCGTCCGTATTCGCTTACCTTCTTGAATGATTTGGCGTGAGGCCCGGGTTTATAAGGGCGCTTGGAAGCGGCGCATTTTGGCGAATTGCAACGATCCGCTTTGAGGAAAAGTCTCACGCCGAGAGCTCTTTCTTTTTTTTCTAAGATTTTCATTTCTAGACTCTTCTCACTTTTTGAGGTTTCGGACCGTTATGCGGTATGGGAGTAACGTCTTTTATGGAATTAATGTTAAAGCCGTGATTGATAAGCGAACGGATGGCCGAGTCTCTGCCGATACTTACGCCCGAAACGATAACGTCAACGTTAAAGGGACCGGTTTTCGCCAACTTTTCGGCAATGGCGGCAACTACTTTTTGCGCGGCGAAAGGAGTGGCTTTTTTAGGACCCGAAAAACCGAGCGAACCGGCGGACCCCCAGGTGATAACGTTTCCGTTTTGATCCGTTACGGTAATGAGCGTGTTGTTGAAAGATACGTTTATGTAAACTCGGCCGGAGTCTACGCTCTTTCCCGTTTTTTTCTCCGCCGTAATAACTTTCTTTTCTTCGGAGGCCGGATTCGTTTCTTTTCCTTTTTCAGTTGCGATTCTTTTCTTTCCCATTTTGTTTACTTGAGCTCAACTTTCCTTTTTCCGCTCGTAGCGGTGTGCCTTACGTTTCCGCGAACGGTGCGCGAGTTGGTTCTCGTACGTTGACCTCTCACGGGCAGGCGTCTCGCGTGCCTCGTGCCCCGATAAGCCTGAATGTCTTTTAATCTTGTAATGTTTTGCTTAATAGCGGTTCGAAGCTCTCCTTCTATCTTATAGGAAGCGTCAAGAACCTCTTTTATTTTATTTATGTCGGAAGAGCCCAAATTCTTCGCTCTTTCATCGGGATTAATGCCCGTTTTCATAAGAATCTCTTTGGCCGAAGTGGGGCCAATTCCATAAATATAAGTAAGCGCGGCTTCAATGCGCTTTTCGTCTGGAATATTTATACCGGCGATTCTCATTTTATTTATCCTTGTCTTTGTTTGTGTTTCGGCGTTTTTTTGCAAATCACATAAATCCGCCCTTTGCGGCGGACGATTTTGCAATCCTTGCACATTTTCTTGATGGAAGGCCTAACTTTCATTTTTAGAGTCTTCTTGAAATTCTTCCACGGCGGTCATCGTAGGGAGTCATTTCAACCGAAACCGTATCTCCCTGAACGATGCGAATGTGATGCTTTCTCATCTTTCCCGAGAGGTAGGCCAAGATTTCCTTGCCGTCAGCGAGTTTTACCTTAAAAGTCGTTGCCGGTAAAGCTTCAATAACCACACCTGTAACCACCATTGACTTTGGATACTAGCACGCTAAAAGCGAATTAGTCAATAAAACCAGGGGCTTTTAAGAGAATCGCGTTAGTTGACTTCTATCTCAATTTTTTCGGGATTTTTGGGAACGGAAGTGACCCAGAAGGGCCAAAGATCAGCTTTGGCGGAAAGCACTCCGGGGATGGCAAAAATGGCTGATTTCAGCGATTTTTCGCTTGAGCCGATAATTTCGGCTTTAAAAACATTGGCGTCAAAGCTTCTTGCCCAAATACCCTTAAAATCAAGCGGAATGGATATCTTTCCGGCGGGCAGGTCGGCAGACAAGTCAGACACATAAGACAATTCTTTAGAGATAAGATCGTAGCTTTCCGAATTGTTTTCTTTGAATTTTTCCGTCATAAGGACGACCAGATCGTCTTCTTTGTAGGCGGGAACTTTGGCTTCCATCATCACTCCGTAGGAAAATTCTCCTTTATCATCGGGATCGGAAACGACTCCGTCTTTGGTCACCGAATAAGTGATCGCATTCTCAATTATTTTAAATTCCGGAGGAATGGTCATCACAATGGAAGATTTAACGGCGGCATCCATTTTGGCCGTAACGTCTTCTTTCGCCGCTTTAATGTCATCTTTGGTCGGCACTTTCATTTCGCCGACAAAACCTCCCGAAGCGCCTGTTTTAAATTCGCCGTAAAAACCGTCGTACTTCGGCGAGCCTTGAAAGCCCGGAATTCGGAGTTTTTGAATGGAACCCACGTTATACGAGTCTCCGGCCGCATCCGCGATCACTTCCGATTCAATGGACGATGCCTGAACCTTTCCTTCGGAGATTTTCGCTCCGGGAATGGTAACGGCAGAAGTCAACCGATAAACTTTTCCGTCAGGAGTGACAAAACGAGTATTTTTAACAAGAGGCTGGCTTTCGGAACTATAAGCGTTCCAAATGGTGATGGTCCCCACGGCTTTTTTCTCAACTATTTCCGATCCGGAAGCGGGAAAAGAATAAACGCCGTTTTTGGAAACGGTGAAGATTTGCGCGGGGATCGTAAGATTGTTTCCCGAAATGGCGGTTTCTTTTGTGGAAGCGATAACGGTGCCGGAAAACGACCAGTCCGTTTTTTTTCTTTCAATGGATATTTGAGCTGTCGGAAGAATAAAAAATGAAACATAACCAACGGCAATTATAATCACGGAGAAGGCGAACGTGAGACCCGCTCGCTTGAATAAACGCTTATCCGAACGAATTTTAGCGTCATCCGATGAAGGATAATCTTCTTCGGTTCCCTTTTTGCGGTCTGTTTCTTCTTCCTCCTGCGAATCAGGCTCCAAGATTTCTTCATCGGCATCCGTATTTTCCTCTGAATCGTTTTCGGAAATAGATTCCAGTTTTGATTTTGCGGGCATTATGTCCATAACGGGCGCTTTGGATGCTCGGTTGAATATTCCGTCTGCAACTTCAAAACCGCAGGCGGCGGCTATTCTCAAAATATCCTCATCTACCGATTCAATAATCAATTTTTTTCCGACCGTATTCGCTTCCCTTTTTAGCAACTTAAAATTCTTCGGGTTTTCGGCGATAGCCGCGTTTTTCGGGAGATAAAGAACAAATTCGTCCAATCCTGAAGATATTACTTTGTGGACGATCGTGGCGCAGGAATCACTTTTGTTAGCGTATATTTTTTTTACGGGTTTCATCTTTTTATTTGTGGCACATTAGCCATTTCATTCTTCTCTTAGCTATTCTGTTCCAAGGACTTTCCAAATCAGTGGCCGATAATTCGTTTCGCGCGAGTTCTTCGTAGCTCATGGAAGGCAAAAAATTAATTTTGGCGTCAGTTTCCCGCCACAAAACGTTCTTCGGATTCAGCTCGCCAAGTTCATTGTTTAAAACATAAAGAACAGGCTTTTTAATTTTAGCATTGCGCGCCGCAAGAGTCATCCCGTGAGAAAATTCGGTAAAGGGCTCGCTCACTATTTCCTTGAGATTTTTTATCATGTCGGGCGACATATTCTCCCGCACATAACGGTGGAGCAGTTCTTTTGCCGTATTTTCAGAAACGCCGAAACGGTTTGCGATGGAATTGAGCACCGCGTTTACGCCCCAATCAAAATCGCTCACGTACGATATTTTTTCTCCCTCTCCCGAACGGTAAACAAACGTTTTATCTTCCGAAACGCGGGCGATGGCAAAATCTTTTTTCTTGGATTCTTTTTGAATGAGCCAGGCGCAGGAAGCGGTTGGTTCAAGGGTAAATACAACTTCGCCTTTTTTGGGGTTAGAAGACTTGATCTCGTCCGCCAAGACTCGCGTAATCAATATTTCGGCGAGTCCCACTTCTATGGTTTTTGCCGTAAATCCGATGGGGTTTATGACCGCATTGCCGTCAAGCTTTATGTAAAGTACGCGGACATCCGCCATTACGACGTCCAATTCGGAGAGATCAAGCCTTCGCGAAAAAAGCATTCGTTCTTCGTCAAAAAGACGCCATATGGCCTGGGAAATGGCGTTCTCTATTTCCGATTCCGTTATTTCGGCGCGCGCATTTTCTCTTCCTATGATTTTTGAAGAATAAACGGACGTTCCATACGGCGGATGAACGCTAAGAGCGAATTTTCCTTCTTCTATCGGTAGAAACGTGAAAGACATGGATTTACTCAAGCACCGCTTTGATCCTTCTTATTCCCGCGGAAGCCGACTCTTCCTTGATTATTTTAAATCTTCCCAAAGTCCCAATGTTTGAGACATGCGGTCCGCCGCAGATTTCCTTGGAAATTTCTCCGTGTTCGCCTATTGAATAGACTTTAACTTTTTCGCCGTATCGATCGCCGAAAACTCCCGTTGCGCCGGCGTTTTTCGCTTCCGAAATATCCATTTCTTCTACCGAAACGTCCGCGCCGGAAGAAATCCAATCATTCACCATATTCTCCGTTTTCTTTATTTCTTCCGGTGTCATTTTCACGGGATGAGAAAAATCAAAACGAAGGCGTTCGGTGGTGATATTGCTCCCTTTTTGACTCACGTGATCGCCCAAAACTTTTCTTAAGGCGGCGAGCGTCAAGTGAGCCGCCGTATGAAGTTTGGTCGTTTTTTCGGAAGCATCCGCGAGTCCTCCTTTAAACATTCCGGCGGAAGCGGTACGGGAAAATTCCTGATGACGTTTGAATTCTTCGTCAAAAGAGGATTCGTCAAATTCTATTCCTCTCTCGGCGCTTAGTTCTTTAATGTCTTCTTTGGGCAAGCCATAACTTTGATAAAGATTAAAAGCGTCATGCCCCGAAACGACTCCGTTCTCCGCCAAGCGCGAAAATTCTTTCATTCCGTTTTCAAGCGTTTTCATGAACCGTTCCTCTTCTTTCACCAATTCGGAAGAGATGAATTCGCCGTTTCCTTGAAGTTCAGGATAAATTCCATCATAAATTTCTTGGATCGCAGGAACAACCGATTTAGTCCAACCGGTTTCAGTTATGCCGATCTGTCTGCCGTAACGAATGGCGCGGCGGATAAGACGCCGAACGATATATCCCCGGCCGACATTTGAGGGAGAAACGTCCGCATCGTCTCCCATTATGAAAGCAGCCGCTTTCAGGTGATCGGCAATGATCCTCATGCAACGCGTTATTTTTTCGGACTCGCCGTATTTTTTACCGGATAATTCTTCAATCTTTCCGATTATCGGCAAAAACAATTCCGTTTTGTAGTTGTCGCTTAAGCCGTTAACCACCGCGAGAATTCTTTCAAGACCCATTCCGGTATCCACGTTTTTTTGTTCCAAAAGCTCGTACCTTCCTTCGGCTTTCTTGTTATATTCCATAAAGACGTCGTTCCAGATCTCCACCCACAGGTTGTTATCGTCGTTAAAGCTTTCCGGAATTTCGTTTGGATCTCCGACCCAATAGAACATCTCCGTATCCGGTCCGCAGGGGCCAGTTTCTCCCGCCGGCCCCCACCAGTTTTTTTCTTTCGGTAGTTTGGCGATTTTGGTTTCCGGAATACCCATTTTTCTCCAAAGATTAAAGGCTTCTTCGTCAAACGGCGCATTTTCGTCGCCCATGAAAACCGAAACCGCGAGTCGGCTCTTATCCAAATTGAGCCAATCCGGCGAAGTTAAGAATTCCCAGCTCATTTCAATGGCCTCTTTTTTGAAATAGTCGCCTAAAGACCAGTTGCCGAGCATTTCAAAAAAAGTGTGATGGGTCGGGTCGCCAACTTCTTCAATGTCGTTCGTGCGAACGCATTTTTGAACGCTTGCGAGACGTTTGCCAGAGGGATGAATCTCACCTAATAGAAAAGGAACAAGTGGATGCATGCCGGCGGTGGTAAAAAGAACCGTGGGATCATTTACGGGAATTAAAGAGGCGGAAGGGATTATCGCGTGTCTTTTTTTTACCTGAAAAGATAAAAACTTTTGCCTGATTTCTCGGGAAGTCATCAGCCGCATTATAGCCCGTTTTACGGGGCTTTTTCAAAAGGCTTCAGGCAAAAATAAATCAGTACTCTTTTAGTTTTTCGGACTGACTGTGGAACCTTATTTTTTCAAGCGCTTTGGCTTCAATTTGTCTGATACGTTCTCTCGTAACGCCGAAAACTTTGCCAACTTCTTCAAGCGTGTGAGTAACGTCGTCCGTCAGTCCGAAGCGAAGTTCCAGTATTTTCTTTTCCCGATCCGTAAGCTCGTCCAAGACCGAACGAATTTGGTCTTTCAAGAGCTCGCGCGAAACCGCTTGATCGGGAGAGAGAGTTTTTTCGTCTTCAATAAATTCTGAAAGGACGGAATCTTCTTCTTCGCCTACGGGAGACTCCAAAGAAACGACTTCTTGGGAAATTTTCTGGATATGATGGACTTTTTCCACGTCTATTCCCATTTCAGTCGCAATTTCCTCGGCTAACGGTTCGCGGCCAAGCTCTTGCATGAGTTTCCTTTTCGCCTGGGTGTATTTGGAAATGGTTTCCACCATGTGCACGGGGATGCGGATGGTTCTTGAATAATCGGCTAAAGCTCTCGTTATCGCCTGACGGATCCACCAGGTCGCGTAAGTGGAAAATTTAAAACCTTTTCGGTAGTCAAATTTCTGAACCGCGCGGAAAAGACCCAAATTGCCTTCCTGAATGAGATCAAGAATGGAAAGCTGGGGCGAACGGTTAACGTAACGTTTGGCAATGGAGACAACGAGACGAAGATTCGCCTTTATTAATTTTTGTCTCGCTTCTTCGTCCCCCTGGCTTACTTTTTTCGCGATTTCTCTTTCATCCACGGAATTTAAAAGAGGAGTCTTACCGATCTCTTTCAAATAAATTTGAACGTTATCCGGAAGTTCGGCGCTTACGATGGCCGCTTCGGCAAGTTCCTTTTGCGTTATTTCATCTCCGGGAAGTTCAATCAAATTCCCTACTTCAATCACCTTTATACCCGCCTCATCAAGCTTATCGTAAAGATATTCAAGAAAATTCATGTCGCCTTCTATCTTCGGAAAGGCTTTTAATATCTCGACGTCCGTGATGAATCCTTTTCCTCGGCTTACTTCCATGAGTTCTTCAAGCGCCGCCACGTCAAACTTGAAGTGGACTTTCTTAGCCGGTTCGTTCGCGGCTGGATGAGATTCTTTCTTAACTATCGGCTTTTTTGCCGAAGGTCTTGTTTTAATCGCCGGTTTAGACTTTTTGGGCGCTGCTTTTTTTGCGGATTTTTTAATCGGTTTCTTAATCTGCTTCTTTTTCGGAATTGTTTTGTGACTGTTCTTTTTTGGAGACTTTGCTCCATGTTTCGCGTTCTTTTTTGCCGCTTTTTTCGCCATTTTATTTTTTTGCTCTTATTGTTTCTATTTTTTTGACTATTTCCATGAGCGCGGGCGCTTTTTCATATTTCTCTTCCTCGGAAAGATTTTTGGATTTCATTTCCGCGGACAGATCGTCGCGTTTCTCCATTAGAGCTTCAAGCTCCAGCTGATTTGCAAGTTCAGCCACTTCTCCCGAAACATCTTCCTCCATAAGTCCCGATATAAGGGATAATTCGGCAATTTTTTGCCGCGTGATTTCACTTTGGTCAGGGAGGTTTAAGACCATCGCATTATAGAGCTCTAATTCTTCCTCTGGCAAATACTCCTTTAATCTTTGAAGTTCCGATTTAGCGAGGTCTGAAGCGGAATAAAAGGATATAAGCTTTTCGGCGATTATCGCCTTTCGGCTCTTTGAAATGTCAGAAGGAGCTTTTGACACATCGGCCGTTTTAACGGCATAAGAAGCGGGTTTTGGAATATTTAAAGATTTAGCTTCAAGAAGCAAATCCGCTTCTTTTACACCGGAATGAAGAGATAGTTCGGATAACCAATAGGAGCGCGTAACGGCGCTCGGAAGGTTCATTATCTTTTTTAAAATAGCGCGGACGTTTTCTTTTTTGATTCCGATCAAAACGTCTGAAGTCGGATGACGGGAAAAATAATATTCCATTGCCGGAATGGAGCGGGAAACGATTTCTTTTAAAAGTCCCGGTTTTTCCGAAACAATGTCTGCCGGATCTTTTAATCCTCCGGATTCGGGAATTACAGAAAAATCCAAAACTTCCGTTTCAAAGTCTCTCGCTTCCGAGAGATCAATACTCCGTTCCATCGCTCTTTTGCCCGCCTCGTCATTATCAAAATTGAGAATAAGTTTATTCGCGTATCTTTTGAGAACCGAAAGCTGATCGTCCGTAAGAGCGGTACCCGAGGTGCCGACCACGTTTTTAACTCCGTCCTGATGGGACATTATGACGTCCATCTGCCCTTCAACCAGCAAAACCGCGTTTGCTTCGCGAATATGATCTTTCGCTTTTGAGAGACCGTATAAAAGACGTGATTTGGAAAATATCGGCGTTTCGGGAGAATTAACGTATTTTCCCATATTGCCTTCGTCAAACTGCGGTAAGACTCTACCGGTAAAACCGATGACTTTA
>JBAZMT010000002.1:0-92586 GCA_041649615.1 Parcubacteria group bacterium
GAAATCCGCCGGCTGGCGGAATTAGAAACCATGGGTTTCTAAAACGGAGCGAGCGAAAGCGAGTGAGTAGTGAGATTTCTCTCGGGAGCACACTCTTTTTGTCATCCCCGCGAAAGCGGGAATCCAGAAAATCGGATATAATCAAGGTTATGGCGATTAAATATGTCGCTCTGCAAGTTTTGGCGTGGGCTACTGATTTTTTCCGGAGTTGGTACGCCGGCGGCTTTCAGGCTTTCTCGGGCGCATTCATACGTTTTCTCAAAGCTCTTGACCGGGTGTTTGCCTTGCGGGTGAGCGCCAAGAATATTCTTAAACCGATGTACCAAGACAGGAGCATCATCGGATACTTCTTCGGGTTCATTTTCAGATTGGTGAGAATCGTAATCGCTTCCGTGGTATATCTTGCGCTGGGAGCAATGTTTATTTTCGCTTTCATCGTCTGGTCGCTCATCCCACCATATTTTCTGGTAAAAGCTTTAAATATAAATGTTTACTCCTTACTTTAAGGACGATTATTACAAGCTTTCTTTTTTTGGCAGATTTGTCGTAAAGATCATTAAGACGACGGCAATGACGCTTTTAATGGTCGGCTCCGTGGTATTACTGCTTTCGGATTCTTCCGATCTTCGTTACGCCGGAGCATTTCTTGCACTTGTCGCGGCGGAAAAACTGATTCATCTTGGCAGATCAAGAAAATCCTTAAAAAAGCTTCCCAAAGAGGGAAGGATAAACATTGCCGATTACGTTTCTCCGCAAACGAAAACAATGTTCATATCCGCCGTTGATCGGGCAATATTTCGGGGGGAAAATTTATCGCCCGAAATAACGCTTGCGGCTCTCAGCACAAAGGCGGCAACCGAAGCCGTAAAGAGATTGGGAGTTGACCCGCAGGAATTGCGCGCAAAAATAGAAGAACACTTAAAGTCTTCGGATACCCATAAAGAAAAGCCGGATGTTTCCGACGTTGCAGAGGTAACGCTTATTCGCGCTTTTCTTTCGGCTTTGAAAGCCGGAGAAGAATCGGTCATGCCGGCCGATCTTTTGGTGGCTCAAGTGACGGACGGCGACAAGGAGATAAAGAGAGCTTTTAATCTTTTTGGCATAGCGCCAGAAGATTTGGAAAAGGCGCTCATATTCGGAAGGCTTGCGAAAGAAAGGCCGGTTTCCCAGACATCATTTTTTGCAAGAAGGATACCCATGACGAGAATAAGGAATGTGAACCGGGCATGGACATCCCGGCCAACGCCCGTGCTTGATACGTTCGGATACGACATAACGAACTTGGCGATTGCCGGCAGATCGGGATTTCTCGTGGGACATGCTAATGAATACGACAGGCTTGAAGACGTTCTTTCGCGGCCGGTAAAACCGAACGTTGTTTTAATCGGCGAACCAGGAGTGGGGAAAGAAGCGATTATCGGACATTTGGCTTACAGGATCGTGAAAGATCAGGTTTCTCCGCAACTTTTTGACAAGAGAATAGTCGCGCTTGATATCAGCGCTCTGTCTTCAGCGGCGGATCCGGCCGAACTGCAGAAAAGGGCGAATGCGATTTTGAACGAAATTCGAATGGCCGGAAACGTGATCCTCTACATTCCCGAGATACACAACTTGGCGAGAACTTCCGGAGAAGGCCGCTTGTCCGCCGCGAATGTTTTGATGAGCGCCATAAATGACGGGTATTTTCCCACGATCGGCACGACATACCCGCGCGAGTATAAGGAATTTATCGCCGAAGACAGTTCATTTGCGGGCGCTTTTGAGCCGATTCAGATAAACGAAATATCGGAAGACGAAGCGGAAGAATATTTGTCTTACGACAGCGTGATACTAGAACGAGAGTGGAAAGTGGAAATATCGTTTGCGGCCATTAAAAAAGCGGTAACAATAGCGAAGAAATATTTCCACAACAAACCGTTGCCGTCCTCCGCGGAAGAATTGCTTAAAGAAGCGCTTTCCGAGGCGAGAAGAAAAGGGGAAAAAGTTTTGAGCGAGGACGACGTCATAGGAATGGCGGAAAAGAAGGTAAACGTTCCGATACATCGCGCCGGCAAAGCAGAGGCGGGAGCTCTTCTTAATTTAGAAGAAGAAATACACGAACGACTGATTGACCAAGAAGAAGCGGTCGCTTCTGTCGCGAGGGCGCTCAGGGAATATCGGAGCGGTCTTTCAAGGCAAGGAGGACCGATCGCTTCTTTTCTTTTTGTGGGGCCTACGGGAGTCGGGAAGACGGAACTCGCCAAAGCTCTAGCTACGATACAGTTCGGTTCGGAGGACATGATGATCAGGTTTGACATGTCCGAATACCAGGGAGCGGAAAGCGTGGAGAGACTTATCGGCGGCAATGACGGAAAAACATACGGATCGCTTACGGAAGCGGTCTCCGAAAAACCGTATAGTCTTGTACTTTTGGACGAGTTTGAAAAAGCGAACGGGGACGTGCTGAATCTTTTTCTTCAGGTACTTGATGACGGAAGGCTTACGGACGGGCTAGGAAGAACCATTGGTTTTGAAAACACGATAATCATCGCCACCTCTAACGCCCATTCCACTTTTATAAAGGAATCGCTTGAAAGAGGGAAAGACCCGCGAACTTTGGGAGAAGTATTGAAGAAGCGGCTTACGGAGTATTTCAAACCGGAGCTTTTAAACAGGTTTTCGGACATAATTGCTTTTAAAACTCTTTCGGTTGAAGATATGGAAAAAATCGCCTCCCTGCAGCTTAGGTCTTTGAGTAAAACTTTGGAGGAGGTTCAAGGAATAATCATAACGTTTGACGAAGAGGCCGTAAAAATAATCGCGAGAGAAGGATACGATCAGACTTTCGGAGCAAGGCCTTTAAGGGCGGCCATATCAAAACTTGTGAAAGACCCTCTTTCTTCCAGAATACTTTTAGGCGAAGTAAAGAGAGGGGATACGATCGGAGTTTCTCAGAGCGAAGGAAAAATCACCTTTTCGTCTTAAAACCGATCAGTTCCTTTTCTGCTATTATTAAAAAAGCAGATGATAAGGGAAACTCTCAAATATTTTACTTCAAACAAAGTCGTCAGGAATTTTATTTTTGCAGATTTGACTCTTTTCGGCGGTTGGGGACTCGTATCGCCCATCATGGCCATATTCGTAGTGGAAGAGGTCAAAGGGGCGAACATCGTTACAGTCGGAATTCTCGCCGGAATTTATTGGGCGGTGCGTTCGACCGTTCAACTGCCCATGGCGGTGCTGATAGAAAAATCGGAAACGGAAAGGGACGACCTCTATCTGCTGATAATCGGACTCTTACTTGTTTCCGCTTCGGCTTTCTGGCTGAATTTCGTGGATAATCTTACGAAGCTTTACATTTTTCAGATAATTTACGCGCTCGGATTCGCTTTTTACGCCGCTTCGTGGGCGGGAATATTCTCTCGGCATATTGAAAAGAACAAGGCGGCCATAAGCTGGTCGCTAGATCATACGCTTTTGGGAATCGCGACCGGAATAACGGGACTCGCCGGAGGATATTTGGCCGATAAATTCGGATTTAACGTCATATTTATAGCGGTAGGAATCACCTCTTTCTTGTCGGCGATCATCATATTCATCGTACCGGAGGTAATGTTCCCGGGAAGGCGGAAAAGCGTGGCGCCGATAATGAATCATTCTCCCAAGACGGTTCTTAAATGATCAATTCCGAGATAGCCAAAATATTTCAAGAAATTGGCGAATATCTTGAGATGAAAGAAGAGCCTTTTCGGCCGAAAGCTTACGCTAAGGCGGCGAGAGTGATAGAAGAATTGGAAGAGGACGTAACGAAGATTTATGAGCGAGGCGGTTTAAGGCAGCTTACGGAAATACCGGGAGTGGGGGAATCGATAGCGGACAAGATTGAAGAGTATATTAAGACAGGTAAAATAAAATATTTTGAGGAACTCAAAAAAAAAGCGCCGGTTGACGTTTCGTCTCTTTCGGCGGTTGAGGGCTTAGGACCCAAAAAAATAAAGACACTCTACAACAAACTTAACGTAAGGTCGCTTGAAGATCTAGAGAAAGCGGCTGAAGAAGGAAAAATAAGAAAACTCGCGGGATTCGGGGCAAAAACGGAAGAAAACATCATAAAGGGGATACAATTTTTAAAACAGTCGGGAGGAAGGTTTACGCTCGGGGCGACTTACGTTTTAGCAGGAGAAATAAGGGAAAGAATTAAAAAACTGAATGGAGTGTCAACCGTAGACATTGCCGGGTCGGCAAGAAGAATGAAAGAGACGATCGGGGATATAGATCTTCTCGCCGTAATTGAGTCTATAAAAGACGCAGAGTTGGCGATGGACTATTTCGTCAGTATGCCCGAGGTCATAAACGTTTATTCAAAGGGCCCCACAAGATCATCGGTAAGGATTAAAGAAGGAATAGACGTTGATCTAAGAATATTGCCAAAAGAGTCTTACGGCGCGGGACTCATATATTTTACTGGTTCAAAAGACCACAACATTGAACTTAGAAAAATAGCCATTAAAAAAGGGCTAAAACTAAACGAGTATGGTCTTTTTAAAGGCAAGACAAGAGTGGCCGGAAAAACCGAAGCGGAAGTTTATGAACATTTGGGGCTTAAACTCATTGCGCCGGAACTTCGGGAAAACACCGGAGAGATAATAGCGGCGGAGGAAGATAGATTACCTCATCTCGTGGAGGAAAAGGACATAATGGGTGATCTTCAGATACAGACCAATTGGACGGACGGAGAGAACAGCATAATGGATTACGCGGAGACGGCCATAAAGAGAGGACTCAAATACATCCTTATAACCGATCACAGCAAGAGGCTAGCAATGGCAAACGGGCTTGATGAGAGAAGACTAAAAGAACAGGGGAAAGAGATAGACAAGATAAATAAAATTCTTGCGGATAAAGGAAGTGATTTCAAAATCCTTAAAGGGCTGGAGTGCGACATCTTGAAAGACGGAGAATTGGACTTATCGGACGATGCATTGTCCGAACTTGACATGGTCGGAGCGGCAGTCCATTCTTACTTTAATTTGCCGATCGTCTCGCAGACGGAAAGGCTTTTAAAAGCGATGGAGAACAGGAATGTGGACATTATTTTCCATCCAACCGCTCGCGTTATAAACCAGCGAAAGGCGATAGACCTTGATATGGAGGCGCTTACGGAAGCCGCTTTGAAGACGGGGACGATTTTGGAAATTGACGCCTATCCTGACAGGCTTGACCTAAAGGACGAATATATAAGGCGATGCGTGGAACGCGGCGTTAAGCTTGCCATTGACTCGGACGCCCATTCCGTAAAGCACATGACTTATTTAAAATTCGGCGTGGCGCAAGCTCGCCGAGGATGGGCATCCAAGAAAAACATCGTTAACACTTTGCCGGTTAACGAACTTATGGAAAAGATAAAAACATGATGGAAAAAGATCAGGTAAAAAAAGAATTTTCAGCCGGGCTCATAGTTTATCGGAATACGCCGCAGGGACCCAAGTTTTTGCTGCTCTACCACGGCGGGAGATACTGGAATTTCCCAAAGGGACACATTGAGAACCAGAAAAACGTGGTTACTTCTTTTCCCTCGGCGGGAGATGCGGAAGTCATGAACGTGAGAGAAACGAGCAAAGAGGCGGCGATAAGGGAGACCCAAGAAGAGACGGGAATAGGCCCGTCAAAACTTTCCATAAAAAGAAATTTCAGGGCGGTTGAGAAGTTCCGGTTCAGAAGAAATAGGGAGCAGATATTCAAAATAGTCATTTTTTATCTCGCGGAAACGAACGAAACGGAGGTTAAAATTTCGTCCGAACACGAAGGATTCGGGTGGTTCCAATACAGAGACGCAAGACAAATTCTCGCGCCTTACAGAGACAGCCAACGACTGCTCCGAAATGCCTATGATTACATTAGACCTAGACCTGCTTCACGGATGAGACAAGTTTCTTCCAGGACTCGGGATGTTCACTTGCAATCAGAGACAAAACCTTCCGGTCAAGCTTAATATTTTTGGCTTTAAGCGTTCCGATGAATTCGCTGTAAGTAACGTCATTTTCTCTCAAAGCGGCGTTTAATTTAACGTTCCAAAGCGCACGGAAACTTCTCTTCTTTTCTTTTCGGCCACGGTAGGCATGCTGCCAGGCGTGAAGCAAAGCTTCCTTCGCGAATTTTTCTTTTGACTTTCTTCCCCAGCGAAAACCCTTGGTGTACTTTAAAATTCTTTCTCTTTTTTTATGGGCAATAGTGCCTCTTTTAACTCTAGTCATGTTTTTATAAGCCGGACATTATTTGTCTTTTGTCGGAATGCGCCAAGACGGATGAGCTTCTTTTGTTGCGGATTATCTTCGGACTTTTTTTGGATTTAAAATGAGACAACCCCATTTTGCGGCGCATTATTTTTCCCGTTTTCGTAATTCGGAATCTTTTCTGAAAGGTTTTTCTTGCCATCAGTTAAGCCTTGTTTATCTGAACGGTGAAACCCGTTCCTCCTGCCTTAGGGCTTGCCATGACGCGGAAATTCTCGGTAATCAGTCCAAGAAAATCGTTTAATTTTTCCAGGGCCCAGTCCTTATTGGCTTTTTCCCTTCCGCGAAGCTTAAGCAGAATCTCCACTTTATAGCCTTCTTTCAAGAATTCGTCAATTTTTCTCGCCTTTATAAGGAGATCATTTCTCGCGGAGCCCAGTCCGATACGCACCTGTTTCATGTCGTCCTTTCCTTTGGCCTTAGCCTGCATCTCTTTTTTCAGCTCTTTTTCTTTTTGATAGCGGAACTTATCGTAATTTCCGATGCGAGCAACCGGAGGATTCGCGGTCGCGGAGACCTCAATGAGATCCAGATTTTTTTCCTCGGCAATTTTCAAAGCGACGTCCCGCGAAAGGACGCCGAAGTTTTCGCCGTTCTCACCGATCACTCGGAGCTCGCGAGCGGAGATCTCGTTATTCTTTCGGATAACGGGCATGGGCGAACGATTCTTTTTGTAGAAAGGATATCCGTTTATACCAGGAAATATAATGGTTTGTCGTTTGAGAGTCAATAAAAAATAAAGGCTCCCTAGGGGGAGCCTTTTTCTAATGTATATAAGCATCCGGAACGGAGCGAACTTATGTAACTTTTATAAAAGTCTTAATCTTTTGTTCCAAAAAGGAAACGTGAGGAGAATTGCTTATATGCTATGAGTCTTATTGAGACTCCAATTATTAACTTCGGAAGGAGCTATGCACTTACTCTATTATTCCTCCTTAAAGTTCACAAGTGGATAACTTACAAGCCCCAAATAAAAACCCCTTTTAAAAAGGGGTTTAAGAGCGAGGCAGGCGCCAATTCAGATTGGCGTCTGCCTCAATACAGGAGAGGGATTGAGGGACAGTCTCGGATTTACACACCATGTTCTTTTCAGCTCCCGAAAGGATGAAAGAGATTCTTGCCGGTTTGGTGCGGGAAAGCGCAAGCGTTAATTGCTGCAACAAAAACATTTGCGCGTTCCGGTTGAGTGAGAAAAGAAAGAGGTGAGAAAGAAACGTTGCCGACCGATCGGCTGGTATATCGTAAGTCCTTGCGGACTTATGAAATCGTTTTTAAGGAAACTATAGATTTACTTTAATATAGTCATTTTCACGGACAAGTGGATAACTTGAGTTTAAATCTTTTTTAGGGTATTTATAAAATAATGAGATTAAATTTTGCCATCTTAGCGCAAGACGTAAGAATTTTGGATAACGGCGGGCTTGAAATCGTAGACCCGATAACCGATCTCTCCGCAAACGATCTGCCCGCGATACACAGCGAGGCGGCGGTAGTCGTGAATTTCGTTCCGGGGGATGCCGAAGAACACGAACTCGGGCTTAAAGTCACAAGCGGCTATCAAAACGATTGCATAGAACCGTATGTTCAAAAGTTAAATCCGGCTAAATCGGATACGGCTTCAATCGGCCACGTAGTTTATTTGCGAGACGTAGCGCTTGAGAAAGTGGGAGATTACAGAGTAGAAGTGGCCGTTGACGGCGAGACGCTTATAACGCTGCCGTTTACCTTGAGGCTCAAAGAGTGTCCGACGTGCGAAGAGAAATAATTTTAATTTAATAAAAAAGAGCTCTAATAGAACTCTTTTTTATTTGGTGATTGGCTTAATTGTTATTTAGCCGATTCAGTTTCATCGGGAGTTAAAGATTCTTCAGAAGAAGATTCTTCAGCTGTCGCCGGCTCGCCGATATTCTCGGAATCGCCCATTTCGGCGGCGACTTCAGGAGTAGTGGCTTCTTCAGCCATCTCTTCGGCGGCACCCGGATTCATATTCAATTCGTCCATTTTCTTAAAATTTTTTTTGGCGGCTTACGACTATTAATGCCTTTAGGGAGAATAAATGGTATTTAAAGGAGAGTCAATAAAAAAAATGAACCCCCGCTCTCATTAGAGATGCGGGGGTTGTGCGCCAAAAGGGTATGCGTTATACGTCATTACCCCGGGCGAATTAGGAGTGAAGTATGTGTAGAACAGATGGGAGCCATGGTCTCCCTCTTCTTACTTTTGACCCGCGATGTGCGAGTTAACTCGACGCGAAGCGCGCGTCAGGTCGTGTTCTCGCGAAAGCAGGTCTGGGTGGCGCCCGGCACGCTCACGTTCATGCGCATGTGGCGTGCGGCCGGCGGGCCCTGCAGCGGATATACGATGCGAACATTCGTCTTCTTCGCGGAAGAAGAGTTGGGAGGTATCAAGGTTCTCATAGACACCACTCCTTCCAAAATATGTTTTTAAGGATAAGGGTATTATATAAGATAAATAAACCCTTGTCAATAGGCAATTTTTGTGGTATAATGAGGCATGGGGATGAAAGGCCTCGACAGATTAAAAACAGAATAGTCGCGCGCGGAGTCGGATTTTTCTCCTTAAACAAATCCAAAACTATAAACGCCACTAACAAAGTACGCGTTCCCGCTTTCGCTTTTGCGTAACGGGTGTCTCTGGGATACTTCGTCTGAAGTTCTCAGTAAGGCATAATATTTCAGACTGCGTTCCGTAATCTTGCATTTCATTGCGTAACAAAGAAAAAAGAAATGCGGTTCAATAGTCCGTTAGTTCGGTTGAAAGATTATTGATTCACCAAAAAACCGAAACATGCTCGTAGAAGCTATTCATGATTTTGATTTGGACGCGAGTTCAATTCTCGCCATCTCCACAAAAGCCCGCCTAAAGGTGGATTCTTATTTTATTTTTTGTCCGATTTCTTTGGAGATATCTCTCTTTTTAATAACTTCGCGCTTGTCCGATTTGCGGCGAGGGAAACCGAGACCGAGTTTGACTTTCACTTTGCCGTGTTTGCCGTAAAGCTCAAGAGGGATGATGGAGAGTCTTTCGGACTCGGTTCTCTTTAAAATTTCAGCAATTTCGCTCTTATTCAAAAGAACTCGTCTTGCACGCGAAGTATCCGGTTCGCCAGACGTGTTTTTCGGCTGGTATAAGGGAATGTCTAAATTAACGAGCCAAACTTCGCCGTTCCTCAAGATTCCGTAGGAGCCCGAAAGGTCCGCTCGGCCGTTTTTAACGGACTTAACTTCCCATCCCAATAACTCAATTCCGGCCTCAAACGTTTCGCGGATGTCGTAGTTAAACGTGGCTTTTCTGTTGGTGGCAAAGGCGGGCATATACGTCATATAATCTTAATTGATGATAGAGGTGATTGTGAATATTATCGCTGAGGCTACGGGCGAAGCGGAGCCTAAAGTGACGACGCCCGAAAACTCCGAATTCGGGCATTATTCCACCAATTTGGCGATGATTCGCGCGGGGCTTAAGGAGACCAATCCGCGAAAAGAAGCGGAAGAAATAATGTCGGAAATCCTTAAAATCGCGCCGAAAGGATTCTTCAGCAAACTGGAAATAGCAGGGCCGGGGTTTATTAATCTTCATCTTTCAAAAGAGACGATAACCAAAGAAGCGGGAAATATTTTAAAGAAAAAGGAGCGTTATGGAGCATCCGATACGGGAAAAGGGAAAACGATCGTCATTGATTACTCGGCGCCGAATGTCGCAAAACCGATGTCCGTGGGGCATTTGCGTTCAACGGTTATCGGAGAGGCTATTGCAAATTTATTAAAATTTCAGGGATACAAAGTCATAAGCGACAATCATTTGGGAGACTGGGGGACACAATTCGGCGCGCTTATTTACGCTTACAAAAATTGGGCGCAGAAAGAAGAATTCAAGAAAAATCCGATAGAGCATTTAGTGTCGCTTTACGTTAGATTCCACAAAGAAGCAGAGGAAAATAAGACTCTCTTGGACGAAGCGAGAAAAGAAACGGCTAAACTGCAAAAGAAAGACGCGGAAAATACCAAACTTTGGAAAAGTTTCGTGAGAGAAAGTCTTAGAGAGTTCGGGAAAATATATAAGAGGCTTGGAGTGAAGTTTGACGTTACGCTCGGAGAAAGTTTTTACGAGCCTGACCTAAAGCAAATCGTGGATGATGCTTTAAGACTTGGCATTGCGCGGAAAGACGAAGGAGCGGTAAAAATATTTTTCGGGGACGACAAATTACCGCCTTACGTGATAGAAAAAGCGGACGGAAGCCATCTTTACACGACGACCGACCTTGCGACCGTAAAGTACAGAGTCAACAAATGGCATCCCAAAAAGATTCTTTACGTAGTCGCAAACGAGCAAGCGTTGCATTTCGCGCAACTCTTTGAAGCAGTTAGATTGCTCGGACTTGCGCCCGAAACCGAATTACAGCACATAAAATTCGGAATGATGCTCGGCGCTTCGGGGAAGAAATTTTCAACAAGAAAAGGGGAATTCATAAAACTCACGGAACTGCTTGATAAAGCGAAAGAATCGGCAGCGGAAATAAACCCGTCATCAGCCGAGGAAGTGGGGGTAGGCGCCGTGAAATATTACGATCTTTCGCATTATCGGCTATCGGACATTGTTTTTGATTGGGACGCGATGCTTAGTTTAAAGGGCAATTCGGCGCCTTATATCCAATATACTTACGCGAGGCTTAGAAATATCGTGAAAAAAGCAGGCAGATTAAAACCGAAGATGGACGCGAAAATTCTTTTGGGAGAAGCGGAAAAGAAAGTTTTGGAATCGCTCATCCGTTTTTCGGACATAGCCGCCTATGCCGCGGAGAAATGCGAACCGAATCATTTGGCGGAATATTTATTTAAGATGGCAAACGCTTTGAACGCTTTCTACGAAGCTTCACCTGTCATAAAAGCGGAAAAGAAAACAGCGGAAGCGAGACTCGCGCTCGTAGTGGCCGGAACGATAGTACTGAAAAGTGGGTTAACGCTTTTAGGAATAGAACTTCCAAAACGAATGTAAATGAATTTTTGGAAAGAATTGAATAAGCCCATCTCGGCTTCAGCGCCGATGGCAGGGGTGACGGATGCAAATTTTAGACGCGCGCTCGCGGAAGCGGGCGGACCCGATGTTATTTGGACGGAGATGATTCCTTTGCCGGGAATTGTGGCTAAAGGAAAAGAAGCGTTTGAAAAACATATGCGATTTTCGGAGATTGAAAGGCCGGTAGTGTTTCAATTTTTCGGAGCGAAACCGGAACAGTTCGCTCTTTGCGGAAAAATTGCCAAGAAATACGGAGCGGATGGAATAGACATTAATATGGGATGTCCCGACCGAAACATTCTAAAACAAGGAGCGGGGGCGTGCATTATAAAATCACCTAGCTTGGCAAAGGAAATTATCGGGATAACGAAGGAAAATTCTTTAGGGTTGCCGGTTTCCGTAAAAACCCGAATCGGATATTCAGAGGCTAAGGAAACGGAAAACTGGATTACGGCACTCGCGGAGGAAAAACTAGCGGCGATAATCGTTCACGGACGGACTAAAGAAGAGGGAAGGAAAGGAAAAGCCGATTGGAAACAAATTAAGAGAGCGGGAAAAATCATCAAAACGATAAGTCCCGAAACAATTGTTCTCGGGAACGGAGACATTAAATCGCGGGAAGAGGGAGAGATGCGCGCGAAAGAAGCGGGAATAGACGGATATATGGTCGGAAGAGCGCTTGTAAAGAACATGCGGTTTTTTGCGGGGCTACAAGGAATTTCACAACTCCGCTCGCTCTAGGCTCACTCCATCTTAGAAACCAACGGTTTCTAATATCTTCCTACACGGGGAAAAATTTAGAATTTTTCCCCGACCTCCTTTAACGTTCAAGTCCTTGTAGATAACACAAGCATCTCTTGCGGGGCTACAAGGACTTGAACCTTGATTAACGGTTTTGGAGACCGCCGTTCTGCCATTGAACTATAGCCCCATACTTGACGATTTTAACTGTAAAATTATTATTTTGCCAACTACAGGAGGAAGCTAAAATATGTTTTAATTCATAAATGACCGATATGAAACATAAGGGTAGAAAATGGGCGTTTGTCGCCGTTGCTGTAGCAATAGTTGTGTTTCTCGGGCTAACGCTTGGTGATACTTTCCTTACCGGTTTATCAATTAAAAAACCCGCTCAAGGTTCTCAAGACGGAGAGAAAGTGCTTTATCACACTTTCACTTGTCCGCATTGTGAAAACGTAAGAGATTACATCGAGGAAAACGGGATAACGGGAATAACCGAAAAGGAAATATCCATAAGCCAAGTAGCGGCGAACGAACTTTATGACAGAATGGTAGAGTGCGGGAAAGACGCCTCTAAAGGACTTACTGTTCCGGTGTTGTGGGATAATGGAGAGTGTTTCTTCGGAGACACCGACATAATTAATCATCTTCAAGGGCCAACTTCAGAAAATGAATAAATTAACCAAAGTCAGTCTTGCGGTCGTAGCGGGCCTTCTTTTAAGCGGAAAAGCGTTAGCGGTGTGCCCCGTGTGCACGGTTGCGATTGGAGCAGGACTTGGAATTTCACGATTGCTTGGAATAAGCGATCTCATCTCGGCAACCTGGATAGGAGCGCTCCTTGCATCGGCTTCTCTCTGGACGATCAATTGGGCGGCGAAAAAAGGAGTGCAATTTAAAGGTTTCCGGGAAATAGTTTTCGCGGTTTTTTACGTCCTGACGATCGTTTCTTTGTGGATCTCGAAAATTATCGGCATGCCGGGCAATAGCGTGCTTGGCGCGGATAAGATCATGGCGGGAATTGCTTTGGGAACGGTTATTTTTATCGGAACGGAAATAATCTATGAAATAACGAGAAAAAAGAGAGGAAAGGCTTTGTTTCCTTTCCAAAAAGTCGTTATGCCTTTCGCGGCTCTTGCTTTAGCGAGCGCGATATTCTATTTAATAGGAATATGAATGTAATTTTCAATTTACAATTTCTAATTTCTAAATAATTTTCAATTTATAAAATATTTATAATTTTTATGGAAAACGATCAGGAAAAGAAAATAGAGGAACTTATAGAGAAAGCTTCTCGCGGTAAGAAAGGACAACTTGATTTATCTTCCGATGAGGATCTTTCCGTTGCCGTAATGAATCTTCTCTCAATTGAAGAGCATTTCTTTTTCACGGCTGAAAAAACCGAGAATTCGGATTATCTGGATTTGCTCGCAGAAGTGAGAGAAATGAGAAAGGAACTTTTGAAGAAACTCATTAAAGACTATGAAGGAGAAGTTTGGTGCATATCAAAACATTTGCTTGCGGCTTCAATGAGATTAATGGAAGTAGGCACAAAGCAATTAGGGCAGGGGAATAAAAAAGAAGCGGAGGATATGTTCAAGAAAGCGTATGAACTTTATTCTCTTTTCTGGGGAATAAATTTGAAGATCGTGAAATTGGACGGCGTTAAAAAAATCGCCGATGACGAGTTAAATGTGAAAGATGCGGGAAAAGGAAACAAGGGATTTGGTAGATTAGGGGAGATTGTAAAGCGGTTAGTTGATTGTTGCAGAGAGTAGGAACTAGAGAACAAATTTTCTGCCTTTGTATTTTTTAGCTTCAATGATAAAGGCGTTATCGTTTTTTGAACTGTGTCTTATAGAGTGACAATTAGCACAGAGGAGAATGCATTTATCTAGTTCCTTTTTAATAACTTCCCATTTTTTATTAGCAACATTTCCAATGACAAAATCTTTTTTATTATGATTAACGTGATGGAATTGAAATGCTGCTTGATTTCCTTGCCATCCACAATCGACACATCTTCCTCCTAGTAGTTTGATGGCGGCAAGCTTGGTTCTGTATCTTCTTATTTTTGTATTGCATGATCCACATCGGGTTCGCATTTTGTTTTGGTAATCCTTAAATTTATTACCACACAGCTTACATATGCGCATGTCAATAGTATAACATATTATGTTCTACCGTATTGGATTGGTAATCTTGAAATTAATTAATTATCTGTTAATATACGCAAGTATTCTTCAAGAATATAAGCCGCGATAGCTCAGTGGTAGAGCGCATCCCTCAAGTTCAACTTCGGGGCCTTCTGCAGTAATGCGGATTGAATAACTGGGTGAATTCGGAAAAGGTTCTTAGCTAGCGCTAAAAATAATTCCGAGCCAAGCTCAAAAGGACACAGGTTTTTGAGAAGGTGTAGAGACTAGCAAGTGAGCTCCAACAATAACCTTGCATAAGCGCCCGGCTCCCTTTAAAGGGAGATGATATAGTCCGGATATCCTCTGGAAGAGGATGGCGTCGGGGGTCCGATTCCCTCTCGCGGCACAAAATGTAACAAAGAACTCCGATTGCAATCGGAGTTCTTTGTTACTAATATTTAAAAGTTTTCGCTTGCCCTCGTAGTTCAATGGATAGAGCAGCACACTCCTAACGTGCTGATGGAGGTTCGATTCCCCCCGAGGGCACCAAATTTTTGTTTTGTCGGGCTGCCGGGAGTTGAACCCAGACCTCATGCTCCCAAAGCATGTATACTACCGCTATACTACAGCCCGGTGTGGTTTGTAGCGGCATTATAACCGCGTACCCCGAGAAGGAATTGAACCCTCATTTACTCCTTAGAAGGGAGTCGTTCTATCCGTTGAACTATCGGGGCAAATAAACTCCTATAGACAATAGAAGTTTTTGGTTAAAAATTCAATTTTATAGACTCAACGCAGAACGTTTGCTAAAATTGTTTGGTATCTAACTTCTGCTCGGGTTGTCATGATTCTCCAAATCTTAATTTTTGCCGCCTCACTTTTTTTGGTTGTTCAAGGAGCAACGCTTGCCACAAAATACTCCGCTAAAGTCGCGGAGCGTTTTAATCTTTCCCAATATATTGTCGGATTTATTATTGTCGCCTTTATTTCCATTCTTCCCGAGACGGTCATTTCCATAAGTTCGGCCATAAGGGGAATGCCTGAATTCGGTTTGGGGACGATATTCGGTTCAAATATCGCCGATCTGACGCTTATTTTCGCCATAATGACGATAGTGGCAGGTAGAGGACTTAAGATAGAGAGCAAAGTACTTAAGGATGTTCGCTTTTATCCTTTTCTAATAATGTTGCCGGTTATATTCGGACTTAACGGCCATTATTCTCGGCTTGAAGGGATAGCGCTTATAGTAGCCGGAGTATTCTTCTATTACTTGTTATTTAAAAGAGAAGAAAAAATGGATGCATATCACAGCGGCGTAGGCAGTGTGAAAAATTTCTTGTTTCTGGTTTTCGCCATGGTCATATTGCTTTTAGGATCGCAATTTACGGTGAATTCCGCGACTGAAATCGCAGAAGTGCTAAATGTAACGCCAGTGCTTATCGCCATGCTTGTCGTGAGTATTGGAACGACAATGCCGGAACTTTTTTACTCATTGAAAGCCGTAAGGAAAAAAGAGGACGGTCTTGCCGTTGGTGATATTTTGGGAACGGTAATGGCGGACGCGACAATCGTAGTGGGCGTAATTGCCTGCATAAGTCCGTTTTATTTTCCGGCAAAGATAGTGTATGTGACCGGGACGTTCATGGTTATCGCTTCATTCTTCTTAATGAAACTAATACGTTCCGAACGCGTTCTTACGCGGCTTGAGGGATTTTTGCTTCTTGCTTTTTGGATAGTTTACGCCGTTATAGAGTTTCTGGTGGGCAGGAATTGATTTGGCGAGAATTTATCCATACAATAAATCCGCTAATATGGTGTCTATAGTGTAACGGTTAGCACTAGAGTTTGTGGAACTCTCGGTACGGGTTCGAATCCCGTTAGACACCCCATGACAATCCCCGTGTAAACACGGGGATTGTAATTTTCAATTACTAATTTTCAATTTTAAAATCCCAATTTCCAATGGCATTATAATGCGGGAGATATGTCCTTTTCGGCGTTTTAGTGCCTTATTATAATTGGTAAATACTATGGACTTAATTCGCGAGTGCAAAAAGCTGATTGAGGCTTGCAAAAACGGGGAACTCGGTCCGACAGAGATGCCAGAAGATTCCAATCCGGGATTTATAAAGAAAGATAAAGAGCTTAGAATCGCGTATTTCACTCTGCCGATGGCTCTCAATTACCAGCGTGACAGTTTTGCCATGTGGCGAGCCGCTCTCGAGACTTATAAAGACCCAGAAACGCGGAATGTTTTTAATGTTAACGCAACGACAAAAATGTCGGAAGCAAAATTGAGAGATAATCTTTTAAAACATAAATTGGCGCTTCAACCGAACAAACATACGGATACTTGGAAGAGAATATCTGAATCGGTTTATGGAGGCTGGAAAAGTTTCGAAGGAATGATATCGGCCTCGGATAATGATTTTTTGAAACTCAAGGAAGTGATTCAAGGATCAAACAAGAAAGGATTTCCTTATTTATCCGGTCCAAAAATATTCAACTATTGGTCTTCTATTTTAGGCAGGTACGCCGGAGTGGTTTTGAAAAACACGGAATACATAGAAATAGCCGTGGATACGCACATACTGAAATGTTCGGTCAAACTTGGAGTCATAACGCCGAAAGAAGCGGAAAAACTCGGGCGATTGGAAATCTCGGAGAGGTGGCGCGAAGCCTTAAAAGGGTCAGGAATATCTCCGGCCGATATGCATTTTGTCTTGTGGTTTTGGAGCAGAAACGGATTCATTTATAAACCATAATTAAAAACTGCCCAACGGAGCGGTTTGTCTATTTCAGTTTTCCGTCAAACTCTCCCATCAAGGTCTGATATTTGCGGTTGAGTTCGTTAATGGCGATGACATTATCGTTCATTTCTTTCGTAATTTTTTCCGTTTCCGCGTTGAAGTTTTCAGGGGTGTAACTCGTGAATTTTTTTCTCAAAACGTCTAAAAGCGCACGGGTATTCTCGTTGTAGTTCAAGAGTTTATCAACTAAAGAGATCTCCGTTGTTATGGCCTGCATGCCAAGCGCTTGAGCGTCGTTGTTCGGGACGGATGGCAGGGAAGAAGCCATTCTTTCCAACTCTCCCAGAAGCTCAATAGTTTTTGCGCGCGCAACTTCTACCCGTTCCAATTCTTGAATGGTGAGATTCAAGGCTTCATCGTATTTTCCCGCTTTATCTTTCTTTTCGATTTCGCTTATTGTATTAACGGAACTGCTTGAAAATTCGTTTAGAAAGTCGGCGATAACGGCTCCGTTCATGCGGGCTTCGGCGAAACTTTCTGGAATGACAAATTTTTCTCTTGGAATGAAGGAAAAGCCGATAATGGCGGCGAAAGTAATCGCGACCACTCCGAGTGACGGCAATATCCATTTACGGAACATGAGGCTCATATTATGAAAATTCTTTACAACAATCAAATCTTGCACTAAATTTAAGCCTGTTTTAAGCGGGATTAGTATAGTGGCAGTACGCTACCTTGCCAAGGTAATGGCGCCGGTTCGATTCCGGTATCCCGCTCATATTTCAAAGCCCTCTTTAAAGAGGGCTTTGAAATATGAATCCCTAAATTCCTACTGCGACAGACAAATACTCGCTCGGGGTACCCGCTTTGCTATAACGTACACCTTCACTCGTATTTGTCTCGTCTCGCTATGGAATTTAGGGATTAGGGATACCGGAATCGAACGGAACATAGAGCGAGGTGTTAAAATTAGGGCAATGCTTATGAGCCTAATCGCTCTTCTACCGATAGTGATACTCGTCTTTTTGGTTCTTTTTTCTCACCGAAGTTTTTTGGTATCGGTTATCTTGGCGCTTACGGTTCTCTTAACGATCGGTTTTTTTGTCTGGAAAATATCACCCATTGTTCTTTCCGCGGCGGCGATTAAAGGAGTTTTCGTGGCTCTCGAAATCATATTAATAATTTTCGGCGCTTTGCTTGTTTTCGGAATATTCAGAAGACTCGGAGGAGAACGTTCCGCGGAACAAATTTTTGATAGAATATCGCCCGACTACCGAGTGAAAGCCGTTCTAATCGCATGGGCGTTTATCTGTTTTTTGGAAGGAATATCGGGATTTGGCACCCCTCCGATGATAACGGTTCCGATACTCATCTCTATCGGATTAACGCCTTTGTCTTCCGTCGTGGTTTCTCTAATCGGGGACACTCTTCCCGTAACGTTCGGCGCGGTCGGATTACCGGTGACTTACGGATTTGCCTCTACGGTCGGATCGGGATTGGCGAACGAGGCAGCACTTTTCATCTCAATCTTAAACATTATTATTTCTCCTTTTGTCGTGGCGGCCATTTTCTTTATGTCTTCAAAAGAAAAGAAAGGGAGGCTCAAGGACGTCGTACGGAATTTGCCCTTTATTTTATTTTCGGCTTTCGCGGTTTCAATCCCGTCTTTTGTGGTAATGAAGTTTTTCGGACCAGAGGTGCCTTCCATAATAGGAGGACTTTGCGGGATGATTTTAATATCTTTATACGCGATCATTCACCGGGAAAAAGAAAAAGAAGAGAACAAGCCTGAAAAAGGCAATATCATTCCGTTTGTTCCGTATATAATCGTGGCAGGAACACTTGCAATAACGAGAATTCCTTATATCAAGAATCTGCTCGGAAATTTATTTGAAATCAGCCTTTCTTCCATTTTAAAGACGAACATAAGTTATTCCATTCATCCTCTTGCATCTCCCGCGGCGATTTTCTTTGCTACGGCAGCGGGATTTCTCGTTTATTTCTTTTTGCGCAGAAATAAAAAATACTCGGCAGAGATACTTCGTGAGGCCGCGAAAAGAGTTGTTCAACCGGCCGCGGCGCTTATATGCATCATTATTTTCGTTCAAATAATGCTTAATTCGGGACTAAATGATGCGGGATTACCCAATATGATCACTTCAATCGCGAATATTTTTCGGAGCGCGGGGAAAGTGACAACCCTCTTTATTTCTCCCGCGATAGGGGCAATTGGCGCATTTATTGCCGGAAGTTCAACTGTTTCCAATCTTTTGTTTTCGTCCATCCAACAATCGGCTGCCGTTCTTTCGGGAAATGCGGAAAAACTGATTATTGCCATGCAGGGCATGGGTTCGGCGGCGGGAAATGTCGTTGCGATACACAATATTCTTGCGGCGCTCGCAGTTGCGGGAGCGGGAGCGGCGATGGAAAAAAGAGTTTTAAGAACGAACTTGCCTTATCTTGCCATTTATTTGATTCTTGCGGGAATTCTTGGTTTTGCGATAACGGCCTTGGCTCTTGTTTGACCCGAAGCGAAAAAGTTGGTTCAATCCTCATAGAACCTGAAAAAAAGAAAGGAGGGGACGATTCGTGAAAAGACCGAGTGAAATGCCTTGTCCGAACAATTGTAAAAGGGAAGACGATCCAAAAAAACCGGTAATGGTCAAAATAGGCGGCGTTTGCCCGAATTGTTTAATGGGGATACCACACGGATCGGAATCAACTCTTTCACATATGAGAATACACGCCCTGAATATTTCGGGAAAAACCAGGAAACATATTCCGGGAGAATGGGATTAACTAAAGAAACAAAGCCTATCTTCTCGCGAAAAGATAGGCTTTTGATTTTTCGGTGAATAGGAGCTAACTTGAATCGGTAGCTGATGGATAAAAAAATTCAAAAATTAATTGAACGGGAAGTTTCGCGTCAAAATAAAACGATAGATCTTATTCCATCGGAGAATTTAATGTCTCCGGACATTCTTTCCATTCTCGGATCACCTTTGGCAAATAAATATTCGGAAGGGTACCCAGGCAAGAGATATTATCCGGGAAACGCCGTTTGCGACGAGATAGAGCTTCGGGCGCAGGAGGTGGCGCTCAAGGCATTCGGATTAAGTCCGGACGGATGGGCGGTAAACGTTCAACCTTATTCCGGATCGCCGGCGAATTTGGCGGTTTATCTGGGACTTATGAATCCGGGAGACACGTTGATGGGCATGGAACTTGCCTCTGGTGGACACCTTACGCACGGGCACAAAGTTTCGGCGACCGGAAAATTGTTCAATTCGGTTCAATACGGACTTGGGAAAAGCGGAAGGATCGATTACAACACCATTCTTGCGCTTGCAAAAAAAAACAGACCGAAGGTCATCGTATCCGGAACAACCGCGTATCCTAGAAAACTGGATTTCAAAAAATTCGGCGAGATAGCCTCGTCCGTGAAGGCGTATCACGTGGCCGATATTTCACATATCGCGGGGTTAGTGCTTACGGGAAATCATCCGTCTCCTTTCAAATATGCTCACGTCGTGACCACTACGACTCATAAAACTTTGCGCGGTCCGAGAGGAGCGGTGATTTTTGCGAGGAAGGAACCGCTGAAATTGGGAGAAGGAACCATTAACGGAGCGATAGACAAAGCGATTTTTCCGGGAATCCAAGGCGGTCCGCACAATAATCAAACGGCGGCAATCGCAGAGTGCTTTTATGAGAGTTTAAACCCTGAATTTAAAAAGTACGGAACTCAAATCGTGAAAAATGCAAAAGCACTCGCGGCGGCACTCATGAAAAAAGGATTCAAGCTGGTAACCGGAGGAACGGATAATCATTTGATTCTTGCCAATTTAAAGATTTTTGAGATCAGCGGAAGAGACGCTCAAAACTTACTTGAAGAAAACGGGATAGTAGCGAACAGAAATTCCGTTCCGGGAGATATCTCTCCCTTTAATCCTTCCGGGTTAAGAATCGGCACTCCTTCCGTTACAACGAGAGGAATGAAAGAAAAAGATATGGAGAAAATAGCGGACTTGATGCATAGAGCGATAGTGCTTAAAGGAAACGTAAAAGAAGAAACCGAACGTTTGGCTCTGAAATATCCGGCAGATAAATTCACTAAATGGAGAAAATAGACGGAAAAGCCATTGCCGAGGAAGTGTATACCCGAATAGGGGACAGAACCGGAGACGGATTAAAACTCGTTGTCGTCATGGCGGGAGACGATCCGGCAACCGAGTCTTTCGTGGCACAGAAGAAAAAAGCGGCTTTGAGGACGGGGATTAATTTTGAAGTAGTTAAATTTTCGGAGGAGGCGGAAACGGAAAAACTGGTGGAATCCGTAAAACGAGCATCCGAGAATCATGAAATAACGGCTGTAATAGTTCAGCTTCCTTTACCTCAAAAAATAGACAAAGCTCGCGTGCTTAAGGCGATAGAACCAACAAAAGACGTGGATTCGTTAAATGGGGGAAAAATACCGGCACCGGCGGCTCAAGTAGTTAAAGAGATACTTAGATATTTGAATAAAGATATAAGCTTGTTTGATTTTGCAGTTGTCGGGTATGGGATTCTGGTGGGAAAACCGGTTTATGAATTTTTATTGCCTCGCGCGAAATCGGTCCGTATTTTTGAGCGTAGTGACGATTTAGCGGATGTTGCAAAAGCGGACGTGATAATTTCTGGTACCGGCGTTCCGGGACTAATTTCGCCTCATATGGTGCGTGACGGGGCGATTGTTATTGATTTCGGTTATGGGATGAAGGACGGAAAAGTCGGGGGAGATTTTGACCCGCAGATTTCGGATAAAAATATTTTCTATACGCCGACTCCGGGAGGAACGGGGCCGATACTTGTCGCCGAACTTTTTCTAAATATAGTCTTACTTGGCCGAAGCGGCGATTCGCTCAATCTCTAGGCTCAAGTCTTTCTCAATCTCTCTAAGGAGCGGTTTGTTTTCTCTTAATTTTTCTTTGGAGGCTTCAATACCCACGCCTAGTTTCTCTTCCTTAAACGAATAAGTGTTGCCGCTTTTTTTGACGATACCGTACTTCAAACCGGTGTTAATCAAATCTCCTTCATAAGAGATTCCCTCGTTAAACATGATGTCAAACTCGGTAGATCTAAAAGGAGGGGCCACTTTATTTTTGACTACTTTGGCGCGAACTCTGTTTCCGACAACTTCTTCTCCTTTTTTGATTTGCGCGATGCGTCTTAAATCGACGCGAACGGACGAATAAAATTTGAGCGCTCTTCCTCCGGGAGTGGTAGTCGTTTCTCCATAGCCCATCATTCCGATTTTTTCTCTTATCTGATTGATGAATACAAGAAGAGTTTTGGACTTGGCGGCAATAGCCGTAATTTTTCTCATAGCCTGGGAAATCATTCGAGCTTGAAGTCCGACATACTGCGCTCCCATTTCACCCTCAATTTCGGCTCTGGGCGTAAGCGCCGCCACCGAATCAATGATTATGACGTCAATAAGTCCCGATTTAACGAGGCTTTCCATTATGTTTAAAGCTTCTTCGCCGTTGTCGGGTTGAGAAATTATAAGTTCCTTAATATCAACGCCAATCTTTTTCGCTCTTTCCGGATCAAGAGAATGCTCGGCGTCAATGAAAGCCGCTTTACCTCCTTTTTTCTGGGCTTCGGCGATTATCTGGAGACCAAGCGTGCTTTTGCCGGACATCTCCGGTCCGAATACTTCAACTATTCTGCCTTTGGGAAAGCCGCCTACGCCAAGCGCAAGATCAAGACTGAACGATCCGGAAGGGATGGACTCAATGTTTGAGTGCTTAATCTCGCCCAGTTTCATAACCGATTCCTCTCCGAACTTTTCACGGATGGATGCTATGAGCGAGTCCAAATCACTCCCTTCGTCAGGTCTGTTTTTAGATGTTTTCTTCTCCATAATTAACAGTTTCGGGATCCACGTTTAAATTTTCCGTTATGTAAAAGACTTTTCTTATGACGGTCGTTTCTCGTCCCAGAAATCTTCTAACTCTGATTTCAAACGTATTTAGACCGGCATCAAGCGAGACTTCTTTTAGGAAATAACCGTCCGAGCTCACCGGAACGGGCTCTCGGTTAATTATAATGGAATCTTTGGGATTTATCTTGCCTTCAATCGTAAGTACTTGGCTTCTTGTTTCCAAAAAATCCCTATCTTCCACCTTGGCTGGAAGATTTACTTCAATGGACGGAATGCCGACGAAACCGACAAGGAAATACCTGGCACTCGGGATAAGGCCAAGCAGGGTGGCGAGCATGGCAATGGCAACGATAAGAGCGACAATGACCCAACTCTTTTTTCTGCGAACGACCGCAAAACGGTTTTTCGGGAGGATATCGTCTTTACCCGAAGTCTTAAGTTCGGTTTTGTTGTAAGCCTCAATTATAGGCTCCTGGTCAATGTCTAAGGTGGTGCAGATTTTTGCGATATAGCCCTTAATGTACGGAGCGGCGGGCATATTGCTCAAGTCGTTCTCTGCCATGGCAGAGAGGTATCTCTTTGGAATATTTGTCAGTTCGGATAATTTACCGATCGTAAGTCCGTGTTCAGTCGTTATTTCGGATAAAACTTCTCCTAGACTTTTATCGTTCATCGTTTAATTCGTTTTCTTCTCTTTCTGAGTTTAAATAAACCTCTCTCGGTTTCGCTCCATCGCCGGGACCGATGATGCCTTTGGATTCCATGATATCCAAGAGTCTTGCAGCCCGAGCATAACCGATTTTAAGACGTCTTTGCAATAATGAAGCGCTGGCTTTGCCTGCGTTCGAAACGACTTCTAAGGCGTCTGGAAACATATCGTCTTCCTCGTCATCGCTTGTGGCGGAACTCAATATTCCCTCAAGCTCGTGCGGGTCCGTGACGGAAAGATCGTTTATTTCACCCTCGTTGTTATCAATAATAAATTGAGAAACGGCTTTGATTTCTTCATCGGTAAGATACGATCCTTGGATTCTTCTCGGCTTTGAGAGATCGGAAGAAACCAAAAGCATGTCTCCGCCTCCCAAAAGTTTTTCCGCTCCGGACGTATCAAGGATAGTGCGCGAGTCCACTTGGCTTGCTACCTGTAAGGCAATTCTTGTCGTGATATTCGCTTTGATGAGTCCAGTGATTACTTCAACGGACGGGCGCTGCGTGGAGACGATAAGGTGGATTCCGGTCGCGCGCGCCATTTGAGCGAGTCGCACGATGGAACTTTCAACTTCGCGTCCGTAAGCGGTCATCAAGTCGGCAAGCTCGTCTATTATGATGACGAGATACGGCATCGGGTCATTCTTGTGTTTGTCGTTAAAGCCTTTAATGTCTCTTACCCCTTCTCGCAGAAGAACTTCATAGCGCCTGTCCATTTCGGATATCGCATAACGAAGAGCCGAAATAGCTTTTTTACCTTCGGTGATTACGGGGGTGATAAGATGGGGAAGACCGCTATAGACGGAAAGTTCAACGCGTTTCGGATCTATAAAGATGAAGCGGAGAGTTTCGGGGGAATTCTTGTAAAGAAGAGAAACGATTATGGAGTGAATGGTAACGCTTTTTCCGCTGCCAGTCGCGCCCGCGACAAGCAGGTGAGGCATTTTCGCGATATTCGGGAAAACCGGCTCTCCCGAAAGTCCTTTACCGAGAGCGAAACCGAGCGTTCCGGCAGAATTGAATTCGGGATAATTTAAGAGGCTTCCAAGGCGAACGAGCGCCGCGGTTTTGTTGGGAACCTCAATTCCAACTAACGACTTTCCGGGAATCGGAGCTTCAATGCGCAAAGGATGAGCTGCAAGCGCAAGTGATAGATCTTGATTCAAAGCGGTGATACGTGAAAGTTTTATGCCTTCAGCGGGCTTCAGGGTGTATCTCGTCACTTTCGGACCGATCGTGATTTCTCCCATTTCCACCGGGATACCGAAGCTATCAAGAGTTCTTTTTATGATATTCGCGTTTGCCCTAAGGTCGCCTACGGTCGGTTTTTCCACGGAAGAATTGAGGATATCAAGCGGAGGAGGAACGTAATTTTTGAAGGATAACTTTTTTTCCGTTTTTTGGTTTCCTTTGGCAATGAATTCGGACGCATCACCTGAAGAGGGGGTATTGTCTGCCGTTTCTGATTTTGGTTTGGACGAACCATTATTTTTTTCCGTTACGGTAACTTCATTTTCACCTTCGCCATTTACGACAAGTTTTTCATTTTCCGTTTTTCTGATCTTTAGTTTTCCCAGATCAATTTTTATCGGAATATCAATAATGAAAATAAGCCCTATTAAAACGATGGAGGAAGTAAGAACGATACCTGCCGGGTGGCCAAACGGCATTTCAACGGCGCCGGCGGCGACACCGAGCCAGCCGCTTTTTCCCGGATAAATAATATCAATCAATCCGAGACTTCCGAGAACGAAAAGCGAACTTCCGATGATCGTTCGCTTCATTACCCCTCTTCTTCTTCCGAAAAGAAGCAAGACTCCGGCTCCAAGAAGAGTTACGGGAATGAGATAGTAACCGATACCGAGCAGAGTCGTACCTGCTTTAAATATGGCTTCACCAACGGGACCGGCCTTGTGAAAGCCGGCGAGCAGTAAAATCAAACCGAGGCATAAGAAAATTATTGCCCAGATTCCCATAAGGACCTCCGGGCGTATTTTTTCCTTTTCCGGAACGTTCCTTGTTCCAGTTTTTCTTGCCATAATCCAACTAATTATAGGTAGCTTACGGACAAAACTAAAGGGTTCCCGCTCGTGTTATTATTAAAAGTCAATGGATAAAATAACGCCTTCGGTTTTTCGGGCTTACGACATTCGGGGCATATATCCTAAAGAGATAAACGAAGAGACTGTCCGTGTTGTGGTTCAGTTTCTTTCGCAATCGGTGTTTTCCGAAGGAAAAATAGTTGTCGCGATGGATGCTAGGCAAAGCTCTAAAAAATTGTTCCGAGCGGTAAAAAATGCCTTGAAAGGAAGAGAACTAATAGAGGTCGGTTATGCCACAACTCCCATGTTTTATTATCTTTCAAACAGGTTTTCTGCGGCCGGAGGGGTAATGGTTACGGCTTCTCATAACGATCAAGAGTGGAACGGATTAAAGGTTGTAGGACCGAGGGCTGAAGCGATAAGCGGAGACGAGATAGAAGAAAGAATGAAGAAAAATGAAAATTAAGGAAAAATTTTTGAAAGTATACGCCGAATTTCTTTCGGGGGAGTTAAAAATACTCCGGAAAATAAAAATCGTTTTTGACGCCTCAAACGGATTTGCCGGCCAGATAATAAAAGAGGCGATAGGAGGAAACCAGCTTATTCAACCGATATTTATAAATTGCCGGCCGGACGGGAAATTTCCCGCTCACGGGCCGAATTCTTCCGCTCCCGGAGCAGCGGATGAGCTTATAAAAGAAGTCGTTCAGAAGAAGGCAGACGCCGGGTTTATTTTTGACGGAGACGGAGACAGGGTGATTATCGCCGATGAAAAGGGTAACTTGATTCATCCGGATCTTGTGATCAGACTTTATACCAAGCACTATCACCCAGAAAAAATAATTATTGACCGGCGAATAGGGTGGTTCGTAAAGGAAGATCTTCGCACCGAAGAAAAGGTATCAATAATAAAATCAAAAATAGGACATCTTAATGTTAAAAGAACCATGAAGGAAAACGGCGCCGATTTTGGGGCAGAAGGGTCGGGACACTATTATTTTCCGGTAGAAGGCACTTACATAGATTCCGGCGCGATAATGACTATGAGAATGATGACGATAATATCTGAAGACGGATCTCTTTCCGAATGGGTTTCGCGTCAAAAGCCGTATTTTAGATCGGGAGAAATATCTTTTTCAGTCGCCTCCGCGGAAAGGAACATTAAGTCGGTAGCGGATTATGCTAGAAAGAACGGATTTGAATTGGATTTTGAAGACGGACTGTATGCCGAGAAAGAAGATTTTCGCTTTTTACTGAGACCGGCGGCGAATGAACCGCTTATAAGGATGAATGCGGAAGCGAAAGAAGAAAACGTCTTGAAAAAAGGGGTTAACCTGATACAATCGCTTATCAGCGAATAAAGACTAAACGAGGGAGAGCATTCTCCCAACGAATTATGAAAGACGTCATTGTAATAGACATTGAGACAAAGAATACTTTTTACGACGTGGGCGGAGAACAAAATATCGCTCGTCTTGAAATGTCTTTGGCGTGCGCATACTCGTACAACAAAAACGAATACTTAAGCTTTTGGGAGAACGACGTGAAAGATTTGGGACAGATGTTAAAAGACGCGGCCTTTGTCGTCGGATTTAGCATAAACAGATTTGATTTGCCGGTGCTTGATAAATATTTTGATTTCAGCACGAAAGCGTTGAGGAGAGTTGACCTGCTTGAGGAAATAGAGGTAAGCGTCGGAAAAAGAATCGGATTAGATCTTCTTGCGCGAGCCAATTTGGGGACGGGCAAAACGCACAACGGGCTTGAAGCCATTAAATTTTGGAACGAAGGGAATTTAAAGGAATTGGAAGAATACTGCCTGAATGACGTAAAAGTAACGAAAGAGCTTTTTGATCTTGCAAAGGGACAGAAATACCTTATGATGCCCGAAAAAGGAACGGAAGCGTTGAGAAAAGTCAGTCTGGATTTTGATGAAAAAATCAGGGAAGCGACAACCGAAAATACTTTATTTTGATTACGCGGCAACCGCGCCGATAACGGCAAGCGCGGAAAAAGCGATGAAGCTGGCCTACGGTTCTTCTTTTGGGAATCCGGGATCAATTCATCGAGCCGGAATGAATGCGAGCGCTTTGCTTGATAAGGCAAGAGAAACAGTCGCTTTATCTTTGGGCGGAGATTTCAGCGGAATCGTTTTTACTTCTTCGGCGACCGAAGCCAATAATTTAGTTATTCGGGGAGTAGCAAAAAAATATATGGTCCGGAGAAGAACCGAAAGTTTCGGTTTGCCCGCGAGAGTCATTATTTCCGCGGCAGAACACGAATCGGTAGATCGGATGGCGGAAAAATTGTCGGAAGAAGGAACGGAAGTCATTCGCGTGCCGGTTTATAAGAACGGAAAGGTAAATATAAAAGCGCTGAAAGAAGCCTTAAACGAAAGAACGGTAGTGGTTTCTCTCATATTCGTAAACAACGAAACGGGGGCGGTGAACGATGTGCTAAAAGTATCGGAAATAATTAAGGAGAAGAAAAAAGGAGAATATCCTATATTTCACGTTGATGCTTCCCAGGCTTTTCAATACGAAGACTGTTCTTTTAATAGTACGGGAGCGGACGTAATAACGCTCTCATCTCACAAAATAGGCGGTCCGAAGGGAGCCGGCGCCGCGTGTTTTAGAAACAACGCCATTACTAGGCTTGTTGAGCCCATAACGTATGGTGGAGGACAAGAATTCGGAATGCGATCGGGCACGGAAAACGTACCGGCGATTTCCGGTTTCGCTGTGGCGATCAAAGAAGCCGATAGCTTAAGAAACAAAGAAATCAAGCGAGTAAGCGCGCTTAAAAAAATATTAATCCGGGAAATAGAGCGCTTGGTTCCCAAAGCCGAAGTTAACGGACCGGAACTGGAAGAGAGTTCGCCTCACATATTAAATGTCTGGCTACCGGGCATTTCAGCCGAGGAAATAATCGTGGCGATGGATATGGAAGGCAGCGCCATATCGTACGGTTCGGCCTGTTCCGCGAGGGCGTTTAGACAATCAAGGATTTTGAGGGCAATGGGACATAAAGAAAACCGGGCGAGGGAGTCTGTGAGGATTAGCCTTGGCCGAGAGACTAAAATGGAGGATATCCGGAAATTTGTAATAATTTTCAAGAAAGTAATCGCCAAATTTTAGTTTTTAAAGCCATCTTTCATGTGGCATAATTCAGCATGATGCTTAAAGAGAAATCAAACATTCCTGAGATAGAAAACGAAGTCCTAAAATTTTGGGAAGACGCCCGTATTTTTGAAAAAACGATAGAACAAAGAAAGGAAAAGAAAGCTTTTTCTTTTTATGACGGGCCTCCGTTTGCAACGGGACTTCCTCATTATGGACACATACTCGCGACTACCATTAAAGACACCGTTACGAGATTTTGGACGATGAAGGGCCATAGGGTTGAAAGACGTGTAGGATGGGATTGCCACGGACTGCCGGTGGAAAATCTCATAGAAAAAGAACTGGGATTAAAGGACAAAAAAGCGATAGAGGAGTACGGCATAGAAAATTTCAACAACGCTTGCCGAGCGGCGGTTTTTCGTTCGGTTGGCGATTTTCAAGAGACGTTAAAACGGGTCGGGCGATGGGCTGATTATGCCAACTCGTACGCTACGCTTGATAACACTTATATGGAATCCGTCTGGTGGGTGTTTAAGGAACTTTGGAAAAGAAATTTGATCTATTCCGATTATCGGGTCACGCCTTACTGTCCCCGATGCGGTACCCCTCTTTCCAATTTTGAAGTAAATCAGGGATATAAAAACGCGACCGATCCGGCAATATTCGTAAAATTTAAGCTTAAAGAGCAACAGGATAACATACCTACTTATTTTGTGGCTTGGACCACGACGCCGTGGACACTTACGGCGAATGCGGCGCTTGCGGTTAAAGAAGACATTGAATACGCCTATGTCATAAAGGAAACGGAGAGGGGAAAAGAAAGGCTTATTCTTGCGAAAGATCGGTTACTGGCCGCGGGAATCACCGATCTGCCGGAAAAAGTGGTACATGGAAAAGAGCTTCGGGGAATGGAATATATTCCGCTGTTTTCTTTCGTGGAACCGAAAAAGAAAGCTTATTTTGTCGTAGCTACCGATTTTGTATCGGTAGAAGAAGGAAGCGGAATAGTGCACATTGCGCCGGCTTTCGGCGCGGATGATATGGAAGCGGCTCGGAAAAACGGAATCCCAGTAATACTTACCGTAAACAAGGAAGGGAGATTCATAGACGAAGTTAAACCCTGGAACGGACAATTGGTCAAAAAAACCGATACGGAAATAATCAGACATCTTAAGTCGGAAGAAGCGTTACTCAAAGAAGAAACCGTGGATCACGAATATCCTTTCTGCTGGAGATGCGACACGCCTCTTCTTTATTACCCCATAGACAGTTGGTACGTAGCGGTAACGAAGATCAGGGATAAACTCGTAAAGAACAACGAAAAAATAAGATGGGTTCCGGCGCATATAAAGACGGGGAGATTCGGCAAGTGGCTCAAGGATACGAGAGATTGGGCGATTTCCAGAAACAGATTCTGGGGGGCGCCGATGCCGGTTTGGAAATGCGCCGATTGCAACGCTTACATTCCGGTCGGCTCGCTTGAAGAACTTGAAAAATTAACGCCCACGAATAATGAATATTTTTTGATGCGCCACGGAGAGGCGGATTCAAACGTTTTGGATATCGTTTCTTCTTATCCGGAAAAAGCCGAAATCGGTCTCACGAAAAAAGGAATAAAGCAGGTTCAAGATGCGGCAAAACTTCTAAAAAGAGAAAAGATAGATTTAATAATTTCCTCGCCGTTAAAAAGAACGACCGAGACGGCGAAGATAATCGCAGAGGCTTTAGCTAAAAAATATTCGGTTGACGAAAGGCTCACCGAATATAATTTCGGTTCGCTAAATGGACGGGGAACGGAGGAATTTGAAGCGCTTGTCGGCGGGCACGCGGGAAAATTCAGCAAAGCGCCGGAAGGAGGAGAGACGATAGTAGAAGTGAGGAAAAGGATGATTGATTTCTTGAACGACCTAGAAGAAAGCCATAAAGGCAAAAAGATATTGCTTATCGGTCACGGAGACCCTCTTTGGGTGCTTGAGGGCACGATGAAAGGAATGGACAGGGAAAAACTGGTAGGCGAGAGGAAAAAAATAATGCCAAAACCCGGAGAGGTAAAGAATATGAAATTCGGGAAAATGCCTCTTGATGAAAGCGGAGAACTAAACATGCATCGCCCCTACATTGATGAAGTGAAAATAAAATGTCCCAAGTGCGGAGGGGAAGCGAAGAGAGAATCCCAAGTGTTTGATTGCTGGTTTGAATCGGGTTCAATGCCTTACGCGTCTTGGCATTATCCGTTTGAAAACAAAAAGAAAGTGGAACGTATTTTCCCGGCCGATTTCATAGCGGAAGGATTAGACCAAACGAGAGGATGGTTTTACACGCTTCATGTTCTCGCAACGGCTCTAACGTCTAAAAATTCCCAGTTCGGCAAAGATAAACCCGCGTTCAAGAACGTTATCGTAAACGGGCTCATATTGGACGAATTCGGGCGAAAACTTTCCAAAAAACTTCGAAATTACACCGAACCGGAAATACTGATAGATAAAACCGGAGCGGACGCTCTTCGGTATTTCTTATTAAGCTCCACTTCGATCGGGGAAGATTATCGTTTTTCGGATAAGGGGGTGATTGAGACAAAAACGAGAGTAACGGAGAGACTTTTGAATTCCTATAATTTTTTCTCAATGTATGCACGCGACGCGGACAGGGCGGAAGAATACAATCTTCCGGCGAAAGAAAACATTTTAGACGTTTGGATAAAAGCCAGGTTCAAACAAGCGGTACGGCAAATAAATATAAATATGGAGAAGTACGAACTGACTCAAGCAACGAGACCGATAGCAGAACTGTTAGACGACTTTTCAAACTGGTACATAAGGCGTTCCAGGACGAGGCTTCAGCGCTCGGAATCGGAAGATGATTTTTATGCCGCTTCAAAAACTCTTTACGATTGCCTTGTTCTGGCGGCGAAATTAATGGCGCCTTTTACCCCCTTTATTGCGGAAGCGGTGTATAAATCGCTTACAGCTCGCAAGGAATCGGTTCATCTTGAAGAATGGCCTAATTTAGGAGAGATAACCAAAGAAGAAGAGCGGCTTATAGAGACAATGGCTTTCGCGCGAATAGCGGCGAGCCAAATTCTGGCAAAAAGATCGGAGGCAAACATAAAAGTTCGGCAGCCGCTCAAGTCTTATAAAACTTCTCTAAAAGAATTGGACGGACAAACGGAGATTCTCGCGCTCATCGCCGATGAAGCGAACGTAGGTCAGGTGATTTACGATGAATCTGCCGGAGAATCGGGAGTGCTTGATACGGAAATGACCGAAGATTTGAGAAAGGCAGGAATATTAAGAGAACTCATGAGACTTACGCAGGACATGAGACAAAAAGCGGGGTTTAAACCGAAAGAAAAAGCCGCATTCTACATTTACTCGGAGGACGAGGAAATCAATAAAGTGATTTTAGAAAATGAGGAAAAATTAAAGAAAGACCTGTCGCTTAAAGAATTAAGAACGCAAAAAGACGACGATATGAAGATCACAAACGAGACTAAAATTGCAGATAGCGAAATTTGGGCAGGAATAAGATAGGAATTTAATTCTGTAAATAGTGACGATCGTCACTATTTACAGAAATAGGGCTAGATTAATCCCATTTTTGATTTCACTTCGCGGAGAGTTTCAGAAGCCAAGACTCTGGCTTTTTCGGCTCCTTCAGAGAGAATATTCCTCAATCGCTTCGGGTCGGAAGCGATTTCCTTTTGTTTTTCTCTAAATGAAGAAAGAGAATCGGATACGGCTTCGGCCATATTTTCTTTAAATTCTTTATAACCGACTCCTTTATGATCGTTAACGATTTTCTTTATCGGAATGCCGGACAGTTCGGAATATATCAATATGAGATTCGCGAGAGCGGGCTTTTTATCGGGATCGTAAATTATCTCTTTCCCGGAATCAGTGACGGCGGAACGAATTTTTTGTTTGATGTTTTCAGGCGAATCGGAGAGATATAAACAGCCTTTCGGAAAAGATTTGGACATTTTCTTTTCCGGATTATCAAGACTCTTAATTCTTAATCCTTCAACGAAAATTCCTTTCGGTTCGGGAAAAGTCTTGCCGAATCTCTTATTAAAAGTTCTTGCCGTGTCGCGGGCAAGCTCCAAATGCTGTCGCTGGTCTTCACCAACGGGAACGAAAGCTGCCTTATAGGAAAGAATATCAGCGGCCATAAGGACGGGATAGTTCAAAAGTCCAGCGCTTGCCGGCTGGCCTTCTTCCACCTTTTCTCGGAATTCAATCATATTTTGAAGCTGTCCTGCGGGCGTAACGCAACTTAAAAGCCAGGCAAGATTCGTATGTTCCGAAACATCGGATTGCATGAAAAAAACGGATTTTTCCGGGTCTATTCCCAAAGCGATCAGATCGACGGCTACCCCGAATATATCAGCTGATTTTTCGCTAACCGAGTATTTTTGGGTCAAGGCGTGATAATCAGCGATGAAATAATAACAGTCGTATTTACCCAAAGACTGGAGCGCGAGTGATTGCTTTATCATTCCCAAATAATTGCCGACTTGGAGCTTTCCACTCGGTTTTATGCCGCTAACGACAATCTGTTTCATTGTTCCGAATTATAAGCCACTTGCGGCCTAAACCTCAATTATGACGGGTAAGATCATCGGCCTTCGGTAAGTCTTGTTATAGACAAACTGGCCGATCTGGTCCCGGAAAAGAGTTTTCAGATAATCGGAGTCCAACTGTTCTTTTCTCGGTATTCGAGAGAGGACGGCTTTTACTTTGGCCCTGATGTCCTCAAGAATTTTTTGGTTTTCTTTGAGATAAATGAATCCTCTTGAAATGATGTCAGGGTTTTTAACCAGCCGACCGTCTTTGCGGTTAATGGTCGCGATTATCACAATCATTCCTTCTTGAGCGAGAAGCCGGCGATCGCGAAGAACCACTTCGCCGACGTCTCCCACTCCCAGCCCGTCAACCATAACGTAGGAAGTGGGAAGGGACTCATCCGTCATTTTGATGGAATCGGGCTTCATGTTTACAACTTGGCCATTATCGGGAAGAAAAATATTCGTTTTGGAGATGCCGCACTGGACGCCGTTTTGGGCGTTCATGGTTCTCATAAAGAGGTATCCGTGAATGGGAATAAAGAACCGAGGTTTCACAATTGAAAGAATGGTTTTAATTTCCTCTTGAGACGCATGTCCGGTGGAGTGGATATCAATCATTTTAGTGTGGTAAACGAAGGCTCCCTGACGAACCAGGTTGTCCTTTAGCGCTTGAACGCTTCTTTCGTTTCCCGGAATAACAGAAGAAGAAAAAACGATTGAATCGCCGGCTTTTATGCGGAGAGTCTTATGCTCGCCCGTGACGATCTTCATAAGGCTTGCGTTTGATTCTCCTTGCGCGCCGGTTGATAAGATAAGGAGCTTCTTATCGTCATACTTTTGGGTTTCCTCAAGAGATATGACGGTACCTTTTTTTATTTTGATGTAGCCGAGCTCTCGGGCTATTTCTATATTTTCTTTAATGGAACGTCCGGAGAAGGCCACTTTTTTGTTCAACTTCTCCGCTATTTTGATGATCTCGCCGATGCGGTTCAAAAGCGTGGAGAAAATGCCGACAATTATCCGACCTTCAGCCTTGAGGAATAATTCTTCCAGATTCTTTTCTACCGTTTTCTCGGGTACCGTCCATCCGGGAGTTTCGGCGTTCGTGCTGTCTAAAAATATCGTATGGATGTTTTTCTTAGAAATAAGCACGAGCTCGTCAATGTTTTTCGGTTTCCCTGATTCGTCCGCTTCCACTTTAAAGTCGGCGAAAGTGGCCATGTTACCGACGGGAGTTTTTAAGACAAATCCGGTCGTATCCGGAACGCTGTGAGAAACTCCGAAAAATTCCGCTTCAAAATGCTTTCCCAAACGAACGATTTCTTTGTCTTTAATTATTCTCACCTCAAGCTTCGGGGCGTTAACGAACTCGCTTTGTCGCTTAACGATCATTTCTTTTGCCAGCGCAGTTGTATAAATCGGGGGATTACCCAACTTACCTATGATGTAGGGTATCGCTCCTATGTGGTCGAAGTGGGCGTGAGTAACTATCATCGCGCGAATATTCTTCCGCTTCGGTTCAAGAGAAGAAACATTCGGGATAATATAATCAATGCCCGGCGTTTCTTCTTCGGGGAATTGAATGCCGGCGTCAACGATTACAATTTCGTCTTCGTATTCAAAGAACGACATGTTCCGGCCGATTTCCTCAAGACCTCCCAAAGCGGCAAACCGCAAGACGCCCCCTTCAGGAGATTTTGCGACAAACGTCCCCGAGGAGACTTGTCTTATACTTCCCGGTCGGTGAAAACGCCTTTCCGCGCCGGAATTAGTTTTTTTATATGTTTTTTCCATGTTTTTTTCTAAAAATATCTCAAAACTCAAATGTTAAATGTCAAAACCACAACCAATTAACTCAAATCTTTAAAGATAGAAGGCTTAAGTTTTGAAATTTGAGTTTTGACATTTGAGATATCTCTGTGCCGAGAGGGAGAGTCGAACTCCCATGCCTTGCGGCGCTAGCACCTGAAGCTAGTGCGTCTACCAGTTTCGCCATCTCGGCTTAATTAAAGAGCGTTTATTTTAAGCCTCGTCCTTCGTATTTTTCAAATATGGACCAGAATTTGAGCGGTTGCCATCCTTTATTATGAACTCTGTGAAAGTCGCCTTTGGGTATTAAGAAAACATTGCCTTTCGTAACTTTTTCTCTCGTCTCACCGATCTCCATTTCTCCTTTTCCGGAGATAAAAACGTAAACTTCTTCGGCATTTTCATGAGAATGTCCGGTAGTTGATTTGTGAGGATTCAGTTCCGTGAGAGACAGGGTCAGATTACCTAACGTCTTTAAGTCATACACGCGATAAACGTCGTTATCTCTTATTAAATCAGCCTTTTTCTTATAGACTCCGAGATCCATTATTTAAATTTTCGGTTTGTGTTTACGTACCACTCTTCTGCGTTGTCTAACCTGTCGGAAGAAGTAACGGCAACGTCTGCGGCAAAACCTTTTAGGCGAGGAGAAGAGACATAAAGATAGTCAGGGAAGACCGTAAAAACGGCTCCAACGTTATCTGTTATAACGGAAGACAGGTCTTGAAGCAAGACGCTTCTCGTTTCGGGATCAGCCTCGGAACGAATATCTTCCATAATCAAATCGGCTTCGCGATTATTGAAAAGGGCGAGATTAAGACCTGGGTAGAATCGTTTTGAGGAATGCCAAAAGGAATAAAGATCGTCTTTGACGTTTAAGATATTTCCGAAAAGGAGAGCTTCGTAATCCCTGTTTCTGATGGATTCCTGAATGTCAGCCGACCGGAGAGCGGAAATGTTTACAACCGCTCCTTTGGCTTCCCAGGCTTCTTTGAGACGCAAAGCCATGGCGGAAAGAGGAGCGATGTCGGGAACGGTAAGTCTGAATTCAAGTCCCGAAAGCGAGGTATCGGTAACTCCTGGTTCAGGGCTTCCTTGAACAGGGCCGAAAGAAGGTTCGGCGTATCCCGAAAAGACGTCGTTAATTATCTCATCGCGTGGAACGGAAGAGGATAACGCTTTGCGGAGACTCAAATTGCGGAATTGAGTTATTAGGCCGGAGTTTAGAAACACGGCGTAATACCTCGAGGAAGGAATGGGATGAACGTTCTTAATAACGGAAATTTGCGAAAGAAGGCCGGGGTCGGAAGTGGGCAAGCCGTCAATATCTCCGTTGTTGAAAGCTTTAATGAGCTCGCCCTCGTCCGTATAAAACTTGAATGTAAATTCCTTAATATAAGGAGCTTTTCCGTGATAATTTTTGTTGGCGACAAGAACGTACTCGCTGATGAATCCGTCTTTTTCTTTTTTGTAGGACTTGTATTTGTAGGGGCCCGAGCCAACGGGTTCGCGGGCGTAAGACGAAAGACTGAAATTCGCCGGAGGAATGCTTCCGAATATGTGTTTCGGGATAACGACCATGCCTTTTAAGGTTTCCTCAAAGAAGACGTAAGATGAGGGAAGGGTGAATTTAACTTCCAATTCGCTTATCCTTTGGACGCTTGCTCCGTCAAAACTGACGGAAATGGGCGAACGGGATTCCGGATCGGTGATGGTATCAAAAGTGAATATCACATCATCGCTCGTTATTTTTTCGCCATCGCTCCATTTGAGGCCTTCTTTCAAGCGAATAGTCCATTCTTTAAGAAACGGATCGGGCTTAATGCTTTCGGAAAGTCCCTCCAAATCGTCAAAGACCAATTTTGAAATATCGTGATCCGCTTCATTACTTGAGATTATTGGGTTAATAAAAACCGGCTGACCCACTATTCCTTCACGCCAAACTCCGCCATAAGCGGCGACCTGAACGGTTTTGGTGTTTATGAGATAACCGACATAAAGAATGATGGCTATCAAAAGAACCGCCGAAACGGCAATGATTGCCACGGCTTCTTTCCTTTTCAGGGATTTGAAGAGTTTTAAGAACCTATAGAACAAGTTTCAGAATAGAAAGGATTACGAATAGGACGATAAAGGCGGCGGTGATCCAGAGAACGATGTTCTCCATACCTCGCCTTTTTTGGTAAAAAGATTCGCCTCCGCCAAAAAGACCGCCGACTCCCGAAGATCGGTCCTGAATGAGAACTAAAGCGGTAACGATGATCGGTATTATTATTTGGGCAACAACAATCGCTTGCATGTTCAAAGGAGAAATCAGTCCGTTAATAATAGCGTTTTTCCTTAAATAATCAAGGGTGTTAGCCTATCCCAAGTAGGAAGTCAGATCTTGTCCAGTCATTTCGGGGGGTTTAGGGATGCCCATTAACTTAAGTATCGTGGGCGCTATATCGCATAATGAGCCGACCGACAAGCTCTCTTGTCCTTTTATTTCTTCCGGTGACCGATCTCTCATGAATCGGTTATCCATAACGATGAAAGGGACGGGACTTGCGTTATGTTTCGTGTCTTTCTGACCCGTTTGCGGATCAACCAATTTTTCGGCATTGCCGTGATCGGACGTTATGACGAGAGTCGTATTTGTTTTTAAACAGGCGTTTGCGATAAGACCGATTCCTCGGTCTATTATTTCAACTGCCTTTACGACCGCGTCAAAATTTCCCGTATGGGCGATGATGTCCGGATTGGCGTAATTCGCGAGGATGAATCCGTATGATCCTTCTTCCACCGCGGTCGTGACGCGATCCGTAATTTCCGCAGCCATCATTTCGGGAAACTGATCGTGGGAAGCGACTTTGTTTGAAGGAATGATGATCCGGAATTCGTTTTGGAAAGGATCTTCATCTTCGCCGTTCCAAAAATAAGTCACGTGAGCTTTTTTTTCGCTTTCCGCCACGCGGAGTTGCATTATTCCTTCGCTCGCGATGATTTTAGGCAAAGGATTCGGGATGGTATCCAGGGAAAAAGCGGCCGGAATGCCGATACCCGGCTCATATTCGGTAAACGAAACGATTTCGGTTTTGGGGAAAGACGTGCGAAACATTTTGGAGATTTGTTTCATTCGGTCTTTTCTGAAATTGAAGAAAATAACCGAATCGGACGGCTTAACCGACAAATTTTTGCCGAAAGAAGCCGGACGGAGAAATTCATCCGTAATGCCCGAGGCGTAACTTTCTCGCACGTAATCGGACGGCGTTATCGTTTTGTCGCTTTCAGCGGTCATGGCTTTAAAAGTGAACTCGGTTCTGTCCAAGTGATTGTCTCTATCCATGGCGTAATATCGCCCCGAAAGGCTGCCGATTTTTTCTTCCGGCAGACGGCTCAAAAGTTCCAAACTTTCTTTTGGCGGACCATCGCGTCCGTCCGTAAAAAGATGAAGTTTGTAATCAACGCCGAGTTTTTCTGCCATGCTTATAAGCGCAGACAAATGTTTGAAGGAAGAATGCGTGATTCCGGAGCCCAGAAGTCCCACAAGGCATACCGAAGCATTGCGTTGTTTGGCTCCGCCAAAGGCTTCAAGAAATACTTTATTTTCAAAAAAGGAACCGTTTACGATGGAAGAATCGATCTGAGCGACGCTTTGGTAAATTATCCGTCCGGAACTGATGGTTAAGTGACCGATCTCGCTGTTTCCTTCTTCGTTCCAAGGGAGACCGACCGCGAGACCGCTTGATTGAAGGCTAAGACAAGGGAAAGAAGCCTTAATTTGGTCTAAATTGGGGAGTTTTGCCACATAAAGAGGGTTTGTGTTGTCTTTGGGTCCGATTCCCCAGCCGTCAAGAATAATGAGAACTAATTTACGGATATTTGTGTGAGGCATATAACGTGTATTAGTATTTACGAAGTGAAGGTCATACAAACTAACATTTCAATTTTATCTTATGATTTATCAAATTGCACTCGCCGCAGGAGGGCTTCTAGTAGGCGGCTTATTGGGTTATTTATTAAGGCAAAGGACGGCTGTTAAATCGGCCAATTCCATAGAGCAGCAAATAAAGCGCAAGTTTGAAGAGGCGGAGACGCAAGTAAAAACGGAGATCGGCAAGGCGGAAAAAAGGGCCGAGTCCATATTAGAGGAAGCGAAACAGGAAGAAAAAGAAAGAAAGGCGGCTGTTGAACGGACGGAAGAAAGACTTCTCAAGAAGGGGGAGCTCTTGGACAAAGATGAAGCGGACTTAAGACAAAAATCGGAGGAACTTAAGGCGCTTTCGGAAAACTTGGACAAGGAATCGGAGGAACTTCAGAAGATGAAAGAATCCGTTTCTTTGGAACTTTCCAAAGTAAGCAAGCTTTCGCCAGAAGAAGCCAAAAAAAAGTTATTGGCGGAGGTAAAAGAAAACAATAAGGAGGAATTACTGGATATATTAACCAAGCTTGAACGGGAGAAAAAAGACGAAATAGAGAAGAAGAGTTTGGACATTATTACGACCGCTCTTCAACGTTATTCCAGATCGCACATATCGGACATCACGACTACGGTATTTACTCTGCCCTCCGAGGACTTGAAGGGCAAAATAATAGGAAGAGAAGGAAGAAATATAAGGGCGCTTGAAAGAATAACTGGCGTGGAGTTCGTAATCGACGAAACGCCGGACACGATTCTCATATCTTCCTTTGATCCGGTTCGGAGAGAAATAGCGAGACTTACGCTTGAAAAGCTCATTCAGGACGGAAGAATCCAGCCGGCAAAGATAGAAGAAAAAGCCGAAGAGTCCAGAGCGGAAATAGACAAGAGAACTCAAGAAATCGGAGAAGAGGCCGTTTATGAAGTGGGAATATTGAATCTTCCGAAGGAAATAGTTCATCTCTTGGGAAGACTTCATTTCCGGACGAGCTACGGACAAAACGTTTTGACTCATTCAATGGAAGTGGCGTTTATCGCCGGAATGATGGCCGAGGAATTGGGCATCAACGCCGAAGTAGCAAAGAAAGGAGCGTTGCTCCACGACATAGGAAAAGCCATTGATTACGAGGTGGCCGGAAATCACGTTGATTTGGGAATAAAAATTTTGAAGAAATACGACGTTCCCGAAGCCGTGATTGAAGCAATGCAGTCCCATCATGACGACTATCCGTTCGCGAGTCCCGAGGCGTTCATAGTCGCAACGGCCGACATTATTTCGGCCGCAAGACCCGGGGCAAGGAGGGGAACGCTTGAGCAGTACGTCAAAAGGCTTGAAGACCTGGAAAAGGTGGCTTCTTCCTTTGAAGGAGTCAAAAGCTCCTATGCCGTTTCTGCTGGCAGGGAGCTTAGAGTGTTCGTAATTCCAGAGAAAATTGACGATTTCGGCGCATTACAGCTCGCGAAAAACATTGCGGGAAAAATTGAATCGGAAATGAAGTATCCGGGAGACATCAAGGTGACTATTATTAGAGAAGTCAGGGCCGTTGAATATGCCAGATAGCCAGATAGACCGAAGATTGTGGAAAATCAGCCTATTTGGTATCATTTCCTAAGGTTTAAAGGTCGACCAAGCTAATCAAGAATATAATGAAGAAACAGGATTTAGTTGAGGCCGTAATGAACGCCGCCCAGATTGAGACAAAAAAGCAGGCCGATCAGGCTGTTCAAGCAGTTTTTGACAGCATAGTTAAGGCTATGAGTCGCGGTGAGGATGTTGCTATAACCGGTTTTGGAACATTCAGAGTCGCAAGAAGAGCGGCAAGAATGGGAATTAATCCGAAGACTGGAGAAAAAATCCAGATAGCCGCTTCCGTTAAACCCAAATTCAGAGCGGGAAAGCTTCTCAAAGAAGCTGTTCAATAAAACTTTTGGATATAATTAAAAACCGCCCGTTTTGTGGGGCGGTTTTTAATTAACGGTTTAAGGCAGCTTCAATAGCTTTTTAACGGCGGTGCTTATTTTGATGAACTCGGCATATCCCGATTTGAGATTGACTATGGCCGCGGAACAAAGATCTTTAACGGAAGGAATCTTTTCTTCAGCGATTACGGACTCATCTTCAATCGGGGCAGACATTTCAGCTTCTTCTTTGGGAGCGGGGAGGTATATTTCCCGGATAATCGTGAAAGATCTCTCTACTAAGGCTCTGGCTCCGTCTATCATTTTTCTCGCCTCGGCCATTTCGGAGACGAACAAATCTTTTTTAATAAGTCCCGCTTTTTCTATTTTTTGAAGATCATCGTTGATTCTCACCCATCTTTCATTTGCGGTATCGGTGAGTTTTGACGTTTCAAGCACGAAGATGAAATTCAGCGCATCCGTCAGATTATCATTGTAGCTTTCATCCCGGTGAGCTTTTACGTCCTTGGCCAAACTCTTAACTTCTTCAAGATTCAAATCGTCCGAAGTTAATTCATCTTCGGCTTCTTTGAAATATTTTTCCTCCAAATCAAGCCATTCCAAGATGGAGCTTCTAATGGTCGCAAGATCGCTTTCTTCCTCAATATTCGCTGAATTTAATTTTGTGCGGGCTGCTTCAACTTCTTTGAGAGAAAGGGAAAGCGCGTCCGCAACCACTTTTTTGCGAGAAGCCAATTCTTCTTCGGGAGACAAGACATTAGCGGCGGCGCTGTCCTTGGCCTCAATAAGTTCGGTAGTGCTTGAGCTTAGATTCTCCGTGGCAGAAGACAGTTCAGAGGCGTGTGAAACACAAGGGAAAGCAAGCACCGGAAAAACGGCGAGAAGAGAGATTATTACAGGTTTTTTTATGGAAAATTTCATTAGAGATTAAAATAAGGCTTGTTCAAGAAGCCTGTTGGCTTCATCGGGGTCGGGAAGGGTGACGTTTAGCGTATCAAATTCTTTTTTGATAAGGGAAGAGTTCATGTGAGTCGGGCCGTTTGAAGAAGCTTCGTAAAGAGCAACCGAAGTTTTCTCGGCTGATTCTCCATAGGAACGAATTTCTTTAAGCGTGATATCAATGTCGGCCTCAAAAGAAGCGGCGACCGAGTCAATGGAAGCGATTTCCGAAACCGATTTCGTGACGCTCGGGGGCTTGATATCGCCGATCAATAAAATGACGAGAATCGTAGCCGCCATAACTACGGAACCGATCCAGAATTTGGGGAAGGCGAGTCTCGCGGAAGGAGACGGTTTTTCGGAGGCTAGAATGGAAAATTTCGCGGAAAGCGCAAAATCATCGTCCGGGACGATATTTTGCAACAATCTTAATTTTTCCGTTAAACGATCCATTTTATTTTTCGTTCAATATGGTTCTTATTTTTTGAAGAGCCCGGTGTTGAATCAATTTTACCGCTCCTTCGGATTTGTTTATGGTCTCCGACACTTCTTTCACGGACAAATCTTCAATGAAGCGCATGATGATCACGTCGCGTTCAATGTCTTTTAATTCGTGCAAAGAAGCCATTATGCGAGCGATGTCCTTTCGGTCATCAATGTCCGAAATGTCGGGGCGAAAGATAAGTTTTTCCGAGACGAACTCCTCGTCAATGCTTATAACCGGTTTGGTTCTTCTATAGCGGTCAATGATTAAATTTCTCGCTATCCGGTACAGCCAACTTGAAAAGGGAAGTCCTTTTTCGGAAAACCCCGAAATGTTCTGCCAGGCTTTTAAAAAAACTTGGTGGGCAAGGTCTTCAGCCTCCTCACGTTGGCCGACTTTAAGAAGGATGAAACGGTAAATGGCTGGAAGATAAAAATCGTAAAGTCGTCCAAAGGCTTCAGCCTCCCCACCCTTAGCTTCCAATATTAATTTGCGTTCATCCTCTAACATGGTAAACGAAAATAGGCCTCTATAGGTTACAAATAGCGGCATTTTTCCCGCTTTTCATTGATTTTTCAGGATAGACGACCATAGGTTAATTTTACCAAAACAAAGACAGCCTGTTATATAATTATGTAGATGGATATGGCAAGGACGGGAATAAAGAGGAAAATTTTGCCCCTTTTGGTGATTATCTCATGTTTTTTATTGGGAGGCCTTACGGCATATCTGATTTTTGGTGATAAAGACGAGGGACTTTTTATAAGCTCTATGTTTAAAAATCCGACAGGACAACCGCATATTAAAGGACCGGACGAACCGCCGCCGTTGCCGATTTCTGGACAATAAAAGAGGCCTCAATTAGATTTAATTCCGAAGCGAGAGTAGCACAGTGGCCAGTGCGCCTGCCTTCCAAGCAGGATACGCGGGTTCGATTCCCGTCTCTCGCTCATAAGTGTCCCTGGAAGAGATATCAGAAAAAATAAAAGAGCATGTTTTAAAACATGCTCTTTTTGGTTTCACATATTCCCTCTTGCTTCAAAGAGAGAGTCGCAGTACCTCTTTAAAACGAGATAAGCACTCCGTCCTCCGTCGTTAGAGAATGGAACGAAGGCCCCCCTTCGGAGACATAGGTCAGAAAAGACATTTCTATCCATAAGTCTCTCCTTGACGTTTTTGTCGAGATCCTGAGCGCGAATCGCCCAAGGCCTCCCGAACTCATCATAGATCGCTATGACGCCATTATTGAGATCCCATGTCCAAGGGGATCCCATACCAATGGGTTTGCCATTTTCAAGGTGACCATACAAGAGAAGAAAATCGTGATTGAGTAAGTTAAAGGACAACATATAATTCGTACCCATCTTTGCGTTCCTCCTATCAGAACATCTTGCGGGCAAGAGCTAGTTAAAGATTTCTAACTCTCCCTTCATTATAGCATATTTTATCTATATTGTCAAGTTATCATTGATTTTACCAGTTATTTAAGACTAGACTCAATGTGAAGCTAGCCCTTGTATTCCATATTTTCTATTGGAAATAGGGATACCCGGGCATCGCTCGGCGAGAATATGAAAATAGATTTTCCTATTCTCGCTTCGCTCGCCCTTGTCGTTCAATGGATAGGACGCAAGATTGCGGATCTTGAAATAGGGGTTCGATTCCCTTCAGGGGCACAAAAAAACATCCCGCTTTGCGGGATGTTCGTGTTTTTAAATCATCCGGATTCTTTTTCTTGCTTGTACAGATGTTCGTTCAACCTTCTGAAAAACGTCTGAATGTTTCTTCTGGAGAGGTCGCGACCGTCCTCAAAGAAAAAGATGTTTGTTTTAAGGTCGGAAAGACCGATGAATTTTCCGGGAAAGATTTCTTCCTGCGGATCAAACCATCTGCATCTCCGCCGAAAATCGGCTCTGCTGTGTATTCGCGCGACTATGGAAAAAATGTCCGGAATAGTCTCGCCAAGTTTGTCGTATCCCCCTTTAAGAATGTGGGGAAACTTATTGGCATCCTTCAAGGTAACGGAGAGAAAGTCAATCGTGTAAGGTTTGTTTTTCCAGTGGAAAGTAAGCCTATTGAAGGGTCCCTCCGATTTTATCGGTTTCAAGACCAGGCCTTTAACCTTTGCGAGCGCGCTTATCAACACCGAAGACCTGCATCCCGGAAAAAGAACGATGGTGGTTCTGTATTTCAACTGTTGCTCTTTCAAAGAACTCACTCCTTTCGGTAAAACTAATGCGATAATAACAACCGAGCGTGAGAACGGTCAAGAAACGAGCGCCTGTTATAATTAATTCATGAATATTCCGATAATATTGGGAACCGGAAGAGAGGGGAGAATTTCGGAAAGAGCGGCGGAGTACGTTAAATCCGTCATAGTGGAATCAGGACATAATACGGAAATAATTGATCCGCGCGATTACAAGTTTTTATTTACCGATAACGAGACTTCCAGAGGAGACGGTTATCGCGAAAAAATAAAGAACGTAGATGCGCTCGTAATAGTTACGCCGGAGTATAATCACAGTTTTCCCGGAGAATTAAAAATACTTTTAGATACCGCCTACGAGGAATATTTTTATAAGCCCGTAGGCATTTGCGGGGTTTCGGCGAGTCCATTCGGGGGAGCGAGAGCAGTGGAACAGTTAAAGCCGACACTTTCAGAATTAAGAATGTTTATCGGAAGAGAATCCGTATTCTTCAGTTCGGCAAGAGAATTATTCGGTGAGGCCGAAATAAAAGACAAATCGTTTAAAGGACGGGTGAAGGCAATGTTAGACGAGATTGTTTTAATCGCGGGTAAAGTTAAACCCCTCTCCAGTTTTAAAACTGGAGAGGGGTTTTAATTAATCATTCGTTTTTAGCTGAATGCTTTTTTCTTAAGTTAAAGATTCCCTTAAGTAACATTAGACCGCCCGTTCCTACGCCGATTTTGGCAGCAATGAGTTCGCCGGTTAAAAGCTCCGAAGAAACCGTTAAATAAGAGGCTTCAGCGAACTTTATGAGCGCGACGAAGAGCCAGTGTCCCAGCAGAGACATCACAACTACGCTTATACCTAGCGTAAGAAGGCTAATTCTTGAGTTCGAGAGCGAACGAAACCAATTCGCGGTGAACTCATCTTTTTCTTCGGGAAGCATTTCTCTTGTAGTTACAGCTTCTTTCGAAAAAAGAGCCTTTTTTGGGTTGGTCATTTAAATAACCTCCTTTCTAAAGATCTAGTTTTGGATTACATCTAATTCGAGGTCTTGTCAAACAAAGCTATTCAGTTGTCTTACCGTCGAAATGTTCTTCGTTCGCCAAAGCTTCCGCTTTAGTCTTATGAATCGTGCCGTTTTTATGCTCGGCGGGAGAATAAATGGTATAGACTTTCAATTTTTCGGTCTCTGACGCGTTTATAATGTTATGAAGCGTTCCCGCGGGAATGACGATGGCCGAACCGTCTTCAATCTCGTGCGAAATGCCGTTTAAAACGGCGAGGCCTTTGCCCGCTTCAACGCGAAAGAATTGATCGCGGTCATCGTGAGTTTCTTCACCGATTTCTTCTTTGGGTAAGAGAGACATCAATACAAGCTGGCTGTGAGGAGCGGTATATAAGATTTTCCTGAAATTATCGTTCTTAAGGGTATCTTGCTCAATATTTTTTACAATGTATCCGTTCATTTCATTTTTTTATTTGATTAAGCGACAATTCATTCTAACAAAAAACTCTCAATTACTTGAGAGCTGTCGTAAAGGTTCTAGTCGCGATTCGCTTTTGTCTCGGACTTTCCATATTTTGTGATCCATTCCGGATAGTAGATTAGGAGCGCGCGATCGTAGAGCTCAAACGCTTTTTTTACCAGAGCGAGATTGAATTCTTCCACTTCGGAGTATACGATGACGCTTATCTTGCCGTGGTGTTCTACGCCATCAGGGGCTTTCGCGGAGTATTGCACCAGTTTTCTCGCGTATCTACCGTTGAGGAAATGAACGGTTTCAAATCTTCCTTTCATTGCGTAGTGGGATACTTCCTCGTCTTCGTACTTTTCATTGATCGTCAGAGTAAATGGCTTATTCATTCCAAGAGAATGGGCAAAGTTCAAAAGATCCAGAAATATTTCCCAGCTGAACTTGATGTCTCGCATCTCTGGTCCCTCAACCTCAAGACAACAATACATTTCAAAACCTCCTTATTTTGTTGTTAAGAACTAACTTCTACAATTGATTTGTTGATTTGTCAATTATTGTTTGAGATTTTTAATCAATTTTACAATTTCCGGAAATTTTGCGACGAGAAAATGACCCTTTTTACTCTTATAGATGGTTATATGAGCTTGCTTTAAATTTTTTCTGTATTTTTCTGCGTGAACGACAGGAACAACGTTATCGTCTGCCGAAAAGAACAAATAAAGATTTTTCGTATTTTCTTCAAGCAAAGATAGGCCAGATTTCAACCGAAATCCGCCGGGAATGATTCTACTTTCCGGAAAACCATCATATGGCGGAGCAATAAGAAAAACGCCTAAAATTTTCTTCGGAAATTTATTTTCAGACAAATATTTGGAAAGAAACATTCCTCCGAGAGAAGAACCAATAAAGATAGCGTTGTTTTTTATTAACGGAAGAAATCGTTCAAAATAAATTTTCCACTCTTCATATTTTGCATTTTCCCGGCAGGGCATGCGAAGACGAATTAATTCATATTTTTTTCCAAGCTTTCTATCTAAAAAGGCGTCTTTCCATCCCTCTCTTTTCTTTACGGAAACTTTTTGGTTTTTGAGATACGATAAATAATCTTTTTTATTTTTAAACACATCTCCTCCGCGAACTATAAAAATTTGGGTTTTAGTCATTTTATAGAAAATTATAGGATATGTTTTTTCGTAAATGCTCTTCCGGAACCGGACTTAAGATATTTCTCGAAAGAAAACGCCTTATATTTATCTGTGAAAGCGACATAGAACTCTAATTCTACTGGCAATCTATTTGTTGTTGCGGGAACATATCCATTTTTATGTCTGCTCAATCGTTCTTCAATATTATCGGTACAGCCTATATAGAATCCGTTTTTACACTTGATGCTGTAAACATAATACATTTTTACTAATTGTAACCCGCTTTCGCTTAACTACTGCGGACTGTGTCACGCCGTAGCCAAGCTTCAGCGTGGCGAAGGCGATGGCGATTTCCGGAAGTTTGAACCGGCGTTTGCGGCGAAGACCATAAGTTACAGTCGCCTTGATAGAATTGTGGGCGATTTACGCCGTATCTACAAAGAGAATCCTGCTTATTTCGATGTTCCGTCATTTGCGCAAAGAATCTATTAGATACATTGGACTTACTATACAGATTTGATAAGTAACTCTAATCTATAGCTCCACAGTGCGAAGACGAGGAAACAGCTCGATCAACAATTCTTCTCCCTTCTCGGTCTTGATGGGGCCGAGTATGACCCGCACGAATGGCACCTTGTTCTTGGCGCGGAAGTCGGCGAGTGCTTGCCAGTCGGGAGCATGCATTTGCGGCGCAAGATTGAGCGCAAGGTAGAGACTAAGATAAGGGGAGGGTGAATATCCTTTCGAGAATATCTTTTGTAGCTCGCTGGTAACTGAAGCCGTGAAGTCGCCGCTGAACTGATGATCGGTGAGCCGCTTCATTTGGAAGACATCGCCACTGAAGCCGTCTCTTGGCGTGGCGTTGGAGTCGGCCGCGTCGAGGATGAGAATATCGACGTCGGTATCATCTTTACGGAATCTCTTTATTGCCTCGTTCTTGGTGAGCGCCCCAGCTTTCATCTGCCGCAAGCCCTCCTCGATAACCGGAATGCCGACTAAGAACGGCTTTTTGAATTCCTTTTCATACAAACGCTTGAGGCGTACTGCCTCCGACAATTCAGTGTCGCGACTATCGCGTCCTTCACCGAATTGGCGCAAGTATTCGATGATTTCTTGCTCTGTGCAGTAGATAAAATGCTCCATAATTCGAATCCCTTTAACTCTCCACTTTCAAAACCCTTTATCTAAGCCCTAAAAACGCTGGCGGAGAGGCAGGGATTCGAACCCTGGAAGCCCTTGCGAGCTTAACACGTTAGCACCGTGTCCCATTCGACCACTCTGGCACCTCTCCAAGACTCATAAAATTTACTATCAAAACGGTTCATTTACAACTCGTTCGGGACGCTGCGATATTGGCAAATATGTTATTATTCCAGGATAAGATTCGGGAAAGATCAAATAAATCAATGAATAAAAAAATTATCGCAATATTGGCTGTCGTGATAGTCGCCGTGTTGGCCGGGGCTGTCATTTGGTCCCGGTATCAAAAAAGCGGTCAGTCCATCACGGAAAAGGCCGTGGAAGAAAAGACGGACTTTTACGAAATAACGGCCAAATACCCGATCGATCCGTGGGATAAGGACGGCGCCATCAAGGAATTCGTGAATTACCAAGTCGATCAAAGAAAAGAGGATTGGAAAGTCGGGGGCGATATATATAACACGGAAAAAGACGTGGAGGCGCGGTTTCCGGACAGGCCGAAAATGGTGTATACGATGGACATTACCTATACGAAATACGATTCTCCGAAATTCGGGACGAGATCTTACGTCTTTATCATCGGCGAATATACCGGGGGAGCGAATGCTAACGCGAGAGTGCAATCTTTTAGCTTCAATAAGGACGGACGAATTCAAATAGGGGACATCTTGAACCTGGCGGACGATCATAACGATATCGAACTCACGAAGATATTATTCGACAAGGCCATGACCGACCCCGAACGGTTTCCCAGCGCCGACATAACAAGGGAAGGAACGGGTCTCGCTTATCTCAAGGACGATGGTATAACTTTCGATCAGAGCAAATGTCATTGCGACGGATTTCTTTTTTCGTCCAACTTTCAGAATTTCGTCATCAAGGACGAAGGAATTGATTTCTTCTTCGGTAAATATCAGGCGACCATAGGCGCGTCGGGAGTGGTCGATGTCATGTTGGACTGGGACGCTCTGGCGCCGTATTTAGAAATATAATTTTACGAACGGATTTTCTTGTTATTTATCCGCTTTTTTGGTACTTTGACAAAGCTAATGGCGGAAGAAGAAGCAAAAAAGGAGAAAAGACCACCGATAGTGGTGGTTATGGGACACGTTGATCACGGAAAGACGAGTCTTTTGGACTACATTAGAAAAACCCGCGTTGCCGGAAAAGAAGCGGGCGGAATCACGCAATCTATCGGAGCTTACGAGATTGAACACGAAAGCAATAAAATAACATTCATAGATACGCCGGGACATGAAGCTTTCAAGGCGATGAGAACGCGCGGAGCGACCGTGGCGGATATCGCCGTTTTAGTTGTCGCGGCGGATGAAGGACCAAAACCACAGACGGAAGAATCAATAAAAATTTTAACGGAATCGCAAACACCTTATGTCGTGGCTATCACGAAAATAGATTCGCCGCGGGCAGACACGGAAAAAGTTAAAAACGAGCTTGCGAGCAAAGGCGTCTATTTGGAAGGGTACGGCGGAAACGTAAGCTGGCAGGGAGTTTCGTCCAAAACAGGGGAGGGAGTATCGGAGCTTTTGGATCTGATTCTTCTTCTTGCGGACGTGTCGGAACTCGCATATGACCCCGAAGCGCGCGCTTCGGGATTTGTGATTGAATCCAAAAAAGACAGCCGGAGAGGAATCGTGGCTTCGCTTATATTAAAAGACGGGACTTTGAGGCTGGGACAGAATATTGTGACTTCCACGACGCTCGGGAAAATAAAAATTTTAGAGGATTTTACGGGGAAGGGAGTAAAAGAATTGCATCCTTCCGCTCCGGCGCTTGTCGTCGGATTTGAAGACATTCCTTTGGCGGGTGAAGAATTTGAGGCGGGAGAAGTAACGCTTACTCTTTTGGAAGCAAAACAACGAGAAAAAAAGACAGAAGAAAAAGAAGGCACTATCGCCGCAGTGCTCAAAGCGGACGTCAGCGGATCGCTTGAAGTCTTAAAAGACGTGATGGCGGGAAAAATAAAGATAGTGGGTTCTTCGGCCGGAGACATAACGGATGGAGACGTTAAATCAGCCGTTGCCGCAAACGCCTTGATTATCGCGTTTCGCACAAAATTCAACAGTAAGTCGGTAGAAATGTTTGCGAGAAACAATAACGTAAAAGTATTTTCATCGGACATAATTTATGAACTTGTTAAATCGGTTGACGAGTACATTGAGGAAACGTCCGAACCGGAAATTGCGGGAAGAATGGAAGTACTCGCCATATTCGGTAAAAAAGACGACAACCAAATAATAGGGGGAAAAGTCGTTGAGGGAGCGATCAGAACAGGGAGAAAGGTGGAAATAAAAAGAAGGGGAATGCTCGTAGGTGACGGAAAAATCGTCAATCTTCAATCGGGGAAGAAAGACGCAAAGGAAGTGGAAGCGCCGAACGAATGCGGAATCTTGATTGATACGGTCGCTTCCATAAAAGTAGGAGATGAGCTTTCGCAAGCAGCAATTAAATAGTCTCATAAGAAACGAAGTCGCGAAGGCAATTCAGAGAGAAGTGGAATTCCCCGCGGGCGCGCTTGTCTCCGTTACGGAAGTAAGAGTTTCGGACGATCTGGCTCACGCGGACGTAATGATTTCCGTTCTTCCTTCAGCGAAAAAAGACGCGGCCTTAAAGGCGCTAAACGCCAAACAATCGGAAATTCAAACGATTCTTTTCAAAAAAATAAAAATAATGTCCTTGCCGAAAGTCCGTTTTAATTACGATCCGGGACCGGAAAAAGCGGCGGATATTGAAAGAATTTCACTTGGTGGAAAATAGGCGTAACGGTTGCTAGAATCAGAGACGTTGCTTGGCCTGGTAGTCAAGTGGTAAGACGGAGCTCTGCAAAAGCTCTATACGCGAGTTCGATTCTCGCCCAGGCCTCTGAAATAACGGAATAGGCTGAATATATATTTCTTATTAGTGTTCCCTATTTGATATACTTATTAGGTGAGAACGAGATCTTGGACGGAAGAAAATTTGTTAGCAGCTATCCAGACTTCTTATAGTTTGAGACAAGTTATTAAAAAGTTAGGACTAAAAGCTGCAGGAGGTAATTATTGTCAGATAAAAGATTTTATAAGTAATAGAGGTTTTGATATAAGCCATTTTCGTGGAAAAGGGTGGAGTGCTGGGTTACGAGGAATAGGTAGGCCTCGCATCTCGTTAGAGGATATCCTGATCAAGGATAGTAGTTTTCAAAGTTTCAAACTTAAAAAAAGATTATTTGCCTCTGGTTTAAAACCAGAATACTGTGAAGAGTGTGGCTGGAATAAAAGGACAAAAGAAGGTTATTTACCGCTTGAACTAGACCATATTAACGGGGATCATAGGGATAATAGAATAGAAAATCTCCGTGTGTTATGTCCGAATTGTCATAGTTTAAAACCTACCCACAGAGGTAGAAAATTAAAAGGAATATAAAGGTATGCCCGGGTGTTGGAATGGTAGACAAGCGACACTTAAAATGTCGTGGAGGCAACTCCGTGTGGGTTCGATCCCCACTCCGGGCACTAAAATGAAAGAAGAACATATTATCGTAGACGATCTGGACGTTTCTTACCTTGACCGCGGAGAGGGCGAAATCTTCTTGTTTCTTCACGGATGGGGAATGAACGCTTTTTCGTTCAACGATTTAATGGAACGATTCGGTGATAAGAGATGCGTGGCGCTATCTCTTCCCGGATTTGGAGGAAGCGAGAAGCCGAAAACGGCGTGGAGCGTTGCCGATTACGCTAAATTCGTTCGCAAATTTCTTGAGAGACTTGAAATAAACGGAATTAAAGCGATAATCGCGCATTCGTTCGGAGGAAGAGTGGCTATAAAAGGAGTAGCCTCGGGAATTTTAGACCCGAAAAAATTGATTCTTATCGCTTCGGCGGGGGCGGCGAAAAAGTCGCTTAAGATGCGAATACTCGGGATGATCGCGAAAATCGCTAAAATATTTTTTGCCATTTGGCCCTTGTCGCTTTTGAAAAATCGTTTGAAGCAGGTCGTGGGAAGCAGAGATTATTTAAGCGCGGGAGAAATGAGGGGTACGTTTATAAAAGCGATCAATGAAAGTTTGCTCCCGGATGCCAAAAAAATATCCATTCCAACGCTTTTAATGTGGGGAGATAGAGATACGGAGACTCCTCTTAACGAAGCTTATAGGTTTACGAGCGTGATTAAAAACGCGAAACTTGAAATTTTTTCGGGAGCGGGACATTTTGTTTTTAAAGAAAGATTAAACGAAGTCGCGGAGGCGATAAACAAATTTCTATGATCAAGCGTTTTTTATCGCGATTCAATTTGCGTTACGTTCATTCGCTCGTTTATATGCTTCAGGCGACCGAGTATAAAGTCGGCGATTATTTCTCGTGGCTCAAAAGAGTTGATGATTTTCGGTTTGTTGAAAAAAGAAAAAAGCTCGTAAAGACGTTGAAAGCGAAAACACTCCTTGTAATGGGGTGGTTAATTTGGATTGTGGCTATTTTATTCAGCGTTTTTTATTCGTCAATTTTCGGATACGTTTCCACGATATTTTTAATCATTCTATCTCCGTACGTTCTCGCTTACGCACTCGGGATAATCGTTCTCTTGGGGCAATTCGTTCAAATCCCGGTTGAAAACGTGATTATTAGCCAAGCGCGGAAAGTATTAATTCGCCATAAAGCGACTCGGATCGCCATTGCGGGAAGTTTTGGCAAAACCACAATGCGCGAAATTATGAATATTGTTTTGTCGGAGGGTAAAAAAGTAGCCGCTCCGCCTCACAGTTACAACACGCCTTTAAGCATCGCTAAGTTTGTAAAAGAGCTAAAGGGAGACGAGGAGATATTAATTTTTGAGTTTGGCGAATACTATCCTGGGGATATACGGAGATTGTGCGAATTCGTGAAACCCGATATGGGTGTCATCACGGGAATTAACGAGGCCCATCTTGCGAAATTTGAAACATTGGATAAAACGGCAAAGACGATCTTTGAACTTGCCGATTTTTTGGGGGATAAACCCGTGTATGTAAACGGCGAGAGTGAAAATGCGCGAGCGCACGCACGAAAGAATCATATAATTTACGATCGCAACGGCGTTTCCGATATGCAAGTCAAAAAAGCCGAAACCGACTTGTCAGGAACGTCTTTTACGCTTGCGATTAATGAAAAAGAATGGAACTTCAAATCATCTCTTCTCGGCCTTCATCAAATCGGACCGCTTACGGCCGCGATCGCCATTGCCAGGGGAAATGGACTGTCACTCGGGCAAATTCAATCGGGAATCGCAAAAACCAAACCGTTTGAACATCGCTTGGAACCGATTTATGGCGAAGACGGCGTTACGATTCTTGATGACAGCTATAACGGAAATCCGGACGGAGTAAAAGCGGTTATTGAATTTCTATCGTCTTTAAAAACCGGAGGCAGACGAATTTATGTGACTCCGGGACTTGTGGAAATGGGCGCTCGAACGAAAGAAGTTCACCGCGAGATCGGACGAGAACTCGCCAAGGCCCGCATTGAAAAAGTCGTGCTTATCAAAAATTCCGTAACGTCCTATATTGAAGAAGGATTAAAGGAAAGCCAGTATGAAGGAGAAGTAATTTGGTTTTCCGACGCTTTAAGCGCTTTTGCGGCTTTACCTCAAATGACCGCGAAGGGGGATATAGTTTTGCTTCAAAACGATTGGCCCGACCAATATGCCTAATAAAAAAACAATTGCCGTAATATTCGGGGGAAAAAGCGCCGAGCATGACGTTTCTATCATCACGGCGCATATTCCGATAATCAACGCACTCAAGGTAGCGGATAAATACAATGTCTTGCCGGTTTATATCGCAAAGGACGGAAGGTGGTATTCGGAATCTTCAATGAACGATTTGGATTATTTCAAGAGAGCGGATTACGAGGATAGACTGACCGGAGATAAACTGGTGGATATATCTCTTAACGGCGGATTCAAAATAATTCATCGGGGATTGTTTTCTAAATCGATACCAATCGATATAGTGTTTACCGCCATGCATGGCACTTTCGGCGAAGACGGAAGTCTAATGGGAATGCTTCGGATGGCAAACGTTCCGTTTGTGGGATGCGATATGTCCGCTTCGGCAGTGGCTATGGATAAAATATTTACAAAACAGATTATTGCCGCGGAAGGCATCCCTGTAGTTCCCTTTGTCTGGTTTACAAGATATGACTGGGAGAAAATGCCGGATGAATGTTTAAGTGAAGCGAAAAAGTTGAACTGGCCGTTATTCGTGAAGCCTCCCCATCTTGGGTCATCGATTGGTATGGCAAAAGTGAGAGACGAGAAAGGGCTAAGAGACGCTATTGAGGTAGCGCTCCATTATGACAGTAAAGTTTTAATTGAGGAGAGCGTAGAGAACTTAATAGAGGTAACTCTGCCGATTATCGGGGATGACGAGCCACAATTAGGAGCTATCGAGCGGCCGCTCAATAAGTCGGATTTTTTTGATTTTGAAGAAAAGTATCTGTCTCAAGGAAAAAAGACGGGACTGTCGCAAGGTTCTTACAGCGAAATTCCCGCCAAAATTGCGCCAGACCTTGCACGTGAAGTGGAAACATTGGGTAAGAAAACTTATCGAGCGCTCGGATGCTCCGGCATGGCGCGTATAGATTTCTTAATCAATGAAAAAAGTAACAACGTTTTCGTAAATGAGGTTAATCCTCTGCCAGGAAGTCTTTATCATCACAACTTTAAAACCATAGGAATATCGGATATTGATTTGGTAAATAGACTTATCGCTTTTGCCGAAGAAAGGTTCACGGAAGAGCGAAAACTGACCCGAACGTTCAAGTCCGAGATCCTGAATAAAATAAGGGGAGGCAAGAAAGGAGAGAACTAATCTCCGCGGACTTTTAATTTTCTTGCTCTGTCTTTTATGATTTTCGGAAGACGGACGCGCAGAATGCCGTTTTTGAATTCCGCTTTCGCTTTATCAGGATCAACTTCCTGCGGAAGGATGACGGAACGGGAAAACTTTCCCCAATAACATTCCTGGTACAGATAATTTTCATCCGATATTTCGTTACTGCGTCTTCTTTCGCCGCGGATAGTAACCGACTCGCTCGTGATGTCAATGTCCAAGTCATCCGGTTCAACACCGGCGATGGTGGATTCAATCACTATGTCGTCTTCCGTTTGGTAAACGTCTATGGTGAGCTGACCTTCTCCTTCGTCTCCTAAATAAGCGAGACTATTTTCCGCGATTTTTTCTCTCATGGTAGTACGCTTTTATTTTATCAAATTGATAGAACAATATGAAGGCAATAAATACAAGGAAGATAGTTGGATAAAATTCCGGACCGAAACCGAGAACAAGAAGGTTGAAAATCATATGCACGACGACCGCGGCGATGATTCCGAAGAAAAGTTTTCCTTTGGCCCAGAGATAACCCAAGAGTCCCGAAGAAAGAGCGTGCATAAGAGTGGCGCCGATAAAACGAAGAACGGAGAGTCCAATGAATTCCTCGGTGGATCTTGCGTTCATCAGGAAAAAGAAATTTTCCGCCACGGCAAAACCCAAAGCAGCGGTAATCATATAAACCATTCGGTCTATCGGCTCGTCAAAGAACCGGCTGTGGCTTATGAATATGAAAACGGTGATAAATTTAACGAGCTCTTCTATCAAGGCATTTGCTCCGATTGATAAAACCGAATATTCGGTGATGCCCAGGACGGGAGCGTAAATAGAGAATAGTTTTTCAAATCCCGCGGCGGCGAGAGCCGAGATAATGCCGAAAATAAAAGTTTTAGTGATAATGCTTTTCGGTTCGGGTTGTTCTCTGTCTTCAAGTAAAAAGAAAATAAGCCAGGCGGAACTCAAGAGAAATCCTAGGAAAATAGAGGCGGGGATAATATAGTCGGTTATTGCCAATGTTCAACCATAAGAAACTTTTCTCGGCGAACCTTTTTTGGGAGTTCTTGATAAACGGTTTCGGTAACGAAAGGCATAAACGGATGAAGCATTTTAAGCGAGCCCAAGAGTATCGTAACGAGCGTTTCCCTTGCCGCCGCGGCATCGCGTTCGTTATCCGATTTGAGGCGGGGCTTTGATTCTTCAATCACAACGTCCGCGAAAGTATGCCAGAAATAATGATAAGCGGTTTCGGCCGCGTGATTAAAATCAAATTTTTCAATAAATCGGGATACTTTGTTCTTGGCTGCTTCCATATCGCGGATATTTTTGCGATCGCGAGCGGATAATTTGGGTTTTTTCTCGGGCTCCGTATAATCCATAAGAACAAAACGGGAAGCGTTCCAAATTTTGGTCGTAAAGTTTCGGTAGCCGCGGATTTTATCCTCGGAGATTATCGGATCCATTCCCGCGGTATTGCCGATAATCAAAGACATACGAAGAGCGTCCATTCCGTAAGTCTCGGCAACTTCCAGAGGATTTATGACGTTTCCCTTTGATTTGGACATTTTCTGCCTGTCTTTGTCGCGAACGAGGCCGTGGAGATAAACGGTCTTGAAAGGAACTTTGCCGGTTCGGTAAATTCCGAACATTATCATTCGCATAACCCAAAAAGGAAGAATATCCCAACCGGTTTCCATAACGTCTGTCGGATAGAATTTTTGGAAGTCTCCTCTCTTCGTCATAAGCGTGGCAAAAGGCCACTGTCCTGACGAAAACCAGGTATCAAAAACGTCTTCTTCGGCTTTAAAATTATTACTGTTGCATTCCGGACATTTTTCGGGAACAGGCTCGCTTATGATGACGTGGTCATTTTCGCAATACCAAACGGGGATTCTTATCCCCCAGACTATCTGGCGGGAAATATTCCAGTCGCGAAGATTCATTAGCCAGTGCATAAGCACTTTTCCGAAACGCGCGGGAATGATTTTTATTTTTCCGCTTTTAACGGCGTTAACGGCGAGATCGCGGAGAGATTTTCCTTTCGCGGGCGCATCCGTCATACGAACGAACCATTGCATCATAACGCGCGGTTCAATAACCGAACCGCATTTATAGCAAACGGCGACTTCATGGGAATATTCTTCTTCTTTGATCAGCTTATTTCCCAGAAGTTCAAGCGATTTGTCTCTAGCTTCTTTAATTTTTAAGTCTCTAAGTTCTTTGCCCGCTTCATCGGTCAATTTACCGTAGCGATCGATAACGGAAACGGGCAAGTCGGGAATTTCTTTTTTGTGAGCGACCCAAATGTTAAAGTCGGCGGAATCGTGATAAGGCGTTATCTTCAAAGCACCCGTTCCGAAATCGGGATCAACCGATGCGTCGGAAATGACGGGAATCGGTTTGCCAGTGATAGGGTTCAACACGTTTTTACCGACAAATTCTTTAAATCGGGATTTGGGATGAACGGCAACGGCCACGTCCGCCGGAATGGTTTCGGGACGAACGGTCGCTATTTCAACGAATCCATTACCGTCTTCCAAAGAGTATTTTACGTAGTAAAGTTTGTCGGCGCGTTCTTCGTGCTTGATTTCCAAGTCGGATAAAGTCGTCTGGTGTTTAACGCACCAATTGACCGGACGTTCGGCGCGATAAACGAGACCGTCTTTATAAAGGCTCTCAAACGTTTCATAAACGATATCCTTAATATCCTCGTCAAGAGTGAATTTTTCTCTTGACCAATCGCAGCTGCTCCCTAGCTTCCGAAGCTGGCTCTCCATATATTGCTTGTTTTCCAGCGTGAATTTTTTGATCTCGTCGTACAGATCTTTCTTGGGAACATCCCAGAAAGAACGTCCTTCGCGCTCCAATTTTTTGTTGTAAACCACTTGAGTTTCAAAACCGGCATGGTCCGCTCCCGGGAGCCAAAGAGCTTTTCGGCCGCGCATCCGGTAATAGCGGATCATAATGTCTTCAAGCGTTACGAATAAGGCGTGCCCGATATGCAGGGATCCGTTCGCGTTCGGAGGGGGCATAATAATCGTAAAGGGCTTGCCTGACAGATTATCCGGATTGAAAAAGCCGGAATTTTCCCAGCTTTCGTAAATTTCCGCCTCGGAGCGATTATGATCGTAGCGCGTATCCATCAACTCTGATTTTGCTTTATTTGGCCTTATGTCGCAAGGTTTCCGTCCGCCGCGAGTTTTCGTTTAACGCCTTTCAAATCTTCGATGTAACTTGAAACGGCGATCATTGCGGCATTGTCGGTACTTAAGCTTTTTCCCGGCGCGAGAAAAGGAATTTTTCTTTTTTTGGCCTCGCGCGCGAATTCGCTACGCAACAATTTATTTGCGGAAACGCCTCCCGAAATGGCTATTGAACGACAAGTATGATTATCCACCGCGCGAAAGGATTTTATAACCAGACAATCAATAATCGCTTTCTCATAACTTGCGGCGATGTCGGCCTGAAATCCGGACGCGAGATTTTTGTTTTTGCCGATAATGGAATCTTTATTTATTTCTTTCCAATTCGCTTTATTACTGCCTTTTAATTTGTAGAGAAGAGAAGTTTTAAGTCCGGCGAAACTGAAATCGTAATTTTTCTGGCCGACCATGGGACGGGGAAAATCAAAGGCATTTGCGTTTCCCTTAAGGGCCAGACGTTCCAATTCGGGACCTCCGGGATAAGGAAGACCCAAGAGGCGCGCTCCCTTATCAAGCGCTTCGCCCGCGGCATCGTCTCTCGTTTCACCAATTTTTTTAACGGCTCCTAGATTATCAAGTTTAAAAAGAATGGTATGTCCTCCCGAAACGACGAGCGCAATCATCGGAAAGAGTTTTTTATATTTTTTGGGATTAGACAGAAGAAAACTGTATAAATGTCCCTTAATGTGATTTGCGGCAAAAACATGCCTGCCGGTTTCTTTTCCGAGCGCTCGAGCGAATTCAATGCCCGTCCAAAGAGCCGGTTCAAGACCCGGACCGGCGGTTACGGCTATAAAATCGCTATTTTTAAATTCGGGGATGGGCGTGAAGCGTTTTATCATAAGGGGCAGCGCCCGACCGTGTTCCCGCTTTGCGATATTAGGCACTACGCCTCCGAATTGTTTGTGAATGGCAATCTGCGATAAAACGGCGCTTTTAATGATTTTAAAGCGGGGGTTTGCAAGTTTACCCTTTGCTTCTACAAGCGCCATAGCCGTTTCATCGCAGCTCGTTTCTACTGAGAAAATAAGAGACATATATAGGGAAATAATTATCCCAAACGTCCCTAAAATCAATTTCTTGACGATAGGGCGGAAACGCAAGAATATATAAGTAAAATGGAAGAGAAAAGGATATATATGGACTATGCGGCAACCGCGCCGGTAGACAGTCAAGTATTATCGGAGATGATGCCGTATTTTTCCGAGAATTTCGGGAATCCTTCGTCGGTTCACGAATTTGGCGAAGAGGCACAAAAGGGGGTCGTAAAAGCGAGACAACAAATAGCCGAATTCTTGGGATGTGATACTTCGGAAATTCTTTTTACAAGTGGAGCGACCGAAGGGAACAATACGGTCGTAAAAGGAATTGCGATGTCCCGGAAAATATGGGACGAGCGAGAAGGAAAGCCGCACATAATAGTGACGGATATTGAACATGATTGCGTGCTTGAGTCGGCGAAAAGAGTTGCGAGAGACGGTCTTGCCGAAGTTTCGTTCGTGCCGGTTCAAAATGACGGTCGAGTAAACATAGAGACAATAAAAAGTCTTATTCGACCCGAAACGGCGCTTGTTTCCGTAATGTATGCCAATAACGAAACCGGCGCGATACAGCCGATCAGGGAAATCGGAAAAATGATAGCGGAGTTGAATGCCACGGGAAGAAAAAGAATTTATTTTCATTCGGATTCCGCTCAGGCGGCGAATTATCTGGACTGCAACGTAAATAACTTACAGGTGGATTTACTTACCATTTCAGCGCACAAGATATACGGGCCGAAAGGAATAGGAGTGCTTTATGTAAGGAAGGGAACGCCGCTTGCGAAATTCATGGACGGCGGAGAACAGGAATACAAATTAAGGGCGGGAACGCATAACACGCCGGGAATAGTCGGTTTCGGAAGCGCCGTCTCAAGAATTAAGGATTACGCGGCAAAAAACGAAGAAATAAGGGTCTTAAGAGATAAGCTGATAGACGGAATACTTTCTTCGGTATCTCGTTCGGCATTGAACGGTCCGAAAGAAAACAGGTTGCCTAATAATGCGAATATCAGGTTTGAAGGAGCCGAGGGAGAAGCAATACTTGTGATGTTAAGCCAGGCCGGAATATCAGTTTCAACCGGTTCGGCTTGCGCGGCAAAATCTTTATCTCCTTCGCACGTTTTGAAAGCGATGGGAATGAGCGATCTTGACGCGCACAGTTCAATCAGATTTTCTTTGGGAAGAGGAACGACAGCGGAAGACGTAAATTACGTGATATCCGTGTTACCGGGAATAATAGAAAAACTTCGCAGTGTTAGCGGAAGTTTCGGCGAACCGGCAAAGCAACCCTCTTCCGAAACAAACATGTTTTATAGCGATGACGTGCTTGATCGCGGAGGACTGCCCGCGGATTTGGGATGTGAGAAGAACAGGAAAACGGGAGAGATAAAAGAAGAATAAAGATATGTATTCAAAAGAAGTAATGGAGCATTTTCAGAACCCGAGAAATATGGGGGCTTTGGAAAATCCGGAAGCGGTTGGAAACGTGGGAAACCCCGTTTGCGGGGACATGATGAAGATTTATTTGAAGATTAAAGACGGAGTGATAAAAGATATCGGGTTTGAAACTTTAGGATGTGTCGCGGCGATTGCCACCTCGTCAATGATAACCGAACTTGCGAAGGGGAAAACTTTGGAAGAGGCGGAAAAAATTGAATTTAAAGACGTTGAGCACGCGCTTGGTTCTTTACCGCCTATTAAAATGCACTGCGCCGATTTATCAGTTCAGGCATTAAGGAAGGCAATAAAGGAGTATAGGGAAAATTAGAATCTGCGAAAAAAGAGTTTTATTTTTTTATGTAATCTGTAATTAGTGACGATCGTCACTAATTACAGATTTTCAAAATTTCCATCATTTGGCGAATTTATCAATAAGTTGCGAAAACAGGTGGTTTTTGGCAATATTCTTGACGTATATATGGGGCCCTATCGTCTAGTGGTTAGGACATCAGGTTTTCATCCTGGTAACAGGGGTTCGATTCCCCTTAGGGCTGCGTGCAAAGATTTTTTGAAATTCTGCCGGGGGCGCTTGCTTGGACGACCATAATCGCAATGTTTTTCGTTTCGTGGCTTTTTCCCGTTGAAACGGCGATATTCATCATTCTTTTTGACATCTACTTCTTGCTTCGGACGATTCACTTTGCGATACACCTGGGTTTCGGGTATCGGGAAATGAAGAGGACGCAAAAAATAAACTGGCTGGAACGAACGAAAGAGTTGCCAGAAAGAAACGGGAAAAAGTGGAGCGATATGTATCACCTTGTGATTTTCCCCATGTATAAGGAATCTTTGTCCGTCGTGAGAGAGAGTTTTAATTCGCTTTTGAAAACGAATTATCCGCTAGACCGGTTTATCGTGGTTCTTTCCGGCGAAGAAAGAGCGGGAGAAGAGACGAGAGAACTAATAGATAAAATAAAAGAAGAATATGACGGGAAATTTTTCAGACTTTTTACGACTATACATCCGAGCGATTTGCCGAACGAGATTCCGGGAAAAGGATCAAACGAAACTTGGGCGGCGAGAAGCGTAAAAGAGAAGGTAATAGATAAAGAAAATATTCCTTACGAGAATATTTTGGTTTCCACTTTTGACATAGATACGCAAGTTTTTCCCGATTATTTCGGCCGTCTGACTTGCGCTTACTTCACGGCGGAATATCCAGATAGAAGCAGCTACCAGCCGGTTGTGTTTTTTATAAACAATATTTACGAAGCTCCGATATTTGCGCGGATCGTGGCTTTTTCAACGACTTTTTGGAACATAATGAGCCAGGTCAGGCCGGAGAAGCTTATAACTTTTTCATCGCACTCAATGCCTTTCAAAGCGCTCGTGGAAATCGGATTTTGGATGACAAATCACGTTTCGGAAGATTCCCTTATTTTTTGGCAGTGTTTTTTGCATTACAACGGCGACTGGAGAACGATTCCTTTGAATTATCCCGTATCAATGGATGCGAACGTGGCGCCGACTTTTTGGCGAACGATGAAAAACATCTACAAGCAACAAAGAAGATGGGCGTGGGGATGCGAAAACATTCCATACGTTTTCGGAGGATTCATCAAAAACAAAAAGATAGCCATCCGACAGAAAATATATTGGGTGTATCAACACATAGATATTTATTGGGGATGGGCGACTAACGCCTTGATAATTCTTTTGCTCGGCAGGTTGCCTCTTATTCTCGGAGGCGAAAGTTTTAACAAGACGATTCTTTCGTATCAGTTGCCGCAACTTACAAGCACTTTCATGAACTTGGCGGTCGTGGGTATCATCACTTCGGCAATAATTTCGGTTGCGATTCTGCCGCCGAAGCCGGAAGGTTTCCGGTGGTATCACTACTTTTTATTTGTCGTGCAGTGGCTGTTGTTACCGATAAACTTGATAGTATTTAGCGCCATACCGGGACTTGATTCGCAAACGAGAATGATGCTTGGCGGCAAATTCCGGCTTGGATTTTGGGTAACACCGAAGGCAAGAAAAGGAGAAAATTTACGAGAGTAAAACCGGTTTTGTATAATTACTAGGTAATGAGCAATAAGAGGATTTTTATTATCGGCGGGATAGTTATTTTCGCTTTTCTCGTTGTGGTCGGGATTCTTTATTATTTTGGCAATAACTCCAGGGGAAAATTGGGCGGAGAATCAACGGGAGACGCTTTTCTTGAAGAACTTGAAAACATTCCGGTGCCGGAGATGGGAGAAACGCCCTCAAATGAATCGGTTGCCGTTCCAGTCTCCGTAAGAGAAGCGGTAGAAGGGGCGAGCGAACAAATCAGATCTTTTCTTGTCAGCGTAGAGAAAGAGAAATTTACGCCGTCCATAGTTTCGGTAAATAAGAACGACACGGTACACATTAATTTCACGGCGGTAGACGATGATTATGACGTGGTCGTTCCGGATTACGGGTTAAGTCAGAGGATGAGGAGAGGAGAAACAAAGACAATTGAATTTAGGGCGGAAACGGAAGGAACACACGTTTATTATTGCGAATCGTGCGGAGGATTGGACTCTCAAGCAAAAGGGTACATCGTGGTTAAATCATCCACACCCAACTAGTAAATGAGAATGATATAATTAAATCGGATGAGGAAGATCGCGTTTTTGATTTTCGCCGTTATGGGGATCGCTGTATTTTCTGCGGCGCCGGTTTTGGCTTGGACCAATCCAGCAGCTAATCCGGCAACGGGAGGAGGAGCGGTAACGGCGGAACAGAATGCTCCAGCAAGTTCCATTCTTATAAAGAACACAGGCGGAGTTTGGATTAATACGACGACGGATACGAGGCCTCTTGTGATTTCGCGCAATGGAACCGATAGCGAGCGGATAAATATCGGGATAACGGACGGCACAACAAATTTCTATTACAAAAATGACGAGGCGGTAGGTTCGATCTCCTTTAGAATTCAAAATACGGACACCGAGACGGGAGGAGGGGCGGCGGCGAATGATAATGTGATAATGACCATCTTGGGCGGCGGAGCAAGTTACGATAACGGTCGCGTCGGTATAGGTACTGCCAGTCCTTCATATAAATTGTCCGTAGCGGGTTGGATCCAATCAACTACCGGCGGGTTTAGGTTTCCTGATGGAACAACCCAGACAACGGCTGCCAGCAGTTCTACCGTAAACGCGGCGAATGTTTCTGCGGGAACGTTCGGGGACAACACGGGAGGAGGTATTTATCTTTTCCCCTCAAATATCGGATTTAAGAGCGGTGTAAGCTCGTTTACGATACGGCCCATAAGCACTACGTCTATGGGAATTTATGATAGCGCGGGAGCGCAAGTGCTTGTTCTAGACGAAGGAACATAGTTTTGTCTGTTGCCGTTTTTCAGAACCGACGTTCTCTGTCTCCAGCGAGAAGAGCCGTCTACCTCTCGGGCTTTTGCCCGATTTTTTAAAAAAATCGGGACCGCACCAAAAGCCCTCCGACAGTTTCCTCAAAACAACAACAGTACAAAACGTAAAGGGGGTTGGAAAAAAATAGTGTAAAATTGAATTGATGGCTTTTGTTTGGGACGAGTTGAAGGAACTAAAAAGAATTTTTATTCCGTGGGTTTATATATTCGGGGTTTTGGGAATAGGATTTTTTTCGGTACCTGTTTTAGAAGGTAAAACGATCGCGGCGGAGGCATTCTTGCAAATGAAAAGCATGCTCGTGCCGAAGGAAGTGGAATTTATCGTTACCGAGCCGGTTTCGGCGTTCGTGGTGCAAGTGGGCATCGCGCTTATGATCTCTTTTATTCTCACTTCGCCTTTTTTCTTTTACAGGCTAGCCAAATACATTTCGGGGGCGCTTTACGACAAAGAAAGAAGAACGTTACGAAAATTGTTTTTACCGGCGGCATTTCTTTTCGCGGCGGGGGCGGTATTCGGCTATTTCATAATCTTGCCGCCCACTTTTAAAATCCTTTACGAATATGCGGGGAATATCGGAGCAAAACCCTTCTTTTCCGTATCCGATTTTGCCGTTTTTACGCTTGGATTCACCTTCGCCTGCGGGATAATGTTTCTTCTGCCCGTGGCGATGGGAATCCTGAATTTCGTAGGGGTTACTAATAGAGCCATGTGGAAGAAAAACTGGCGTTACGCTTTCTTAATTTTTCTAATCGTGTCTGCTATAATTACGCCAGATGGAAGCGGGGTTACGATGATAATGCTTTCATTGCCCTTGACCGGACTTTATTTTGTAGGCTCGGTCGCGGGTGGTAACGGTCGAAAACAAACTAAAAAGGATAAAAAATAAAATGGGTTTCACAGAACTAGCGATAATAGTTGTTCTTGCAATAATTGTTTTCTTTGGCGGCAAAAAAATAGCCGAGCTTGCGAGGTCGGCCGGTCGCGCTTCGGCTGAATTCAAGAAAGGAAAGCTAGAGGCGGAGAAGGAAGTCAAAGACTTGATGAAAGACAATGAAGGCAAAAAATAAGACAAACGAAAAAAGAAGAAAATTTCTGAAGCTCTTGGCTTTTGGCGGAATTGCGCTCGTAGCGGCAAAACTTTTCGGGAATAAACTAACGGCTTTAGCGGCTCCCGTTTCCGCTTTGCCGAAGAAAAAAGAAAGCCAAAAAACGTTCGGGGACAAAGTAAATATGATTGAGGACGACAAGCAAGTGGCTTTCATTGATAAGAGAACGGGAGAAGAAATATTTATTTTAGAAAAAGACTAAAATGGCAATTAAAATATCCAAAAACAGGCTGGATATGGACAGCAAACCGATCAAGAATTCGGGACGCATAGACGCGACCGAAATTCACGGGATAGTTTATTACACGGACGTTCATTTTGAGGAAAAAGAATGCGCCGTTTGCGGAGCGCGTTTTAAGCCCGGAGACGGAATTGCGCTTTATGTCAGGAGAGTAACCGCGAAAGGAACCGATCTGATCCCGGCCCACATAGATTGTTTTTGCTGCGAGACAAAGAAAGGTCAATCAAAAAAGAAAATAAAAAAAAGATAATGGCGTTTGAATGGAAATTAATAGGGGACGATACGGGCGACGCAAAAACGGAAACTTCACAACCAGCGCAATCAACGCCTGTTCCACAGCCGGTGACTTCGCAATCGGAGAATCCAAAGCCTGCGCAGTCAGAAGCGGAAACGCCTGCTAACGGACCGGCTTGTCCGAACCATAACGCATCGGAGAATACGGGTTATCACAACGTTCATGACTCGGGAGTTTATAACTCGTATGATACGGGAGCGAACGTAGATGAGAATTCGGTAGTTGGTTAATTTTTTTAAAAAAAAGAAAGATAAATGGCGTTTACTTGGAGCTCGCTTAGCGCGGGAAGCCCAATTGAAGACGAAGACTATAACGAGGTTAAAACAAACCTCGATTCGGTGTATTCGGCTTTAGGAATTTCCAGGCCAAGCTGCTCGGGGCCAGGATGGACGGTTTTGCCCGTATCAAGCGGTTCGGCGATAACTTCGGCTCAATCACAGCAGTTAAGGGACGTAACGGACTATGCCGATACGAATTGGTGTAAGACGCACAACACGGCGCATTGTAGCGGAGTTAATTCTACTGAAAATGTAACTCATAATAGCGGTAATAATGCAACAGTTAATGCGACGGCCAATACAACCGTTAGATCAACCCACAATTCTGGTCATTATACCTCTTACAACGCAACGGTGGATGCGTCGGATTATGTGAATGATTTCATGACTAACTGTTACCATTACATTGCTGCTGATTCTGCGGCAAAGGTAAATGATTATGTGACTGTTCAGACTATGCACTTCTCCGCTTTTCAATCTGGCCTATGTGGACAGGAGAACACTACACATAATACCACTGTTCGAGCAGCGCATTGGGGTCCTTTTAATGGAACGGTTAATTTAACAGTAAGAGCAGCGCACAATGCCGATTACGACAGTCCCGACAACATAGGAGCGCAGGCGACAAATAATACCACCCATTACGGTTCAAACTGGAGTCCTTATAACAACGGCGTTAATACGTCTGTAAGGAGCGCTTATTACGTTGATAACGACGCGCCCGATTACATAAGCGTAAGAACAACGCATAATACCACTCATTTAAGCGCGCATAATGGTACTGTTCGAGCCGCCTATTGGGGGCCGTATAACGGAACGGTATATACGACGCACAAGGGAACACATCACTCAAATTATGACGGGACGGATAACAGTACGGTGAGAAGCGTTTATTAATATAGAAAACAAATGGCTTTTACTTGGCAACAAAATATAGGAGTGGGTTCTTCCATTGATGCGGCGGATATTTTAGAAATTCGCACGAACGTTAATACGGTAGATTCTAAAAAATGTGTAACTCACAACGCGGGTGTTAATACAACTTATAATTCTGGGGTAGACAGCACTGATAGAGCGAGTCATTACTCAGGGCAGAACACAACGGTACGGTCGACTTATAATAGCAGTCAAAACAGTGCAAATAATGTAACTGTTTATACAGGACAAGACTCTGGTTATCATGGCACTGCCGATGCTGAATTTTGGGGACAGCACCACACAAGTGAAGAAGTGGGAGCGAAAACTTATGTTTATTCAGGCTTTAATACAGGTGTTTATACAAACCAAGATGCAGGGGTATTCACGGGCAATAATAGTGCTGTTCGAGCTACTCATAATACTACACACGACGGGAGCGATTATGATACGCAATATTCTTCGCAGAATACTACCCATAACGGCGCACACTGGAGTCCGTATAACGGATACGTATATACGACAGTAAGGGCAAATTATTATGTGGATAATGATACGCCCGACTATATATCACACAACACAAACAACAATACCACTCACTACGGTTCAAACTGGAGCCCATATAATTCAAGCGTTAATACGACGGTTAGAGCAACTCATAATGCGGGCGTATTGAGCATTCATAATAGCAATCACGACGGAGGAGACTATACGAGCCAGTATTCTACTCATAATCCGAACTATAAAACCGCTCATTGGGGACCGTATAATGCAACGCACAATCGCAATTATTAGCCTAGAAACTAGAAACCAGTATTTATACGGTAAACTAGAAAACGAATTTGGGTTCTGATTTTTACGGGCCTATCTTGATTAGGATTATGGCGGAGACGGACCCTCCTACGCTAAAACTACGGAAGGGTGGCGACTGTCAAGTTGATATAGAGGAACCCCTTAACTAAAATAGGAGGATGAGATTTGAGGCGGCCGAACTTTTAACGACCGGACAATGCCCGTTGAGCTGCAAGTACTGTTACATTCCAAAGGTACCGGCGATGCAGGCGGTGCATGCCGATATCGTTAAAGGATTAGAAGACGGAACGTTTTTAGAAAATTTAAAAAAAATAGTGGGTGATAATCTGACCCACCTTAGTTTTTGGGGAACGGAACCGGCGCTCACTCTGCCTATTTTAAAAAACAAACTGGACGATATAGAAAGACTTTTTCCAAAGGCGAAAGAGATAGGTTTTTCGACTTCAATGGTGATGCCCGAGCCGATCATTGACTTTGCAAAGGAGCTTGAAAAAAGAGGACTGAAATTGAATTTGCAGGTTTCGCTCGACGGGCCGGAATTTATCGTGGACGAGAACCGGTTTCCCGGGGCGGCCAAGAAAATCCCCGAGGCGATACTTCACTTCGTGAAAGAAATGCAAGGGACGAACGTTTATATTGATTTGCATTGGAAACCGACGCTCACGATTGAAAATATCCAAGCGATGACCGAAAAACCGGAGAAAATTGACGAATATATTAATTTTTTCCGTGATTTGGAGGCGGAAATAAAAAAAATAAATACGTCTTCAAACGTCATAATGAGGGAGGGAGGATATATTCCCACGCTTGCCGTACCGGGGAAATTTACATCGGCGGACGGAAAATTATTTGCTAAATATTTAAGAACCCTACACAGCAAGGGTTACGAGAGCGCTTATTCGCATCGACTAACAAGAATAATAAACTATTCGGACGAATTAGGACCAAAGAGAAGAATGTTTACCTGTTCGGGGGGAGATTCAAACGTGGGAGTAGGCGACAGTTTGCATATTTGCCACCGAACTTTTTACTTAAACGATCCGCGTTATGTGGGGGCGGTATTGGAAAAGGAAGGAATAGAGAATTGGGATGTTTCCATCTTTAACCAAGGACTCGTAGACCATTTGAGAGAGTGGTATATGCCTTCGGTTGACGATGAACTGAAACTCCAGAACTTTGATTATATTTTAAGAGGGTATCATGACTTCTGGGCGATTAAACTTTCTTCAATCGAGGTGATGACAAAGGAGCTTGCTCTCGCGGGGCAAGCCGACCCATTGTTTTTGGAAAACAAAGATTATATGAGTTTATTTACGCTTTTTATGGCAACCGCGCATTCGTGCCCGATGGAGGCGGTTTTAAACACGGGGACGCTTCAACTTACGCCCGTGTCGCTCATAAGAATGTTCGGGAACGGAGCCTTCAGGGAAATAATAAAAATCGTATGACATACCAGGAAGAAAACAATCAGTTAGTAGAATCGTTCTTGAATCACAGCTTCTTCAAGGGATTTAAACATCCCGAGCTTAAAGAAAGCGAGAATTTTAAATCGTTAGAGCTTTTCTTTAACGACAAATGCAACTTAAAGTGTAAATACTGTTATCTGCAACGGTTTGGAGAAAAACTGTATCCGCACGAACATCAAGACGGGGAAACACTTCTTAAAAATTTAAAAATGCTTTTGGATTGGTTGAACGAGAAAGAATACGTGCCGGAACACATAGAAATATTCTCGGGAGAAGTATTTATCCAAGACGCAGGTTGGAAGGCGATAAATATGATCCTTGACAACTATAAGGACAAAGAAAAAAAGCCGGAATACATAGTGGTGCCAACAAACTTTACTTTTATACTCTCGTCTGACCTCACAAAAAAGGTAGAGGATTTACTTACTAAGGCCAAAGAAGTTGGTCTACCTATAGGACTTTCCTCATCATTTGACGGGAAATACTGCGAAGTAAACAGACCTTTTAAGAGCGGGAAAGAGATAAGGGACGACGCTTATTACGACAAAGTTTTTGAATTTTCCAAAAAATGGGGAACGGGGTTTCATCCGATGGTCTACTCGGAGCATATTGAAGACTGGCAGAAGAATTGGTTGTGGTTCCAAGAAAATTTTTCAAAGCATCGGCTGCCGTGGAAAAATATCTATCTTTTAGAAGTTCGGAACGTGGAATGGACCGAAAGGCAGATGGCGGATTTGGGGAAGTTTGTGGAATTTTTGATCCATTGGACTTTTGACAATCCTTGCCATGGAGACGTAGGCACGTATTTAGATTTTCTCTTTGATGGAGGATACAACATTTTAAGGAACCCTTTGACGACCATCGGGAGAGGAATCGGATGTTCCATTCAATCAAATTTGGTTTTGAGACTCGGGGATCTGTCTCTTGTGCCGTGCCATAGAACGTCTTATTCGCCCTTTAACTTCGGCAAATTTAAGGTAGAAAACGGCAAAATAACGAGTTTTGAATCAAAGAACGTAGATATGATGGTCGCCATATATTCTTTTGACGCGAGTACCCAGCCTTATTGCGAACAGTGCCTTCTGAAGACTTTGTGTTCGTTCGGGTGTTTGGGAAGCCAATTAGAAGTTACCGGGGACCCGTTTACGCCTATTCCTTCCGTTTGCCAGATGGAGCACATAAAAGTGGCTTCAATGATTAAGGCCTATAAAGAACTCGGCATGTTAGAGCCCGTACTTGCGAGAGTGGGTCAAGGGAAAGCAGACGTACTCCAAGAACTAGCGAAAATGCTCGGATACTGATTTTGACACGAATAAACCCGAGCCGTATCATTTAGCCATATAACACTCTGAAAAAAACAAAATGGAAAACCAAATAACTAACACTCTGCAAGCCAGCAAATCTCAAGTTGAGCGTATTTTAAATTACGAGGATGATCTAAAGCGCATATTCGCTTCCCAGCATGTCAGCAATATAAAAAGAACCCTCAATTTTATGACGGAACAACTTACAACCGTTATAAACGGGGGAAACGTTGTGCCGACTTCCGAAGAGATGAATATGGCAGCGGAAATGGCGCGCGTTTTTGCGAACATTGCGCTTGAGAAACCGATTGAGCCGATATTTCGAGACCTTTCGGCGAGTTATCTTTTGATCATTCACAACTGGAACGAGGCTACGATCAAAAATCATAATATTTCCACAAACGTCAAAATGACGAACGGAATCGTGAAGGCGCAACTAACGCTTATGGATACGATAGACGTACTCCAAAAAACGCTTGAAAAAATAAGAAAAACTCACCTATATGAACCGCCGGCGTTTAATTTAAGTAGATCGTATCTGGATAACTTGAAGAAAGCCATTGAAGAAAAAGGCCCGGACGCCTTAGTCCCAAAAAAGCCGGATAATGTCTCAAACCAAGAAAGCTAAAAAAGACCCGAGAATAGATTCGTTCTCCAGAGCTCTTAATTTATCCATTTTTGAAAATTTTTCGGCGCAGGTGAGAGGAAAAGTGGATACGATAAGTAAAAACGCGATTACCGTAAAGGAAGGGAAGGACAAAGTAAAACTTTTGTTTGACAAGGATTTTCCGCCCGCCGTTATAAAAATAACAATTGGCGGCAAGACCGGGAAAAAAGCCGAGGATATTACTCTTGCGGCCGTTAAGACGGGAAAGAAGGTGTCGGCCAACGTCGCGTTGCTTCCATCCGGAGAATGGAAGGCCTTTGGAATTGCCATGAGAGAGGAGGTAAAATCCTCAAAGTGAGAAGAACGGTTATTTTTGCGGGCGAGGCCGGACAAGGCATTGACCGGACGGCGGTTATTTTTGGGAAAATCGTCGCTTTATTAGGCTATTCGTGCTTCATATATCGCGATTACTCATCGCTTATTCGCGGAGGGCATAATTTCAGCATTGTTACTTTTTCGCGAGATGTAGTTAGAAGTCACGATGAAAAGGCGGACGTACTCGTGGCGTTAGACGAAAAGTCCGTTTTGGGCCATGAGAAAGTGATTCGGAAAGAGGGAATGATTTTTGCGGCAAAGGACATAGATTTGAAAGAAGGTGATAAACACTTCGTGAATAATGTTCTGCTCGGGATGCTCTTAAAATATTTTTCAATTCCGAAAAGTTCAGGAGTCGGGATTTTAAGAAAGGAAATCGGCGAAAGCGCCATCAGGGCGTTTGAATATGGTTATTCTAAAGATGTTAAGGGGGTCAATTTGGAGGTTTTGAAAACCGGTGTTTCATTAGAACTTTCTGACGGAAACCATGCCGTTGCCAAAGCGGCTTTGGATTCGGGGCTGAAAATGGCTTTTTACTATCCGATGACTCCGGCGACAGGAGTATTTGCCGAACTGGAAAGGCAGAAGAGAGAAAAGAAAATATTAGTGGAGCAAATGGAAGATGAAATCGCAGCCGCGAACGCGATACTCGGGGCAAACTATGCGGGCGTACCAGCCATGACGGGGAGTTCGGGAGGAGGGATCGCGCTTATGAGCGAAGCGGTAAGCTTTGCCGGAATGGCCGAATTGCCGGCGGTATTTTACGCGGCCCAGAGAATGGGGCCTTCAACCGGCGTGCCGACTTATACGGCGCAAGGAGATTTGAAATTTGTATTGAATATGGCTCCCGGAGAATTTCCGCGTTTGGTTTTAATCCCGGGAGACGAGGAAGACGCGTATAAAGCGACAAGAGAAGCGTTCTATTTCGCTAATAAGTACAGAATACCAGCGTTTGTAATTTCCGATAAACACATTGCCGAGAGCTATTCCACGCATAAAACGCTAAAAAGCACGCTTCCAAGGGCTGCGGTTTTATCCGAAAAAGCGAGCGATGGTTATCAAAGCTACGCTTTTACCAAAGACGGTATTTCACCGGCCATAATACCCGGAGGAGGGCAAATTTTCCGCGCGGCAAGCTACGAGCATGACGAATTCGGCCACACGACAGAAGACCCGGTGATTATAAAAAAGATGAACGATAAGAGGCTCCGCAAACTAGAAACTCTTAAAAAAGAACTCACAAAATTCTCTGGAATCTCGGTCTATGGAAAGGGAGAAAAAATAATCGTGTTTGCGGGTTCGCCAAAGGGAGCGATCCTTGACGCTTTGCCGATGCTTAAAGGATTCAAAGCGATTCAGATCAATAGGCTTGCGCCTTTTCCCGAAAATGAATTGGCGAAAGCCTTAAAGGGCGAATTTTACACGGTTGAAAATAACGCGACTGGACAACTGAAAGACATAATAAGAGAAAATTGCGGAGTCAGCGCGAAAAAAAGTTTTTTGCGTTATGACGGCAGACCATTTACGCCGGACGACATAATCAAATTTTTTAAATGAAAAAAGAACCGCAAAACATAAATACAACAGAGAAAAATACATGGTGCCCGGGGTGCCTTAATTTCGTAACGCTTGCGACGTTAAAGAAAACGTTAAGAAAACTCCACGACGAGAATAAAATAGATCTGAATAAAACGGTTCTTGTTACGGATATCGGGTGCGGAGCGAAGATCTACGATTACATAAACGTCTCTGCCGTTTACGCTTTGCACGGACGAGTGTTGCCGGTGGCGACGGGAATAAAAGCGGCAAGACCGGAGCTTACGGTAATCGGATTCGGAGGAGACGGAGGAACGTACAACGAGGGAATGAATCACTTGATACATTCGGCAAGAAGAAACGTGGGAGTAACGATGATCGTTGCGAACAACAGGGTATTTGCCCTTACCAAGGGGCAACCGACGGCGACAAACGAAACGAGTTTCGGGATACCGATCGATGCCATAAGACTTTCGCAGGATGCGGGAGCGACGTTTACGATTCGCGCTTCGGCGCTTGCGCCTGATTTTTTAGAAAAAGCTCTGGAAAAGGCAATAACGCACAAAGGTTTTTCGCTTTTAGAAATAATCCAGCCATGCCTAATATTTAAAAATGACGTGGATGAGATCCGTAAAGAAACGGAAAAGCTAAAAAAAGCGGGGATACCGGAGGGAAAGAAGAGGATAACATGGGAGGAGGCAATAAGAGGACATATTGCATCAAAGAGAGACTGAACTAAAATTAATTAATAAATGGCAAAGATAACTTTAAATCTTGATATGTGCGTTGCTTGCGGATCGTGCATTACCGCATGCTCTCAAATGTTTGAAATGGATATGAGTACGCTTAAAGTGGCGTTAAAAGCGGGAAAAAGAGAGGGGGATTTATGGACGCTTGAAACGGCAGATGTGGAATGCGCAAAAAGGGCGGCAGGAGGATGCTTAATGAAGGCGATAAGCGTAGAAGAGTAGAGAACAAATGGAAGTTATAAAGAAATGTGTAGACGAATCTGCTCAGAGCCGCTAGGCCAAGCCTAAGGCTCGTCCACATATATTTTTATTCTTCTGGATAAGGTCTGAACTCAAGCAGGGATGACGGGCTCGTATATGAGTCTTGTGAAGTTACCCGATAATTTCCCTGGATGTAGAATTTCCATCCAAACGGCGTTTCCTTTTTGAATCGTGTAAAAATTGCCTTTCTTTTCCGATTCCAATACGGAAATCAAGCATTCTTTGTTACAAGGCGCCTCAAACGGGTACTTTCCTTTGGTGAAATCATTTGCGCCTAAAAGTTGGCATCCGCGGCCGCTTGTGACGTAAACCCACGGCCAATAAGCGTCAAATTCAAAACGAGAAACATCGGATACGTCTATTCCTTGCGGGAGGGAATCAAAGCCCGCGCGGGATATACCTAAAGCAAGAAAGAAATTTGCAAAAGAGGGAACGGAGAAAGAACTGCGCGATGATTCTCTATGAGATTTTTCTGAAGAGAGAGTAAAGAGAGGGTCTCTTTTTAATCTTCCAAGTAATCGGCCGAGGATGATTTTTACGGGAACATTTTTCTCTTTAATAAAATTAATGATTCCGAAATCGCTTGTAATTATTTCTTCGCCGGGATTTAGAGAGGAAAAGACTTCAATAGCGGAAATAATGGACTTGACGTTTCGTTCTCCCATGTAAGGCAGGACCAAAGACATTTCTTTTTCGGACGATAAGCATAAAGAAAAAGCCTCAATTATTTCGTTTCTTTGAGGAAGCCGACGAGCACAGGTTTCGTGGCCGAAATAAACTCGGGTAGCTTTTTGCAAGAACGTTCTTGTCTCCGAAAGAGTCCTCAGTTCTTGCGGAGAACCTCTCAACGGTTTGTTTTCCATAAAAAGTCTTAAATCGTTAAGGGAAGGAAGGGCGATGCATATTTCTTTATCCCAATTTTCAAACATTTCTTTCGGATGGATAGTTATAGTAACAGCGAGCGCCGGAACAGAAATTTTCGGAACCGATGATTTTTTTACAATCTTCCGGTAATTTCAATTCCATTGCCTGCTTAACGAGAGGAATAAGCACGGCTCGATTATTTTCGCCGCGAGTAGGTACTTTGATGGCAGAAATTCCCCATTCTTTGAAAAGGGGAACGGCACAAAGTCCGCAGGTGCGAACTTGAGAATCAAGAAATTTATCACGTTCGGAATCAAAGCTTGGCCCTCTGAAATCCACTGTGGTTTTTAATGAAACGCTTTTACCAATCTCGTCCGTAATGCTTATAAGTTTCCTCTCTCCGTTCAAAAACCAGGTGCAGAAGCTGGGAGTCCGGGACGAGTGCCAGGTGAGACAATAGCCGTCACTAAAAGCGCAGATGTTCCCTATGCCGAATACTTCAAAGGTTACTCCGTCGTCGCGGCCTTTTTCGGCCAAGGATTTGATTTCCGAGACGGTTATATCTCGGGGGAGAATAAATCGGCGAATATTTAGAACGTGCTTGTTCCAGAACCGGACGGCCTCGTAATTATTCGCGAGTCCGCCGATGCTTACATGAAAAGGCGTATCGACGCCAGCTTCTCTTAGCTCTAACGCGAGCGCGATGTTTGAAACAATGACGCTGTCAAAACGCAGGGGGAGCGTTTCTTTAACCATGCGGATGGATAAGCCCATCCTTTCGGGAGGATACTCGTGCTCGTTAACGGTAAGCATAATTTTCTTATGCAGTTTGTGAACAGAGTCCGCAACCAGACTTAAGTCTTCAAGGGAAGCGTAGTTATATTCCTTATAAGAACGGCGATTAGGCGCTATTTCCCATTCGTATTCTTTTGACCAATATTCAGGAATGTACCCGCAGAAGAATTCTTCCGCGCCGGCGTCAACTAAGGGCTTTATTTCGGGGACGGTTTTAATTGAATCAATACCTACGACGATATCCATACGCCTAGTCTACTCTAAATGAAACTGTTCTCTCAACGAATCCAATTTGGATTTAAGGGGGGCGAATTCCTGGAGACGTAGACCGCTTTCCATAATAATATCTACGGCTTCGCGACTCCTTTTAACCAGTTCTTTGTTCTCAAGGGCTTTCATCGTGATGTCAGGAAGCCCTTTTTGGCTGTTGCCCAAAAATTCGCCGGGACCTCGAAGGGCTAAATCTTTTTCGGCAAGTTCAAGCCCGTTTTTGGCTTCGGAGAGGGCCGTAAGACGGTTTTTGGCAATATCCGTGGAGGCGGCGGAGAAAAGCAGACAATATGACTGGTGCTCTCCGCGACCGACCCTTCCTTTAAACTGATAAAGCTGGGCAAGACCGAAGCGATCGGCGTCTTCAATGACCATAATGCTCGCGTTCGGTACGTCTATGCCCACTTCCACGACTGAAGTGCAAACAAGAACGGATAGATCTCCTTTTTTGAAAGCTCCCATTATTTTTTCTTTTTCCTTGGCGGGCATTTTCCCGTGAAGCATTCCGATCTTTTCGCCGGGAAAAACGTGAGATGAAAGGCGATCGTATTCTTCTTTTACGTTTTTAACGTTATCCCATGAAGCGCGGAAGACCGGATTTATTTCTTCATTATTAATTTCACGTGTTTCTATCTTGGGACAGATAACGAATGCTTGCCTTCCTTTTGCCAATTCGCTTCTTATGAAAGCGTAAGCTTTATTTCTGTTTTGCGGAGAAACCCATTTGGTAACGATCTTTTTCCGGCCCTTGGGAAGTTCGTCAATAAAAGACATATCCAAATCGCCGAAAAGGGCGATAGCCATAGTTCTCGGAATGGGAGTCGCGGACATACTTAAAAAATGAGGTAAAGTTCCGGCATTGCCTTTTGCCAGATGCGCTCTTTCGGAAACTCCGAAACGATGCTGTTCGTCAACGACAACCAACCCCAAAGACTCAGGATCAAGAACGGGTCCGGTTTGCCTTTTTGCAATCAAGGCGTGAGTGCCGACAACAATATTTATTTTTTTGCGGGAAAGCATATCAGCCATTTCCGATTTTTTAACGTCCGATTCCAAACATTCCTCCATAAATACTTTTGCTTCTCCCGAAGTGAAAAGCCCGAGAGTTATTCCGGAAAGAGAAAACAGTTTTTTAATTGTTTCATAATGCTGAACGGCAAGGATTTCGGTCGGCGCCATGATGGCCGATTGGTATCCTCTTTTTGCCGCCACAATAGCCGCGATCGCGGCAACGACCGTTTTACCCGAACCGACGTCTCCTTGCAGGAGTCTGTTCATCGGATGGCCGGAAGACATATCGGAAAGAATCTGAAAGAGGGATTTCTTTTGCGAGAAGGTCAGTTCGTAAGGGAGAAGCGAAAGCATTTGCTTAATTTCTTCCGCGTCAAAAGGAATGACTGGCGCCTTCATTTCCATGAGTTTCTGCCGGCTTACTCGGTTTAGAAGTTGGATCAGGAAAAGGGTTTCAAAAGAAAACCGTTTTCTGGCGAAAGCTCCATCTTTCATGTTTTCCGGGAAATGGGCTTTGCGGATGCAAACCGAGATTTCGGGGAGTTGCTCGGCCAAGCGGATTTTTTCCGGAATGAATTCCGTAAACGAATCGGCGAGAGAGATGATTTTTCCGGCGATGCGTTGCATCATCGCCGAACTTACGCCTTTTGGCCGGATGTAAACGGGGATAATGGAACCAATCCGACTAGCGGATTTAGAATTTTCTTTTCCAACCACTTCATACACGGGATTCCAAAGAACAAGACCTCTTTGCCGTTCCATTATTTTTCCGGAAGCGACTATTTCGTCTCCGTCGCCAAAGCCGTATCTTACGTAAGGCTGATTGAACCAAACGGCTTTAATTTTTACGCCGTTTTCTCCTTGAAGCTCGGCTTCCGTGATGGACAGCTTTCTTTGCCATATTCTTTTAGTGAAAGATTTATTTACGCGAGCTCTTACGACGATGTTTTCACCGATGGAAAATTTTCCCGGAGTTTCCGGATTTATCCAATCCTCGTATCTCACGGGAAAAGACAACAATAAATCTCCCGCGGTTTTTATGCCGATCTCTTCCAGTTTTTTCGCCGTTCCTGGAGGAACGCCTTTAATGGATTTAAGAGGAGTGCTTATTTTGAGTTCGTCGACTGCCACAACTTTGATTTTAGCGAAAATCTTGAAGGGTTTCATTTTTTGTGGTTTACTCCTACCGAAATAAACCTGTTTTTTAAGAACTAGATAGGAAGGGAGGTAATTCACATGGCAATGGCACAACGTGCCTACGCTCTTGTGTCCAAGAGCGATGAGCCGGCCGCTTACGAAAAAGCGCTTTCTCTACTCTACCGTCTTCAGGCGGCGGGAAAGGAAGGAACGGGGGCAATACTCAATATTTCTCTCGTAACCACGATAAGCAAGCCAACCTCATCGGGAACGCTATACCTGGATAACGACGGGCCCCTCGTCGGCTACATGGAGCTCGAGGTGGGCTACGTGCTTACGGCAACCGAGGAAGAGTTATCCGCAAGAATACAGGCCGCGGGAATAATCATCGCGGAAGCTTACAATGGGAAGCATCCCGTTACGGCCATGGGAACCATGGAAGAAAGACTCGGAGAAGCCGGGAAAAAGGCGGTAAAGGGTCTTATAATAGATCACAGCGGGTTGAATCCGAATTTTCTATCGGAGACAAAGAGGGAGTAATCCCTCTTTTTATTTGATTAATTTTTCCAAGCGTGGTCTAATTGCCTAAAGTTAATTTCTTTGATAATTGAAAAAGAGAGGAGGTGTTCCCTGATGGAGTCTACTACGACGAGCAGAATGGACTTTTTCCCAATCAGTAAACCGTTTCGTGAAAAAGTTGAACTGGCGAAGGATTGGATTAGAAGGCGTTCTCTTAAAGAAGCGATGATGATGGACGACAAGATAAGGCATATCTTTTTTACGGAGTCAAAAGAACGGAAAACGAATGATGCGGCCGTTGTTGAAACTGAAGAAGATACTTATATCGGTTTTTACGCTTTGACTCCAGACTATGCGGACACCCTTGATACCGAAAAACTTGCCGTAAGACTTTTGGTGGCGGCATACACGCTCCATTTTTTTGAGAGGGCACCAATTGATACGGCAAGACGTCTTGCGGAGGAAAAGGGACAGGAAATATTGCGAGAACTTCGCAAGATGAAATTACGCGAGTTTGAAGAGAATTGAAAACGGGCATTGCCCGTTTTTTGTTTGAAAAATTTTTGTGGACCGCCTGGGAATCCCTCCAACTCTTTTACTCACCGTCGCTCGCAAAAGGGCGAATCTTCAGTCCGGCGTTCGATTCCCAAACTATAAATTGTGGACCGCCTGGGAATCGAACCCAGAACCTTACGCTTAAGAGGCGTCTGCTCTGCCAGTTGAGCTAGCGATCCACCGATGTTTTAGACAGAACGAATATAACTTATTTTTAACTTGTTTTCAATAAAAATTTGGACATTTGTAAAGCAAACATTTTAAATCTAGAGTAATATTATGCGCCTTTAGCTCAATGGATAGAGCGTCTGGCTTCGAACCAGAAGGTTGCGGGTTCGACTCCTGCAAGGCGCGCAAACGCCGATGAACTTGAAAGGAAAAATTCCAAAAGAAGTAAAAGACATTATTACTGCTCTAGAGAACAAAGGGCATTTGGCGTACGCAGTGGGCGGAGCAGTGAGGGACGTCATCATGGAGCGCGAACCGAAAGATTGGGACGTGGCAACGTCTGCCGAACCGGAAGAGATACAAGAGTGTTTTCCGGATAGCGTGTATGAGAATCAGTTCGGAACGGTGGGAGTTAAAACCCGTTCGGAAGACAAAACCGTTTCCGTGGTTGAAGTCACCACTTTTAGAAAAGAAGGACGTTATTCCGATTATCGTCATCCGGACGAAGTGAAATTCGCGAAGACGATCATTGAAGATCTTTCCCGGAGGGACTTTACGGTCAATGCCATAGCATTAACCCTCCAAGGAAAAATAGAAGACCCGTTTTCGGGACAGGAAGACATTAAAAAGAAACTGATAAAAACGGTCGGAGATCCGACTTTAAGATTCAAAGAAGACGCGCTTCGTCTTATGCGCGCCGTCCGTTTTGCGGCCGAATTGGGATTTGATGTAGAGCCTGAAACTTTTACGGCTATCGTTAAAAACTCCGACTTACTTGCACAAATAGCCGAAGAGAGAATAAGGGACGAATTCGTGAAAATGATAATGAGCGAAGGAAGCGGTCCGGCCTGGGGGGTAGTCACGCTGGAGAAATCGGGACTTTTGAAGCACATTATACCGGAACTTACGGAAGGAATAGGGGTAACTCAAAACAAACACCATATATACACCGTTTGGGAACATAATCTGCGAGCGCTTGATTATGCGGCAAAAGACAAAGCCTCTTTTGAAGTTCGTTTGGCGGCGCTTTTACACGACGTTGGAAAACCGAAAGCGAAAGAAGGAGAAGGACCGGAGGCCACTTTCCATGCGCACGAGGTAATCGGAGCAAGAATGACGAAGAAAATAATGGAAAGGCTCAAGTTTTCCAAAGAAATTACCGATAGGGTAACGCACCTTGTTAGACATCATCTTTTTTATTACAACGTGGGCGAAGTAACGGAGGCAGGCGTGAGGCGTTTTATAAGCCGAGTCGGGGAAGAAAACATCGGAGATTTATTAAAAATCCGAGAAGCGGACAGGATCGGTTCCGGAGTACCGAAAGCAGTGCCTTACAAAACGAGACACTTGCGGTTCATGATTGATAAAGTCAAACGCGATCCCATAAGTCCCAAGATGTTAAAACTGGACGGAACTAAACTTATGGAACACTTGAAAATTTCGCCCGGACCGAAAGTGGGAATGATACTCGGAATATTGCTTGAAGAAGTTCTTGATGAACCGGATAAGAACGAGGAAGAATCGTTATTGAAGAGAGCGGACGAATTGAACAGCTTACAAGAAAGCGAACTTGTGAAAATGGCGAAGAAAGCGAAGGAGGCGAAGATGGAGTTTGAGGGAGAAGTTGAAGAAGAAATAAAGAGAAAGTATAAAGTATAGTGATTCTTATCAGGCTGTAGTAACCAGCGAGTACGTATGTTTCGGTGTTTTTTGCACTGCTTCGCAACGCAACAGACAGTTGTATTATTGATTAGGGCGAGTCTATAGTATTTTCATCGGGCTGTAGTATACCGGTAGTACGTGCGCTTCGGGTGCGTAAAGACCGAGTTCGATTCTCGGCAGCCCGACAACCTAATGCAAGAAAATATTTGCGGGTTCCCGCTCCAAGGCCGCTTGGGCCGGTCTCTAAGAACCCGCAAATATTTTCTTGCTAGATCAAATGACTTTCATACGAACTAAAGAAAATTTTGTTTGCGAGAATTGCGGAGAGGAAGTTAAAGGAAACGGGTATACGAATCATTGCCCATCATGTTTGTGGAGCAAACACGTGGATATAGATCCGGGAGACAGAAAATCAGAATGCAGGGGACGGATGGAACCGACAAAGTTGGAATGGATAAAAGACGAATTTCTTATAACGCACAAATGCGTGAAGTGCGGTTATGAGAAAAGAAATAAAACTTCGGAAGGAGACAATTTAAATTTGTTAAGTTAAAAGAAACCCGCCTCTTTTAAAAGGAGGCGGGGCTCACATATACCTTCTTCAAGAAGGAAGAAGACTATCTCTTCTTGCCTTTCTTGGCTGTTTTTCTCTTTTTTGCCATGGGACTTTTATTTTGCCTTGTGACCTTTCTTATACGTTAATTATAGCTTTTAAGGTTATGTGCATAACTCGTTTTGGTTTAAAATGAAAACGAGTGTTTATAACCAATTACCAAAAAATCGCGAAAACGCCTTTAAGAAGAGATGTTTTGAGGATAGTAGAAGCGGGAATTGACGCCTCTTTGCCGGAGAAAGTCCTCGAAAACAAGCTACGGCTCCAGAAAGACGTCCTTTTAGTCAACGGAAACAAAGTAGATCTCTCAAAATACGAGAATGTATACGTTGTCGGGGGAGGGAAAGCTTCCTACGGAACAGCCAAGTACATTTCCGGGCTTTTAAGACATCGGATAACGGAAGGGGTCGTTGTAGGCGAGAGAGAAGGAATTTTCGACAAAATTAAATCTTATGAAGGGACACATCCGTACCCTTCGGAAAGAAATATATCCGCAACAAAAAAATTGGTATCAGTTTTAAAAAAAGCGAAAAAGGGAGATTTAGTAATTGCCATTATTTCGGGAGGGGGATCTTCTCTTTTATGCGCTCCTCATAAAATGACCTGCGTGGATTTAAAAAGCGTGATTGAGGAATTTTTCAGAAAAGGAGCAAACATAAAAGAAATCAACATAGTCCGAAAACACATTTCGGAAATTCACGGCGGAAATTTGGCGAAGTTGGCTTATCCGGCGGATGTGTTGGGACTTATTTTTTCAGACGTTCCTTTCAAGGACGTTAGTTTGGTGTCTTCCGGTCCGACATTCTATGACAGGACAAGCAAAGCCGATGCTCTGAAAGTTGCTAAGAAGTATGGCATTAGTGGATTAACGTTTTTAGAAACACCTAAAGAGAAAAAATATTTTGAGCAAGTTAAAAACATTCTTTTGCTAAGTAATTGCGATGCGATTGAAGCGATGAAAAAAGAAGCAGAAGCAAGGGGATACAAAACGCGCGTTTGCGGAATGTATTTGAAGGGAGAAGCAAAAAAACTTGCCAAAAAAATAATCGGCGAATTTAAAACGGAAAGAGGAAAAGTCGCTTTTGTCGGTGGAGGAGAAACGATAGTTTATGTGAAGCACAAAGGAAAAGGAGGAAGAAATTTAGAAACGGCGATGGGAGCGATCGACAGTATTCCCAAAGGCGCAGTTTTTGCATCAGTAGCTTCAGACGGGAAAGACAATATAGAAGGAGTGGGAGGCGGATTAATTGACGAAGGAGTGATTAAAAGAGCTGAGGAGCTAAAATATGACTACCGAAAATTCTTGGACGAAAATAATTCTTATAAATTTATGAGTGACACGGGCGGGCTCATAGAAGCAAGAGAAACGGGAACAAACATATCGGATCTGGTGGTGATACTCAAGGAAGCCACAAAGAGTAATACGGGCTATAATAGATAAATACATGCAAAACGTAATCTGGTTCAAAGACCTCTCCATAAAAGACACTCCCAAAGTAGGCGGAAAAAACTCTTCTTTGGGAGAAATGTATAACGTTCTTACGAAAAAAGGCGTAAAAATTCCAAACGGATTTGCGATAACTTCCGGCGCTTACATTAAGTTCCTGGAAGCGAACGGACTGCCGAACAAGATGCGCGAAGTTCTCAAGGACTTGGACACCCATAACATCAATAATCTCCAGAGCCGAGGCAAGAAAATAAGGGAGATGATCCTGGCTTCGGAAATACCGGAAGAAATAAAAAGAGAAATAATTGAGGCGTACAGAGAGTTGTCCGAGGAATTTGGAGTAAAAAACGCGGACGTTGCCGTTCGTTCATCGGCCACGGCAGAAGATCTGCCGGACGCGAGCTTCGCCGGGCAGCAAGAGAGCTTTCTTAACGTTTCGGGAAAGACTCAGGTTCTTTTGGCGGTAAAAAAATGTTTCGCTTCGCTTTTTACCGACAGAGCGATTTCTTACAGGGAAGACAAGGGATTCAGTCACATGCAAACTTATCTTTCCGTAGGAATCCAGAAAATGGTCCGGTCGGATAAGGCGTCTTCGGGCGTGTTGTTTACAATAGATCCCGAAACGGGATTCTCAGGAACTATTATCATCAACAGTTCATGGGGACTTGGGGACATGGTGGTGCAGGGACGAGTGATACCGGACGAGTACAAAATTTTTAAGCCGACCTTAAGCGCCGGATATAAACCGATAATTTCACGAAAACTTGGAACAAAAGAAAAAACGGAAATTTACGGGTTGGGAAATTCACTGAAAATAATTAAAACTTCGGAAAAAAACCGGAAAAAGATGACGCTTACGGACGAAGAAGCGCTCGTGCTCGCGAAATGGGGAGTGATCGTTCACGAACATTACGACAAACCGATGGACTTGGAATGGGCGAAAGACGGCATTTCGGGAGAATTATTCATCGTGCAGGCAAGACCGGAAACGATACACGGAGTAAGAGAAATATCCCAGATAGAGGATTACGTAATGGAATCGCATCCGGAAAAAATGCTTGCGCAAGGGGCTTCGGTCGGATCAAAGATCGCCGAAGGAAAAGCGAACGTAATACTTAACGTTTCGGGCATCAAGAATTTCAAAAAAGGAGAAGTGCTCGTTACCGGAATGACCGATCCCGATTGGGAACCGATAATGAAAATAGCCTCGGCAATCGTCACTGACGAAGGAGGAAGAACTTCTCACGCGGCAATCGTTTCAAGAGAACTTGGCATACCGTGCGTTGTTGGAACGGGAGACGCCACGAAAAAAATAAAGAAAGGGCAATTTTTGACCGTTGATTGTTCCACGGGAGCGGAAGGATACGTGTGGCAGGGAAAGGCCAAGTGGACGATAAGGAAATACAACGTAAATCGCGAGGAAAGACCGAAGACGAAAATAATGATGAACATCGGCTCTCCCGAAGAAGCATTTGAGGCGTCTTTTATCCCAAATGACGGAGTGGGACTTGCGAGAGAAGAATTTATAATCGCGTCTCACATCAGAATACATCCATCGGCCCTGATTAATTTTAAAAAACTGAAAGATAAGTTTCTTAAAAGGTTGATAGAAGAAATGACCGAGGAATATGCCGATAAAACAAAGTTTTACGTGGATAAACTTTCCGAAGGAATCGCCCAAATAGCGGCGGCGTTTTATCCGAAAGAAGTAATACTCCGCTTTTCGGATTTTAAGACGAACGAATACGCCGCTTTAATCGGAGGGGCTCTGTACGAACCGGAGGAATCCAACCCGATGATCGGATGGAGGGGAGCGTCTCGCTATTACGATCCGCGATTTGCGGAAGCTTTCGGATTGGAATGTCAGGCCGTTAAAAAGGCGAGAGAGGAGTTCGGGCTCCAGAATTTGGTAGTGATGATTCCTTTCTGCCGGACGGCAGATGAAGGACGGAAAGTCATCGCGATAATGAAGGAACACGGACTTGTACAAGGGGAGGGCGGATTAAAAGTTTACGTGATGTGCGAAGTGCCTTCCAACGTGATAGAGGCAGACGAGTTTCTTAAAGTTTTTGACGGTTTCAGCATCGGTTCAAACGATCTTACTCAACTCGTGTTGGGAACCGATCGCGATAACGCGGGTCTTGGAAAAATAGGAGACGAACGCGATCCGGCCGTGAAAAACTTTGTAAGGAAAGCGATAAAAACAGCCAAAGAAAAAGGGAAATACATCGGCATTTGCGGACAAGCACCTTCCGATTACGAGGAATTCGCAATGTTCCTCGTAGAGGAGGGCATTGACAGCATGTCCTTGAATCCCGATACCGTGCTCAAGACAACGGAAGCGGTGTTAAAAAAAGAAAAACAATTGGGGAAAACCGGTTATAATTAAACCCATGAAAATAGCTTTTTTTGAAACAGAAATATGGGAAGGCACTTATTTAAAAGAGAAACTGGCCAGTCATGAACTGGACTTTTACGGAGGGCGATTAAATAAGAAAAGCATTCCGGAGAAAACGGATTATGACATCGTCTCGGTGTTTGCAAATAGCGAAGTCGGAAGCGAAGTTCTTGGCGCTTTTCCCAATTTAAAATTTATAGCCACAAGAACTACCGGTTATGACCATATAGATTTAACGGGGGCGGAAAACAGAAAAATCGTGGTTTCAAACGTGCCTTCATACGGGGAAAATTCAGTTGCCGAATTCGCGTTCGGATTATTGCTCAATCTTTCCAGGAAAATATTTGCCGCTTACAATCGAATAAGAGAAACAGCTTCTTTTGATCTCAATGGATTAAGAGGCATTGATTTAAAGGGAAAAACAATCGGTGTAGTGGGAACGGGGCGTATCGGACGCCATATGATAAAAATGGCGAAAGGATTTGAAATGAACGTGGTGGCAACGGACGCTTACCCGGATGAGAAATTTGCCGCCGATAATCAGATAAAATACGTGACTTTTGAAGAACTGCTGGGACAATCGGACGTGATAACTTTTCACGTGCCCGAGTTGCCGAGTACTTTTCATATGTTGAATATGGGGAATATCGGTCTTGTCAAAAGAGGAGCTCTCGTAATAAATACGGCGAGAGGAAGCATAATTGAAACGGCGGCGCTCGTTAAAGCGTTGCATGAGGGAATAATAGGCGGAGCAGGGCTGGACGTTCTTGAGGAAGAAATTTCAACAAAAGAAGTGCGCGAATTCATAATGAGCGGGGAAGGGAAAACGCACAATTTGGAAACGATACTTTATAATCACTTGCTCGTAGACATGGATAACGTGATAATCACGCCGCACAACGCTTTTAATTCGGAAGAAGGGGTAATGAGAATAATGAATACGACGGTAGAAAATATTGATTCTTTCGTGGCGGGTACTCCGCAAAACGAAGTGAAAGCAAAATGACGCGCGGCGTTTCTTTTTTAGAGGGATTAAAAGCGGTGCTTAAAATCGTTTTCGGTTCGGCGGCCGGAGTTTTTTTGGGGAGTCTCTTTTCTTTTTTTGCCGTGCTTCTGGTAAGAGGGACGGCCGGTAGAGTTCTAGGGATTTTAATTATGCTCGGTTTTGTCGCTCTCGGGGCTTTCATTGGCGGAAAAGCCGCAAAAGAAAATGTTGCCGAAGCGAAAGATGCGGGAAAGGTCGCTATTTGGGGGTCAGTGATTTTTCTCGCCGGCGATTTTTTTCTATTTGCCGTAAAAAATATAGTAGTTTCCATGGTTCAAATTGCGAGAACGGATTCGTGGGCGGATATTGCCCAAATAGCTGCGCGAGCCCTCGTAATATATTTGGCTTCAAAGTGGACGATACGAGGAATGCGGAAACGCCCGAAAATTTTGCAGAGACCGGGAAAATCCTTATAATCCAGGACGTAAGGGCCTATGTTGAATTTAAAAAAAACAATATATGCCCTCATTCGGACGAAAAGATATTGTATAATCTTTTCGTTCCTCGTTTCGGGCCTATGGTATAGTGGTAGCACACGGCATTCGCATTGCCGGGACGCCGGTTCGATTCCGGCTAGGTCCACTTGGACAAAGTTTTGGAAATATCGGGCGCGAGAGAATAAAATAAATTGGTGAAGAAACTAATCGTAACAATCGCCGTTTTGGCCAGTTTTTTACTTCCCACGCAGGCATTTGCGAAGGACTATAACTATCCATTAGTGGATATTGAGTACGTCGTAAACGCCGATTCCACGGTGGACGTTACCGAAAGAATGACATTTAATTTTGAAGGAACTTTTAATTATGTCCATAAGGTAATTTTAAAAAGGGGAACAAGCGCCATAACGGACGTCAAAGTTTTTGACGAGGAGACGGGTAAAGAGCTCCGTTTTTCATCTCAAAGACTTGATGAGACAGATTCGTCAAGTTGGGGGTCATATTGCGTGCTCAGTCGCGGAACCGATTCCGTAGATGTTTATTGGTATTACAATTTAACGGATACGACCCACACCTGGGATATAAAATACAAGCTTCACGGCGCTATATCGTTTTTATCCGATAAGGATGAATTGTATTGGGATGCGATAGGAAACGGATATGAAAAAAATATAAATGAGGCAAAAGTAACAGTTAGAATTCCTGAGGGAGCAAACATTAATGAATTACAATTTGCTTCGTACGGAAATGAAAGTGCGAGCGGGAGAATAATTGATTCGCAGACATTTGTTTTTGACGAATATAATCTTTCTCCCAAAGAAGTTTTCACCGTTGCGGCCGGATGGCCGAAAGGACTCGTGTCACAATCGGATTTTTGGAGAGATTGGTTTAGGCTTAAAACTTATTGGATTATAGGAATCGTTTCAACATTACTTTTGATTGTTTTAACTGTTTTTATCAGAAAAAGAGATAAACGCGGTAAAGGAGTTATTGTTCCGCAATATGAACCGCCTAGAGGATTAACTCCGGCTATGGCCGAGGTAGTGGAAAGTGGAGCCACAACTTCATGGCCAGCGACCGTTATAGATTTGGCCATAAGGGGTTATTTGACGATAAAAAAAGAAAAAGAGAAAAAAGCATACACCATCACTCGAACCGAAAAAGAAACAAGCGAACTCAAGAATTATGAAAGTGAATTCTTAGAAACAATCTTTCATAAAAATCAGGTTTTTGATATGTCAAAGCGTCCCGGTCTTATTGAAGCGCGGTTTATATCAAAAGGTATTAAAAAGGCGTTCATCTTGCTTTTAAAAGAAACAGAAGAGGAAACAAAGGCTTTTTTAAGGAGGCCGTCGCGAAAACCGTGGAACTCTAAGAAAATGACGCAATCTGTTCGTTTTATAATTACTTTTGCTTTGGAAATTGCACTAGCTGTTTTGTTTGTAATTTCTTTAATATATTTTTTAGACGTGATGATATTTGTATCATATCTTGTCGTATTATTTATCGGATGGGCGGTTTATATGCACTTTAGAGTTGAATGGACTGAACAGGGAAAAATATTAAGGGAGGAGATATTGGGTTTCAAGCTTTACTTAAAAACAGCGGAAAAATACAGGATGCAAAATTTAACGCCTGAAATTTTTGAAGAATATCTTCCGTACGCGATGATATTTGGAGTGGAGAAGAAATGGGTACAAGCGTTTGAGGGTATGAACATACCTAATCCTTCATGGTATACGACCTACGCGGTTAGTGGTCAGAGTGATTATTCAGGATTTTCATCAATCGGATTTAGTAATTCTTTTTCTTCCGCTTTTATTTCGGCAACGGGAATATCATCGGGCTCTGGCGGATCTGGCAGTGGAGGATCGACTGGAGGCGGCGGAGGAGGAGGTGGAGCAAGCGCCGGCTAAAAATGGAAGACCAAAGGACGAACAAATTAAAAGCGGTAAGAGACGAGGTTTGGAATCTGAAATCTTCGCCTCTTTACGAAGAACGGATTAAGAACGGGAATTTTGCCGTGATAGGGGAAGGAAATCATCACGCATCTATTGTGTTTATTGGAGAAGCGCCCGGAAGGAACGAGGCGGCGACAGGTCGTCCTTTTTGCGGCGCGGCGGGAAAAATATTGGATGAGCTTTTGGAATCTGCCGGCATTGAAAGGCAATCGGTTTATGTAACGAATATCGTAAAAGATCGTCCGCCGGGGAACCGTGACCCGCTGCCCGAAGAAATTGAAATCTACGCGCCGTTTCTTGACAGGCAAATAGAAATAATCCAGCCCAAGGTAATCGCGACCCTCGGTCGGTTTTCAATGGATTACATAATGCGGAAATTCGGGCTTGCAAATTTGATTGAACCGATAAGCAGAGCGCATGGCAGGGAATTTGAAGCGGAAGCGGAATACGGAAAGGTTCGCATATTGCCTTTATATCATCCCGCGGTTGCCGTTTATGACAGGTCAAAGATGGAAGAACTTAAGAGCGACTTTAGGCAACTTTCCAAATACGTCTGAAATTCGGACTTTTCCACAGGCAAGCCCGTAAAAAAAGTTGTTTTTTGCTACAATTAGAGTGCAGAGAAAGGTCGCTATACAAAACTAAAAAATTAAAAGACATAAATGTTGGTCAGAAACTGGGCAGATACGCTTGTGAATTCGTTCATGAACGTGATTGACAAGATTATCGGTTTTATACCCGATCTTATCGGAGCGATCGTACTTTTGGTCATCGGTCTTCTTGTCGCGAGGGCACTTGAGTTTGCGATTGAAAAACTGATAACTCTCGTGAAGCTTGATTCACTTCTTAGGAAGATCGGACTGGATCGTTATCTTCAGCGAGCCGGCATCGGTTTAAATTCGGGAAGATTCTTAGGAAAGCTCGCTTATTGGATAATTCTCATCGTGTTTGCCGTGGGCATAGCCGATGTATTGGGTCTTACCACTCTTTCCTTATTTATCACGTCCGCTCTAGGATGGGTGTTTACGAATCTCGTTGCTGCTATTCTTATTCTTCTCGTTGCCGCGTTCATCGCGCAATTCTTGAAGAAGCTTGTGAACGCTTCGGTTACGGGAGCAAAACTCCATTCCATCAAATTCCTCGGTTCCGTTGTCTGGTGGATAGTAATGATATTTGGAGGTGTTGCGGCCTTAAAGCAGCTTGGCGTTGACACGGGTCTTGTGGAGAGCACTTTGATGAGTTTCATTGTGGCCGCTCCGCTCGCCGTAGGTCTCGCCGTCGGTCTTGCTTTCGGACTTGGAGGCAAGAAACAAGCGGAGCAGATATTAGACCGTTTGGAAGAGAAGTTTGACAATCGCTAATCCGTCATCCGCCGACTGGCGGAGATGAGCGTTTTAGCCTGAATTTTTCGCAAACAACCTCTTGACAGAGGTTGTTTGCCTTATATACTTACCCTTGTAGATGTTAAATCCGAACAAACTAAAGAGAGGTCTTACCTAAGGCGCGGAATTTTTTCGGCCAGATCGGAAAGACCGCTCTGAGAGCGGTTTTTATGTCCCGTAACTGGAAGAACCGACTGAAGCTTAAAAAGCGAAAAGTCAATTAATCCTCCAAAATTTTTCAAAGAAAAACTTAGGAGGGTAAAAGTCTTGCCACACACAAGTGGGTGGCAAGCGACTCTCGGTACAGACTGGGGTTTGTACCGGAGTAAAGCAGTGTATTACCCGTTACAAAATTTTTTAATTTTGAAACGGTAAGCATTAAATAAGCTTCTAAATGATCGGTTTATTCATTTAATAAGGGCGTACGGTGGATGCCTTGACACAAAATGGCGATGAAGGACGCTGTGTAGCGGCGATATTCTCGGGGAGGCGTGTAACGGCCTACGAGCCGGGAGTTTCCGAATGGGGCAACCCGGTGAGGTAAACCCTCACCATCATCACACGTAAGATGTGATGGATGCTAACCCGCTGAAGTGAAACATCTCAGTAAGCGGAGGAAGAGAGAACGAAGTTATTCCCCAATTAGCGGCGAGCGAAAAGGGAAGAGCCCAAACCGTAAAATCTATGAAAGCAATTTCTTGGATTTGGCGGTGTAGTAAGATAGGAATATTTCTTCCACAAAATTATTATCCAACAATTTTGTTAGGTAATAATTTTGTGGGTAGAGGAAAGTTACAAATTGGTTTGTTAGCAGAACGGACTGGAAAGTCCGGCCAAAGAAAGTGAAAGCCTTGTATGCGAAAACAAACCAACTTTCTTTTTTCTAATCTTGAGTACTTCGAAGAATGAAAACTTCGAAGGAAACATCCCGAACTATCGGGAAAGGCTAAATACATTTTGTGATCGATAGCGAACTAGTACCGTGAGGGAAAGGTGAAAAGCAGCCCGGGAGGGCGGTGAAACAGAACTGAAACCGTATGCTTACAAGGACTCGGAGCCCTAAGTGCCGCAAGGTACGGGGTGACGTGGTGCCTATTGAAGAATGAGCCAACGACTTATTGTTAGTTGCAGGTTAACCCCTCCCCAGTTTTGTCTATTGCTGACATTTGTTTGTCGGTAAGACTATAACGAGCGCGTTTCTTTTATTTATATGATAAGAAGAGCGTAAGTTCGTAAAACTGGGGAGGGGGGAGCCACAGGGAAACCAAGTGTTAATAGCGCGCGTTCCGCAAGGAACAAAGTAGCTAACAATAGACCCGAAGCCAAGCGAGCTTACCCTGGCCAGGATGAACTCCGCGGAAACGCGGCGGGAGGTCCGTACCGGTTGGTTGTTCAAAACCTTCGGATGAGCTGGGGTAAGAAGTGAAAAACTAATCGAGCTTGGTAATAGCTGGTTCTCTCCGAAATAGTTTTAGGACTAGCGTTGAGAAAAATCTTTACGGGGGTAGAGCTACTGGTTTGGTGGTAAAGGGCGCAAGCTCGGCCTCCGATTCAAACTCCGAATACCGTAAAGAAAAACTCAATAGTCAGACTGTGGGGGCTAAGCTCCATGGTCGAAAGGGAAACAGCCCAGACCGCCATATAAGGTCCCTAAATCTTCGCTAAGTGTTAAAGGCAGTGTCACGCCGCTGACAGATAGGAGGTTGGCTCAGAGGTAGCCATCCTTTAAAAAGTGTGTAACAACTTACTATTCGATGGCGTGATGCGCCGAAAATGTACCGGGGCTCAAGCGAAGTACCGACGATGCGGATCCGTCTTTCGCAAGAAAGACGAGATGGTAGGAGAGCATTTTAATTGCGCTGAAGACCGACCCGTGAGGGCGGTTGGAGCGATTAGAAGAGATAATGTTGGCATGAGTAACCCGCTTATTTAGTGAGAAACTAAATCCCCGAAAATCCAAGGTTTCCGTAGCAATGGCAATCATCTACGGGTTAGGCGGCCCTAAGGCAATGGCGAAAGCCGCAGCTGATGGACAGCCGGTTAATATTCCGGC
>JBAZMT010000003.1:0-66699 GCA_041649615.1 Parcubacteria group bacterium
CCCCGCCCGGCGTACCGAGCGACGGCGAAGAGATCGCGACGAGCTACACGTTCCGTCGGCGCGGGCCTTCGGGTGTCGGTCTCGAAGCGCGCGAGTTCGTTGTCGAAGGGCGCGGACCGCACGGTGGAACCATGGTCGTCGTTGCGATGGCTGACATTGCGAAGATGACTGGCAACAATTGCGGTGGTCTCATCAACGGCGTGATCGCCTAGTAGAGACACTCGCTAGAACCAGAAACGCAACATCAGCAAGGAATAGAACATGGCTCGAACCAAAGTGAAGGCGCCCGAAGGAACCAAGCCGAACGCGGCTGAGAACGTCGAATCGACTGAGAACGATTCCGAAGAGACCGATGAGGCCTCGGCTGGAAGCGACGAAGACGACGATGAAGTTCTCACTCCGTTGCCGGTGAAAGCTCAACCGAAGGCGCCTTCAAAGAAGCCTCGTCGAAACCTCGGCGGGGTCTACAAGACCAAGAATCAGATTCGCTACGGTGGTGAGTTCGTACCGACTGGGACAACGCTGACGCTCTCCGATGAGGAAGCCAGGCACTATCTCAAGTTCGGTGCTGTCGAAGCCGTCGAAGAAGACGAAGACTGATTCAGAAGGGTTCAGTAAATCATGGCTGGGTCGAAATCGAACTACCTAGAACTAGAAGTCCTAGATCATGTGCTGGGGGGTGCCGATTACTCCCGGCCAGCGACGGTCTACATTGCGCTCTACACTGTGGCCCCTACCGATGCCGGTGGAGGTACCGAAGTGACGGGCGGGTCGTACGCTCGAGTCGCGGTAACGAACAACGCCACGAACTGGCCTGCGGCTAGTGGCGGTTCGAAGTCGAATGGAACTGCATTCACTTTCACTCAGGCGACAGCGAACTGGGGAACAGTGGTTGCGTTCGCAATTCTGGACGCTGCTTCTGCTGGGAACTTCCTCTACTGGGGAGATCTCACGCAGAACAAGACCGTCGACAACGGTGACACGGCCGAATTCGCAATAGGTGGCATCACGATCACCGAAGATTGATGTAGACCGCGCATCAGCGCGCGAACTGAAATGCGCGGCGAGATTCGTTCTTTGCCGCGCATTCGTTTGAAGAGGTCTTGACTGGCGTCAGTCGCAATTGGATCAGGTGGTAGAATGAACCTTCTAGAAGTCGTTGCACTATCGAACGCGGGGATCTCTTCGGGGAAGCCTTGTTTCATCACGAGACGTGCTGACAATCTCAAACATAGCGATTGGCCATGGCGAATCGTTGGTTCTGTAGATACTGAAGTTCTGAAAGAACAACTAGCTAAGCTCGGTCATGGACACGTGCTTCCGATTGCTGGGTTAGAGAGACGCGGACCAGATGGGCGATGGGCTTCGGCCGGAGGGCTTCGGTCACATCAAGCGAAGGCTGAAGATTGGGAAGTCTTCGAAGAGAAGGCATGAAGGACAGTCAAACGTTCTAAGCGAATCCTATCGAGTCGGCGGTACTGAATGTCCAAGATCGTCCCCAACATACTACGAAACCTGATCACTGGTTCGTTCATGCCGTATGCTTATTATACGGGATCGAACGTCAAGGACATCACGACAGGTGACTTGTGTTGGATGTATTCCAACTCTGGACAGACGACTTCGTATCTGCGCACGCAACAAGGACAAGACATAGCTCCAGCGCAGGTTGCAACGGGACCAGGCCTTTACGTCGTTGCATCGGCTCAGGACAGTTCTGGGAACATCCACTTCTTGTGCGAGTACGGTGGAGGGTTCTGTTACGCAAGAGCAACGATCACGCGGTCTGGTGGCCACATTACAGGATGGTCTGTCACCGACCCGTTCTACTTGCCGGCGATGACGTCTTCGCTAGGTGGCACACCATGGGGCGGCACAATTGCGATCATCAAAAACGGCAATGGTACCGAACGAGTGATGATCGTTCGGCTCGATGGAAGTGATACGACTCAATACTGTGCGGCATTGATTCATGCTCCACTCGATGCAGATGCCGAATCGGACTTCGTTTCTCTTGCAGGTGTTGCGTCTACTTGGACGAAGGCCCCGACTCAGACTGCTTCGACTAACGTCGATGCTCCGTATTGCTTCAACGTAGCGATTGAGCAACTTGGAACCAGCGCTAGCACGAACGGGAACTTCTTCGTCGTCGCTGGAGCGTCGTCTCGAGGTGACGTTGCCAACTATGCGTGCTCCGTCGTTGGGTTCCGTGCGGTTGCTAGTGGCACGACATGGACGCTTGAAACTGGCACTCCGCGCACTCTTGCAGCAGAAAGCTACGAGTCGTTCTGTCTGCATTCGTGCAAGGATGCTGATGGGAATGCCTATTTCGGATGGTGCACCCGAGCAACGGATTCGGCAGTTGTCACGTTTGGATTGTCGAAGGTGGCCGTAGATGGAACCTTCACTCAGTCGTGGCTATCGTCGACATCGAGTGCTCAAGGTGAGTTGTCGATGTTCCCTGCCGTCTGCGATGACGGCACGGTGATTCTAGGGATGGTTCCTGGTGACGTTGGTAGCTCGACCACGGAACAGGAAGTTCGTGTCTACTCAGGAGGCAATTGGTACACGTATCGAGCGGGAACGAACAAGTGGGTTGCCGCCACAGATCTAGGATGGGCGAACACTGGTTCCAGAGGTTGGAACAACGGCATCATTCTGTCGTGGGGATCTGGGAACACCGGTATCTTCGCCAACGGCTCTTTCCACGTTCGTACCGGCAGTGAGACGGGCGTTCTCTACGAGAACTGGTCATGGCCAGTCTATTCAGGTACGGCAACTCTTTCGCCAACGTACGCTCCAGCAGTCCCGCATTCAACTCGGGACATGCATATCTGTGTCGCGATACAGAAGAGCACGTCGGCGAGCGGTGGGACTATCACGTTCCCATCAGGTTGGACCGGACGAGGCGAAATCCTAGGCGCTGGAGGGTACGCTTCTCAAGCTGTCGACACTGGCAATGTTGATGTTTCGATCGCAACCAAGGATTCAGTAGACGGTACTGAATCAGGTTCGATCAATGTCACTCTTGGGTCGTACAATACTGCCGGCGGTTTGATGATTCGGGCTACGAAGGCCGGCGATGGAACGTGGTCTTACGCTTCGGTTACTGGCAGCGATATCACTTCTGGTGCGGCTCTTTCGGTCACTTACACTTCGGCGATCGATCTAGCTCCAGGCGACTTGCTTGTGATTGCATGGGGTCAACCGACAGATGTCACGACTCCGAAGCAACTCACTGGTCAGGCAATTTCGGCGACTGGAATCACGTTTGGTGAAGTGACTCAACTGGCCGAGTTCGATTCGGCAACGGGCAACGATCTAGGCGGATCTGTATGGGTCTGTAGAGTGCTCTCTGGTTCCGGTACTGTCACACCGACGTTCACGGCAACGGCTTCAGGCACGACGACCAACGTCCGCGGTGGATCGGTTCTGTTGAGATTGAGAGAGGTCTCTTCAACGACAGAATCGTTGGCTTCTCAGTCTGTAGGCATCACGAGCATTTCTGCAAACATCAGCGTGACTCGTGAAGTCAATTCGGTTAGCAACGGTTCTTCAGCTGTCAGTAGTGCGATCAACGTTTCGACTGCTGTCACTTCGGTAGCTGGGACTAGTAGCGGAACCTCAGTTGTAAGCGGACCAGGACTCAGAATTCGAACTCGTCTTGGATCTAGTGTTGCAGGCTCTTCCACCGTTGCAGGTGGAGTCTCAAGAAAGAGAGGCGTCCTTGGAAGCAGCACTGGCACATCTGGTGTCGTAAGCAACGTCTCAAGGAAGAGAGGCGTCCTTGGAAGCAGCACTGGCACTTCTAGCGTTGGAAGTAGTGTTTCAAGGAAGAGAGGCGTCCTTGGAAATAGCGATGGCGTTTCTTCTGTCGGTAGTTCGATCAACGTTTCGACTGCTTCTACTTCTGTCAGCGGAACTAGCAACGGAACCTCGGTTGTAAGTGGAACCGGTCTTGGAATTCGAACTCGTCTTGGATCTAGTGTTACTGGTACCGCAGGCGTAGGAGGCAATGTCTCAAGGCGGAGAGGTGTCGTTGGGACGAGCAACGGGTCATCGATTGTTCAAGGATCGTTGATGATTCGTACGTCAATTGCCAGTCTCATATCAGGATCGTCTCTAACCGATATCGACTTGAATGTTCTCAAAGCCGCGATCGGTTCTTCGTCAAGCTCTTCTCTAGTGAACGGTGAAACCCTAATCACTAGAGGCATGATTGTCGAAATTGAAGCCTCTTCAACTATCAACGGTTCGATAGGAGTGTTCAAGCGACTTCAGTCTACGATCGCCGGTGTCGCTTCGGTAGTAGCTAGCTTCGACGCAGACGTCGCTGGAACTTCGAACGGTGTCGCATCAGTACTTGGCGGGCTCATTGTAGTTCGGTCTGTCAATGCTGCGTCCAGCGGCAAAGCTTCGGTGTCTGGGGCTGCGAAGGTCTTTTGCTTCCTAACTGGAAACAGCAACGGATCTTCAATATCCGATGCTGACTTGATCAACTTCGTTCGACAGTCTGGTCAATCCAATGGTCTAGCGACCATTTCTGCGGCTCTGCAAGTGCATGAAGGTAGAGAACTTCTAGCTTCGGAATCGGATGGTCAAAGCGTCATAGATGGAACTCTTCTCGTATCGAAAGCCCTGAACGTTTCGAGTGCAGGGTTGTCCAATCTTGTAGCTTCGTTGGGCGTCACAGGCATCGGCGAAGACATCGACCTAGGCCTGAACTTGTCTAGAGGACGTGCTCGAGTCAGGGGGTCGTTGACGATGATGAAGTTCACGAGTAGTCAATCTAAGAAAACCAATCCTCGCATCATTACAAGGACTGTCCGATGACTGACATCATCAAGCTTGGAGACACGGTAGTCGTCTACGGTACGTTGCTAGTCAACGACACACCAACTGATCCAACCTCTCTTCGTCTCGAGATTCAAGATCCAGCTGGGACGTTGACTGAGTACGTTTGGACGGTAGATGCCGAAGTTGTGCGCGATAGCGTTGGTTCGTTCCATTACAACTTGATGGTGACGCAGAACGGAAACTGGATCTACAGATGGTTCAGCAACGGCGCGCTCACCGCGTTCGAAACTGGAACGATCGAAGTTGCGAACACGGTTGTCATTCAAACCGTCAGCAATGCAGTTCCGTCTGTTGCAGTGCCGTTCGTCACGTTCCGTATCTGGGACGGTGATGGAGCTATTGTCGACACCGGATTTGATCCCCAACGAACCGACGCGAACGGCTCACTCTCAATTGCGTTGCCAGATGGTTCGTACCGACTGTCATCGACCAAGTTGAATTGGATCTTCGACGTTCTCTACTTCGACATCTCTACGACACCGACTACTGTGCAACTCATCGGGCGCCCGATGGAAACTCGATGGCTGCAATGGGAAGACCTCGAATCGATCGTGGATGTGGCCACAATCGACAGGCTCTTCAACGACAAGAATACGGCGATCCGTGACATGGTGCTCACCGAGCAGGTAATTCAGCAAGCCGAGACTCTTGCCGAAAGCCAGTTGCTTCGAAGTTGGACGCAGCAACAGATCGTGGACCTTGCCGCTCATGACCCCGCGCTTCGAGCTCAAGCGGCATGGCTCGCGCTGGAAGCCGCGTCTGAGCGCCGGCAAGAGTTCATCGCCGCTGATGGGAAGGGTCGGTATTGGGCGCAATACGAACGCTCGATGGCCTACTTCAAAGACCTGAGCAAGAGCAAGAGCCAGAGCCGCGGCGAAGAAACGGCCGGTCATGGTTCGAATGCCGGTGGTTCGTTGCGCCCAGCATTGCGACCGCGGCAAGCTCGGCGCATCTTCGCTGACGAGCCCGATGGAAGCGGGCATGGTGGCTTCTAATGTCTGAAGAGATTGTCGAGTTCGATGGCAGCGAAGTGACCAAGGAGCTTAGGAAGCTCCAGGTTCGCGGCTACAACTTGGCAGAAGTCAACATGCAACTCGCACAGATCCTTCACGTCATGGTGGAGGACAAGTTCGAGAACGAAGGGCCAGGTTGGCAACCGTTCGCCGATTCGACGCTTCGGCGTCGTCGTCATTCCAAGTCACCAAAGCTCCTTCAAGACTCTGGTGATATGGTCGGCAGCTTGACGCCGTTTGGTGATCCCGAATACGCCGAAGTCTTCACGAATAAGGCGTACGCTCGCTATCACCTCGAAGGCGATGGCGTGCCGCAACGTGACTTCTTTGATATCGACGTACCCAAGGCGTTGGAGATGTTCGATGAGATCCTTACTACCGAGATCGCGAGGGGACGATGACTGACACGATGCGAAGCAACGCGAGCGTGATCGAACTTGCTCGAGACATCATGGCCGCGATTCTGCCCGTCACCGGAACCCGCGGTACCGGCAAAGTCCTCGTCAGAACCAAAGGCAAGACGCCCGTCTACTTGCCGCGCAATTGGTACCTGATGCCGCTCGTCAATGGAGCCGTGCGTGAAGAGCTCCTGTTCAAGGTTGGGCAAGGCCCGGGTCGTGCGCTCTATCCCGAAGGCAAGCGGCGCAAGGCGAGCCCAGATGAACCCGATGCCGAATCATGGTGGGTGATTCAACCGGGTGGCACCCTCGTTGACATCGTGTCGGTGACCGGTGGGGTGCGCCACAATCTGCCCAAGGGCACTCGCTTCACGTTCGACCCGAACCATCCAGATCTGGAAGTCGAAGGCATCCTCCAGAACGCCATTACCGACGGCGCCGATCCAACGCACTTCGGCGGATGCAAGAGCGTTGTCCAGTTCGAGCAACTGAACGCCCCGACTGCCTCGCTGGACGCATTTCGCGCAGCCGTAGGCAAGTTCCCCGCGGTCGTCATCGTGTGGGATGGTAGTGAGCCAGCCGATGGCACCACACAGAGCAGCATTGACCGAGGTCGAACGCGCGTTGGTTCGGTGTCGCAACTCTTCAAGGAGCGCTTCAATATCTTCGTGCTCAGCGAGCGGTTGGATAGCGGGCAACTTCGATCAGCCGAAGGCTTGAAGTTACTTGACGATATCACCTATTGGCTGACGGACTTGCAGGCTGTTGACGGCGAGATCTTCAGCTCCCCGACCGGTGTTCAGGTTCGAGGGCGAGCACGTATTTCTGGCGATAGTGCGGCCTACCAAGCCGTCTACATCTACATGCTCCAGATCAGCGTCACGTCGTGCATCGTGCCTTACGACTCGCGAACGTTCCATCCGTGGCTCCGAACGCATAACGAGATCTCAACGTTCCAGAAAGATGGAGCCGGTGAGCGAAAGGTCGTAGTCTCCCAGGACATCGACATGACGGCCGGTTCGGAGTAGATTCGCAAGGAGGTTAGCCGTGCCAGAGTTCCACTATGTATCCTCAGTCAAGGGCCATCTCGTAACGAGGTTCCCTTCCCTACGGTCGAGCGTTGCTCAGTTCATTGGAGCAACGCGCAAAGGAAAGACGATCGTTTGGGACACGACAGAAGTCGTCGCCATCTCCGACAAGGAATGGCAGACGTATCGGCGCGAATATCGGCGTTGTCTTGCCGACAAGTCGATCGTCGAACGGACCAAGGAAGATTTCGAAGCCTACGTCAAGGAAAAGACTGAACGCGAGACCAAGGCTTTGGAAGCGGCCAAGGCGGATGCCGATGCGAAAGCGGCGGAAGAAGCCAAAGCAAACGAACAACCCACTTCGGAGGGGTCACCCCAACCGGCTGAGGGCACGTCACAACCAAAAGGAAAGAGGGCTACTCGATAGGCCCCTGAAGGAGCACGATCATGTCTCTACCTCTCGCAGTTAGCCCAAGCGTTCTGACGCCGGGGCTCTACCTCAAAGTCAACCTGCTCGCGGGAGCCGGCTCGGTAAGCTCGGCTATCTTACGAGTCCTGTTGATGGCTTCGAAGTCGTCGACCGGTACCCTCACCAATGACACCGAGGTTCGAGTCGGTGGGGGCGAAGACTCGGCTGGAATTGCCTACGGTGTCGGCACTCCCGGGCATCTCGCAGCGAAGCAACTCTACAAGGCGTATCCAAGCGCCGTCGTAGACTTCGTGTCGCCAGCGCCAGGGTCTGGCGTTGCTACCACGACCATCACGGTGAGCGGCGCTCCAACGGCGAACACCGGTATCGAAGTCACCGCCAAGGGGTTGATCTTCGACGTTGGATGGCTCGTTGGCGAAACGCCCGACAACGTACGTGACAAGATCATTGTCGCCATCAATAGCCGTACTGAACGCCTTCCGTTCGTTGCGTCGATCGGTGGAACTGGGATTGTCACTTGCACGTTCAAGACGGCAGGGCGTGTCGGCAACGATTGCAAGATCCGTTGCCGATTGACGGTTCCGCAGACGGGCACCGAAGCCGTTCTGCCGACCACGATGACGAACTTCTCTGGCGGCTCTACCGACGCGGACTTCACGAACGCGATGGATGCTGCTCAGGGGCGTGAGTACCACTTCATCGTTCCTTGCATCAGCAATACCGACGCGTGCACGACTTCAAGTTCGAGCAACGTTGAACGTCTGTTGGCTCACATCCAACAATTCAACGAGGGCATCGACGCGAAGCTTCAGTCGATCGTTTACGCGAGCACTTCGAGTCAAGCGCTTGCTGAAGCGGCCGCTGTCGCGCGGAACGTTGGCTACTGTCAGCACGTTCTTTGCGTCAACGGTGGGTCGTTGCCTTGCGAGTTTGCGGCTGCCGAAGCCGGTGACCGTTTGGCGGCCATCAGTCTCGATCCAGCGGCGAACCGTATCGGGAACATCATCGGGAACGAACTCTACGGTTCTGCCGATGTCACCACCGACAAGCCAACACCTTCGCAGACCGAAAGCGCCATCGGCAACGGTGTCTCGATCATCAGCTACGACATGGCGGAGAACCTCCTTGCGGTTCGCCCCGTCACTACGTACTCGCAGAACTCGGCGGGTGGCCCCGATCGTCGGTTGCTCGACACCCAGAACGTCGACGCAACCTACATCATCGCACGCGACCTTCGCTCCTCCATCCCTGCGGAGTTCCCCAATGCCAAGATCCAGAAGGACTCGGCACCCGGGGCAGACCCCGCTCCGGCAGGAGTCATCGAAGAGCGCGACGTCAAGACGTTCGTCATCTCGCGATTGCGGGCATGGCAACGGGGCGGCGTCGTGCTCCAGTCCGCGCTGGATGCAGCCATTGCTGACGGTTCGTTGGCTGTCGAAGTCAACGCGAACGACCCGTCGCAAGTCGACATCCTCGTTCCACTCCAAATCATCCCGCCTCTGGCCAAGTTCGGCGTCGTGGTCAACCGCGAGCCCGTCACTGTCACCTAAGGAGCCTGAATCATGTCGGCAGAACCACAGAAACTCTATCCTCGTGGTTGGATCGCGATGGGCAATGGCGACCTCATTCAGGTCACCTCTGTCAAGATCGACCACACGAACAACGCGAAGCAAGTCCACACCATCCGGCGCAAGGGTGCGGGCATCACGCTCGGTGTCGAAGAGACCACGGTGTCGTTCGATGCAGTGGTCGACCAAGATGGTTCCGAGCGCGATTACCTGAAGATGCTCAAGCGGGGCGACATCAAGCAACTTCGCGTCAAGGTGCCCGGTGAAACCCTCACGATTACGGGCACGGTGAGCGCATTGTCGAAAGAGCTCCCGCTCGACGCCGAAATCAAGTATTCCATCACCTTCATCGGACGAACGGAGGATAACTAGCAACCATGCCCAAGATCGACCCTATCACCATCGCGCACGATAGACAGAAGCTCATCCAAGAGATTCTGAAGCGGTCTTGGGCTGACCTGCAAGTTCTCGAGTTCCAGGGGCACCTGCTCTTCCCTCATCAAATCGTGCGCTACACGGCAACGGGCCGCGAATTGATCGATGTGATGTTGCGGGTGCCTCGGGAACCCGTCTCGCGTAAAGCAAGACTTCAAGCTCGGGCTTGGGCTTCCAAGGTTGGGCTCGACCCTGTTCTCGATCCAGATCTGTTCGACAACATGGACACAATGTGTCTCTTGTCGCTCAGCATCCGCAATCTCACGCCTCCTCACGAACCTTGGGAACCAGATCCCGCGGTACTCGAAGAGAAGTACGACCGCCCCTCGCTGGATGCGGCATGGGCCCGAATCGAAGCGCTTCGCATGGTCATTGACCCGCAAGAGGGTGTCATCGACGAAGACACCTTTGCAATGCTCATCGCTACCATTGCGAAGAAGGGGAACATCGACCCTTTAGCCGTGCTCGATTCAAATGGGCTACAGAGCTTCATAGTGCGTACGGCGAAGCTTCTTCAGAGCTACCAGCCTTCCGAGTCTTGATGGGAATCGTGCGGTTGCTAGATTGTGGTCGCATCACAATCAGTGACGTTCGAGGGCTCCTGAAGCCTTCAAGCAATTTCGAAGCGCTCATCAACGTGTTGAGCAAGTAAGGAGCAAGCCATGGCAGTCAGGGAAGCAGCAATCCGCGTCAACATGAAGGCGCAAGGCTTCCTGAGTGGCCTTCGCCAGTTGCTTCGAGACGCTGACACGACAGCCAGAAAGATGGGTACCTCGTTCAAGAACGCGGTCGGCCCATCTTTTCGTGAGGGCATCAAAAAGTCGAAAGACGCCCTGAAAGATCTGGGCTCGGGCGTCAAAGAGAACATGAAGAACGTCGCGACGCTCGGCGGCGCGATTGGTACCGGTGCATTGATCAACAATGCAATGCAACTTCAGGAGCTCTACGGGCAGGTTGCCTTCCAGCTCGAACGCTCGACAAGCAAAGCTCATTCGTTAGCCGAGGTTCAGAATTACGTTACGAGTTCGGCGCGCAAGACCAAGCGCACGCATGAAGAACTCGGCAACGCGATGGCAGTGATGCTTGATCGTGGTGCTGACCCAACCTTCGCAATCCAAAGCCTCGAAGCCGTTGGTCACGTGATGAACGTGACAGGCAAGGAAAGCGAAAAGGTCGGGCGCTTGATGGCAGGCATGCAGATCAAGTATGGTCTCAATGCGAAGCAAGCGGCCGCGATGATGGACGAAGTGCTTGTCGCGCAAAGTGCGGGCAAGCTCTCCATGGAAGAGTACATGGAGGACTTCAACGAGTTCGGTTCTGTCGCAAAGACCGCGGGTCTTGGTGGAACCAAGGGGCTCCAGTTCATGCTGAGCATGATCACCAAGATGGGGCCAGCGCTCAACGGTTCAACGGGAGAAGTCAGCGCGGGCTTGGACATCCTGTTCGAGCGCTTGCGCGATGTGGGCATCGTCGAGAACATCTTCAAGACGGCCGCCCCGAGCGTGAAGTTCGACAAGAAGCAATTCGTCGCGCTGGACAACGCTGTCGACCAGCTCGAGTTCATGGCCAAGGCTGGTCCAAAGGTATTGGCCGCGTTCAAGGAAAGCTTCACGGGTCGCGAAGAGACAGCTGCTATCGAAGCGATGATGGGGTCTTACTTCAAGACCTACAATGAGCAGATCGGAAAGGGCGTCAAGGCCACCCAAGCCCATCTCGATGCGATGGAAGACTTGCGGCTCGACTTCCGCGACATGACGCAACCGGTAGCCGATCAAGGCAAGGTCATCGAGCAGAGCGCCAAGATTCAGGAAACCGGCTCGGCCAAGGTCCGAAGCGCGATGAACATCCTGAGCGAGGCAATGACGAAGCCTCAGATGCTCGAAGCGATCGACAGCCTTGCGACGAACATGCCTACGCTCGCCTCGGGGTTTGCCAAGCTGATCGAATTCGTGGTGAAGCACCCATTGCTCGCAGCCGGCGGGTTCGCAGCCGGTAAGGTTGGGCTTTCTTTTGCCGGTGGGGCGCTCAGCAACGCCGGAGCACAGATCGGCAAAGCCGCGGCCAAGAGCATCGCGACGCAGGCCGTGGCGATGGGGCCATGGAAGACGGCAGGGGCCGCCCTAGGCATCGCCGCGGTCGCTTACCTGGCCTATAAGGGCGGTGAGGCGCTCATCGACTCGATGTATGAAGCCCGGGCCAAGGAGCACGGAGCGGCCGTTGGCGCCGAAGCATCCGCGTTCGCAACGGCAGGCGGAACCGACATGATGAAGAAGGAGCAGGAGCTCCAAGGCATCAGGGCTCAGCTTGCCAAGGCCAAGGAAGAGCAGTCGAGCGTCGGTGGTATGGCTTCGGACATGGCCAATTCGCTCTTCGCAGCCCTCGCTGGAGCAGGGGCAGCCGTAGGGCTCAACGACGACGTAGGGTACTCGGACACCCGTGCCGACAGCATCGCCAAGCTCGAAGCCGCTGAGCGAGAGCTCACGGCCAGTATCGACAAGCAAAAGCAGAGCACTCAAGGCGTCGCAACCGGTGGGGACAAGGCTGCTCAGGCTTTGAACGATGCAAGCGTTGCCGCGTCCAACTTCGCCAAGGCGATGCGAGATGCCGGCGGAGATGGGCTTGCACGGCCACAGAACACAGGACCAGGCTTCTTATTCAGCCAGGGGTGAATCTCGCCCCTCGCTACGGTAGAGTGAGGGCAAGATGACAGTCTTCGAGCAGTATCCCGTCGCCAGTTGGAAGGTCGGCAGCCTCCCTGAGCTGAAGTTCCCTGTCTCAGGTATCAGCGAGTCGGGTGGGAACCGGCTCGTCGAACGTGAACGTCCCTACCGTGATGGAGCAAAGCTCGACGACACGGGTAGCAAGGCGAAGAAGTGGGGTCTTCGGGTTTGCTTCGACAACGGGATCGAAGAGGAAGGGCTTGACGCGGGCAAGCTCCTCTATCCCGACGTGCTCAACGAGATGATCGCTAGTTTCGACATTCACGAAACTGGAGACTTGATCGTACCGACTCGAGGGCGTGTTCGAGTGCGGGCTGAGTCGTACCAACGTGAAGAAACCGAAAGCGAACGTGATGAAGCCGTAGTCACGTTCACGTTCGTCGAAGACAACGAAGACAACGTTGGGGCAAACCAAATCGAGCCGATGTCCATCAATGCCAGCGCGAACAGGCTCACCGAGCAGACCGTGTTTAGCGCCACTAGCGAAGGGATGTGGGGCACATCGCTCGCAGATCTAAACGAGTTCGCAGGTGAGCTCGAGGGGCTTGCGAATTACCCTGGCGACACGCTCGCCAATATCGACAGCCAATGCAGCATCGTAATCGGCGCGGCGAACCGTGTCGGACGGGCCTTCACTCGAGAGAGCGAAGAGAACCGCAACATGCTCAACGATCCAGAACTGAGCTTGACGCAACGCAAGCTCGAAGAGACCAAGGACATGGCCGCCCGAGCGCGTGCTGAAGCGTACAAGGGGCGGCCGCGGCTCGTTCCGTTCTACGTCACGGGGGATACCGACTTGTTCTCCGTTGCCGCGGCCCTGAGTATCGAAGCCGATGACCTGATCGAGATCAATCGAAGCTTCGACCCGTTCTTCGTACCGAAGGGTTCGACGATCAATACTTTGGAGAAGGCATAATGGCTCGCGGTCCGAGCTCTACGAACAAGAGCCGAGGCAACTCGCAACGCTACTTGGACACTGTTCGAATCGAGAGCGAGAACGGCGAGAGCTTCGACATCTTCAATAGTCTGAGCATCGCGAACGACTTCATGTCGCCAAGCGAAGCGGCTTTTGAAGTTGGCGACGATGGCACTTGGTCCGAGCTCGAAGACATCACCGGCATGGGGAAGAAGTTCAAGGTCTTCGTCAACGACCGGTTGCGTCTTACCGGTCGAGTCGAGTTGAACGACATCCCTGTCGATTCGAGCAACGGGGCAGTGACGCGCTTCACAGTTCGAACGCTAATGGCCGATGCGATGTACGCTTGCGCCAATCCAAACGTGAAAGTGAAGTCTACTTCGATCAAGGACTTCATCCTGTACCTTTGGGCACCACTCGGCGTCAAAGAATCGGATTTCGTCTTCTTGGCAGACGTGAGTCGCAACCTAATGACGGGCAAGTCCAGCGACGGCACGAAGCCGAAGGTCGCGCTGGAAGACCTCAACGAGGAGCAGGCAAAGGTCAATCCGCCCGAGACCATCTACCAAGCAACGGATCGCCATCTGCAACGGCACGGGTTCATGATCTGGGACGCACCAGACGGCAAGCTCGTTGTCGGTGCTCCCGACGACAAGCAATCGATCCTCTATCAGTTCCGTATGTTCGGTGAGCCGAGTAGGCGCAACATGAACAACGTTCTGAGCATGCAACGGACCAAGGATTGGTCCGGCGTGCCCGGGCTGCTCTACATGGCAGGAACGGGCGGGAACAAGGATTGGACGAAGAGCAAGGTTCGAGGTTTCGTCACGCAGAACGAGATCGATAAAGCCGGGTTCTACCGCCCCGTTCTGCTCATCAATGAAGGATTGAAGAACGACAAGCTTGCCCAACGGCAAGCCGAGCGTGAGATGACCAATCGGTCCAAGCGCTTGGACACTTGGACCATCACCGTCGACGGCCTGAGCTACTTCGACGGAATGGAGCGGTTTCAGTACGCAATCGACACGACAGCCGAAGTCATCAGTTCGGTTGCAGGTGGTCCGAACGGTGCTTACTTGGTGACACGCGTTCAACTCAATCGAAACGTCAACGAAGGTGATACCGCCGAGCTGACCTTGCTCAAGCGCGGGCTTTGGAGGTTGTGATGGGCGCGTTCGACTTCGTTTCTCAGTTTGCTCGAGTGCTCGGTTCGAGCATGAACCCGAAGACGTATGCAATCCAAGTTGACTTGGGTGGCATCGGCAGCCTTGATGAAGTTGAGACGTCTGACGACAAGGGTGAGGTGAGCCCGCAAAGCGAGCTCTTCGGTGCGCTCGGGTTCGTTGGGCGCCCAAGGAACAAGCAAACGATCAAGGGCATCGAATACTTCTGCGAAGCCCTTTGCATGCGCACGGCCGACGGCCTCGTGCCAGTCAGTTGGCGTGATTTGCGCTTGAACTCGTTCTTTCCGAATGGCGTGCCCGAAGGGCGTATTGGGATGGTCGGCTACGGTGGAGGGTTCCACACGATTGATCTCACCGAAGCAAACAACGGTGACCAGAAGACGAGCATCCACTTCATCTACGCTCCCTATTCGTTCAGCAATGGCACGCCGAGCAAAGCGATGGCCATCTGCCTCGACACGACACCGGGTGCCGAGAACATCTCGATGAGCATTGGCGGGGGAACGTCTGGCTACCAGATGACGATGAACGAAGTCGACGGCGTGCAAGTTCGAACGCCGAACACCGGGACTTGCTTCAACATCCGCGAAAAGGAAATCTTGCTGACCGCCGAAAAGATCATGCTCAAGGGGAATGTCTACGTTGGGTCCCAAGCCGAAGCCGGCATCCCACTCCTCGCTGGAGCGGCGAGCCCACCTTGCCCGAGTCTATTCGTCTCGTCAGTGTAGGAGCACCCCATGGCGTTAGATCCTGGTTCCATCTCAATTGACCCGGTATCGGGTACGACGATTGCTTCGACAGGGGCCGCGGGAGCCGCGTTCGATTCGCTCTTGGCCAAGACCGACTTCGGTAACCTTTCAGTGACGAACCCGCCGGCATACGCCAAGGCGAAGCAACAGATCGCAGACATCGCCGAAGCTATCGCAACGGCGACGGCTTACTTGCTCGAGAATGGCCAGCTGCAAGGCACGGTCGCACCTGGCATCGCCGTCTCCACCGCAGGGACAGCGGCCGCCCAAACCGGCGCAACGACAGCGCCAGGAACGGTCTCGGGCAAGGTCATCTGATGGCGACTCTTTGCGCGTTCCCAAAGCTTCCAGGCTTACCGGTATTGATCATCCCTCTACCGGCCTTGCCAGCTTTGCCCGTGCTCCCAAGGCTGCCCTTCATCAATCTGCCCGGGCTGCCCCACCTGCCCGAACTGCCGATACTGATGATTCCATTGCCGGCATTGCCGGCTCTGCCGACGCTTCCAACGTTGCCGTTCTTCGCGTTGCTGATCGGGCTGCCCCACCTGCCCGCGTTGCCAGTATTGGTGATCCCGTTGCCCGCGTTGCCGGCTCTTCCTACGTTGCCCACCTTGCCGACGCTACCGTGCCCGCTCGACCTTGCGGCATAGGTAGGTTCCCCGCGCTGGACCCCTCGCTAGCGCGTCGTTTGGCACCCTTGGCGGGCCTTTCGGCTTGACACTCTCGAACGATGTTGCTCGGGGTGATAGAGTCACCCCATGGCGTTCCCCTACATTCCATCGGCAGGTATCTCACCATTGGGAACCACCGAATTGTCGGAATACCGTCCCCTTCCACCTCCGCCGGTGATTCGGGCCGATAAACTGAACTATCAGGCTCAGGCGTTCGATAGTGTGTTCTCCGACCGAGACCCAACGGACGCCGCGGTAATCGAGGCTCTGTGGAGGGTTCGAGGTAGTGGGGCAGCCGTACGAAACACCGGCGCTCGATTCTTGGACGTGCGCAAGCTCGACGACAAGGCCAAGATCTTGCTCGAGAACGAAGCACGCGTTGCCCTTGCACGGTTGGTCCGCCGTGGGGACATCACCATCACGAAGATCACCGTTGAGACCGGCAACGATTGGGCCGAGATAACGGTGTTCTATGTGAACAACCGAACGGCCTTGGCCAAGAAGGACAGAACAGCAAAGAAGCGCTTGCCAGAGGAGATCGCGTAATGGCTCTTTCAGAAGATCGAAAGTTCGTAACGTTCCGTCGTGGCAAGGTGCGCGACGACATCATTCTGGCTCGCTTTCGAAACACCTTGCGCGGCAAGACCAACCCCGACACGGGCCAGCCGTTCACGGAAGACGAGATTGCGGTCATCACTCAGGAGGACAGTCGCTTCTTCATCGAAGCCGACGGGATCGATCTCTACGGGCAAGCCGTACAATCGCGTGCTCTGTGGTTCGTCGATCAGATTCATCCAGCGCGAGCAGCAAGCGGGTTCTTGCGGAACTTCCATGGCGCTCTATGGCTGCCCGATGGGTTCTTGGATGCAACGGGCGGCTCGGGGCCAGTGCTTGCGACGGGTAGCGCCGGGACCATCTACGTCGGTAGCACCACGATCGGTGACCCGACTGCATCTATTGCCCGCGACCCCGCGGGCAAGCGCTATCAGGTGCTCGTCACAACGACTGCTGACAGCAACGGCAACGCGACGCTCCAGATGCAGGGCATCGACACGGGGGACTCGACCAACCCTGTCGCGGGTACGTTGCTCACGTGGATCAATCCGCCTTTGGGCACGGCCCCCGAAGCGCAAGTCATCACGTCGTTCACCGGCGGGTTCAACCAGGAAACCGAAGCCGAATTCGCTCAGCGCATCATGCGCAGAATTCGGAACAAGCCCGGAGCAGGGAACAACGCTCAGTTTCGCATCTGGGCAGGGCAATCGAGCAACGCTGTCCAGGATGCCTTCGTCTACGCGACGGCGCTTCATTCAGGGAGCACAATCGTTGCCATCGCTCAGAAGCGCGGGAACTCTGTGGGCCCCAATGCTCGCGTCGCCAGCATCGGCACCTTGACCACTGCAACGGCGTTCCTGACTCCCCCGACGAGCCCTGTCGTGCCGCATGGAGCGCACGTCTTGGTCGTACCCATGATTCCGCAATCGACGAACGTCGTGATGACGCTATCGATGCCTCGCGGTTCTGTTGGCGGTTGGGCAGACGTCGACCCATGGCCGCGCTGGAGCAGCAACTTCAACACCGGTGTTCAGGTTGGTACGATCATTAGCCAAACCGTATTCTCCGTCTTTACGGACGAAGGGCTTGCGGGTTTGGATTCGTATGGCGATGTCGTCATTGGGGAAGATGCCCCTGCGATGATGGTGTGGAACGACGCCATCTCTTCTTTCGAAGTGCTCGACGTTGACCGCATCAATTACATCGGTTTGAACGAGTACCAGATCGTTCTGAACACGGCCACGGCGAAGACGATCACGTACGGCGACATCATTAGCCCGAAGAACAACCGCATGGAGATCATCACCGAAGTGTTCCAGGACTACTTCGACGAACTCGGGCCGAGCGAGCTCGTCGGTTCGACCGATGTTCGGTTCGTTCGAGCCGCACGGTTTCCACGGCCAGACCAGGAATACTCGATGCGAGCAGGGCAAAGCATCATTGCTCGCCTCGACGACCAATTAGGTGGGGCTCTGTCCGATGCCGAATTGAAGTTCATCACCCAGAACACGCCATCGGTTCCAAACGAGTATTCGATCATCAACGGTCCGACCTACTTGACTTTGGGACGTGTCGGCCTCTACGCCTCCGAAAGCTGAAAGGAACAGCATCATGTCAGGGTTTCCAAATCGTATCGGCCGAAGCAGCCTTGGTCCAACTCTCGAGGACAAGTGGCCAGTCGTCAATCCGAAGCACGATCTCGGCGCTGCTCAGTTCAACTTGGCCTTCCATCAGATCGCGGGGATGAACCTCGTGTCGGCACGTGGGCTCTTGTTCGTCGACGTGAATTCCGGCACGGGTACCGTCACGACAACCTATCAGGGCATCGCCTGGGATCCGGATGGCTTACTGCCGAAAGTCGTGTGGACGCGTTCGGCCGCGGGCATCTACTCATGGTCGTTGCCTCAGACGAGTTACCTCGACGAATCCGGCAACGCCATCACGGTCGAAGTGCTCGGCGGGTACCCGATGCCGCAAGAGCTCGTCGGTGGCAACGTAGTCATCGGTCAGCACGTCAAGACCGGGGTCCGCGCTGGAACGGTACATCTCATCGTTCCGGGGCTCGCCAACGCTCATTACGACTCGGACTTCATCTTCCTCTTCTGGTGATCTCATGCCTCTAGCAAGCGGCAACTCACTTCCATTTCAAGTCGGTGGTAGCCCGACACGTTTCGAAGCGACCTATACGGCCTTGCAACGCATGGTCGGTCGAAACGGGTATTCTACCAACGACGACGAGATCGAAGCATTGTGGAGGCAAGCCAAGGCTGACGCCTTGGCCGCCCTAGGTACCTTTGACGAACGTGCGGCAATGCAAGCGTCACCCGAAACGGCGACGGACTACATCCCTGTCTACGAAGAGATCTTGGGCATCACTATCGACACCGAACGTTCCGATCAGCAACGGCGCGACGTCATCGTGCCTGACTACACGGGCGTTCCAGAAGCATGGACTACGGGGCTCAACGAAGCGATTGCTCGAATCGACACGTTGGCGTCTGTCTTGTTCAGGCCATGGAGGAATTCGGGGACGTGCCAGATTGGACGTTGGTACGAGCCTTTCGACGGCTCTGACCCGTACGATGCCAGCGGCTCGCGCAATTCAACGGCATGGCCCAACGTCAGCGACATGCATACCGTGATCGTCAAGTACGACATCGGTTCAGGCGTTGCACCGAACCGAGAGCAACTCCGCAAGGCCATTCAAATCCAAAACCACTTGAACGAAGTTTGCCCGTCTTGGGTGGACTTCCATCTCATCTACTCCACGGGCTTCATTCTTGATCGAAGCCTTTTGGACGCGACCGGATTCGGGAGCTAGCAATGGGCATCATTCTCAACCCAAACGAGAGCTTTCAGCCTCGACACCTCGCGACAAGTACCGTCGCGATGAGCATCTACAATGTCCTAGCCGTCGCTGGACGTGAGTTGACGGTGAAGGAGATCTATCACGCGGTTTGCACTGGTCACAATCAGGAGCTCCCGCCTGAGCAAGTTATCGAAGCGATGCATGGGCTTTGCAAGCGTCGCTTCTTGTGCGTTCATCATGCCGACGATAGAAACCCCACCGAACGGTTCTCAACGGCAGACAAGCTTCATCGAGTCGTTCGCTCTCGTGACCGTTCTGGTGACGGGTGGGACAATTGGCGCGTCGTGAATCAAGACAATAGCGTGCAACGTTTGGAGGAGATCAATGTTCAGTAGAGTCAATCCACTTGGTTGGGCGCTATTCGAAGAACTGACGAGCGCCCAGATGAACCTTCTCGACTTGAATGCGAGTCGAGCAATCGACGGCACGTTCGGTGGAACGTACAATCCGAGCGGGCCCATCAACATCAACGGCACGTTGAACGTGACCAACTTGGTCTTCACCGGCGGTACCGTTGACAACTTGACGGTGACCTACACGCTAGACGGAAACATCATCAATTGTAATGAGATCAACATTGCATCGGAGATGAACTGCAACGGCGTCGCGTTGCTGAACGATACGGTCTACTTCTACGACAATGCCTACTTCGTCGGCACGGGAACGAACTTCTACTTCTACAGTGGAGGCACGTTCGACTTCACGAACGGCATCTTCCTTGTCCAGAACGGAGGCCTTGCGCGCTTCGCTTCGGACGTGGACTTCACGAACGATTGCACCGTTGTCGTTCAGACCAACTGCGATTGGACGTTCAACAACTGGCCAGTCTTTCAGACTGGTTTGCGAGCGTACGGTTCGAACCTCTTCTACACGGCTCCAGCGTTCTACGAAGGGCTTTCGATTGCAGCTGGCAAGCTCATCACCTACTCAACACCCCAATCGTGGATCATTCGATTCCCGTTCGTCTTGGGTGGGCAAGTCACGTCGATGTCGAGTTCATACGACATCGACTCGAGTGGCTTCTGCAAACAGATCGCGAACTCGTCATGGCCGATTCGACTTTGGTCTTTCCCTCAAGGTCTGTGGGGCAAGACCCCGGTCGACATCATCGCGGCTGAATTCTACGCGCGAGCGAACGGTCTTAGCGGCATGCCGACTGGCGACACTCAGTTCCGCATCTTCAAGATCGACCATTACTGGAACCCAATTGGATCGGCAGCAACGGCGAACGATTCGAACCCGAACAACTCAACGGACCATTACGTTCCGTGGAGCGGTACCATCACTCTTGATCCATCGACTGAGATCTTCGGTCTTGTGTTCCTTGGGTATAACGGCGGTGACACCCTCGGCGGTTCGAAGTGGTACGAAATCAAGTCCGTTCGCATGACGCTGCGAACGAACGCGAGAGGCCTCTACTAATGCCCGACTTCTTCGTCCAAGCGACTGGTTCGCCAGCTTTGGTGAACGCCCCTTGGGAAGATCCAGCGAGCGTTTCGAGGCCTAGCCGTATCACCAACCAGAACGACAGAACGTATCGTCGGATCAATGCGTTGGTTGGTACGGTGCTCACCATTTCAGCAATCCCCGAAGGGTACACGACACCGCAACCCGATTCGCTCGTCGGGTTGTTTACGATGTGGCCGCTCGAAGTGCCGTCGGGCAATGGGATGCCGATGCAAGCAATCCCGACGGCAGGGATGAGCGCCGTTCAGACGTTCGTCTTAGATCGCGTCGGCCACTACACGTTCGCAGTTCGCCACGAGGACACTAACGACGCGTCGCTTGCCGCGGCCGGTGGTTTCGTGGTTCTCCACTTCGAAAGCGTTGCATCGCTATGACCACTTCAGCCCGCATCGACGAGCTTTGCCCGACAGACGTTGGCGCTGAGAAGATTGTGCTCTCGCTCGATGTGCTCGACGTGAAACCATTGGCTCACGTGCCGTTCGCGGTGAACGTCGACTACTCGGGGGCAGGGGCAATCGGCATCTCGATGCCAGTCGAACTCGTGTTCCAAGGGCCCGTCGCTGGACAGCGCTTCAGGCGAGTGTTCAGCCGTTCGTTGCCGTCAAGCTTGCTGTTGACTCCACAGAGCGGGGGGCGGCATCTGGTGCTCTTGCGCGAACTATTCCATAACCGTTGGCAAGGTCAGCTCTTCGTTGACGTCGAAGGTGAAGACACGCAACAATCGGAGGATCGATAACCCATGGCAACTACGAATCTCGCTCGCTTCACCATCAACGGCACCCCTTCGGAAGACGCCAATGGAAAGCGCGGTTACGACGCCGGGGCAGGCGAAGCCCTAGCCATCACGCTCGAGGCCAATCCAGCGCTCGGCGTGCTGACCATTACCTACGACATCTACGATTCGACCAAGACGACTTCGCCACTGAACAGCCTTTACGCTTCGAACCTAACGTTCACCGAGAACGGGGCGAAGTCGTACAGTTCGTCGGCGACCAATTCGACGGTCCACATCACGATCCCACCGACAGCCGATATCAGCTCGTACACGATTCGGGCAACGGCTGTCACGGCGACAGGGGCTCAGATCTTCGAACGGCTCGTCTGTGTTCGCAAGAACGGGCTTCGCATGACCATCCCTGCCGAGTCGCTGCAATACGCTCAGCGCGGTTGGAGCGATGCCCTGAACGAGCTGACGAAGCTCGTTGCCGATGGTGGGGTGTCGGTGTCGTTGGTCTCGAGCTCGGCGACGGGCACGGTTGCGGCTTTCCCAGCGAGCCAACGGCGCATCTTCCATTCGGATGGGGCAACGGCCGGCGGGGTCTGGACGGCGCTCACCAAGACCGACCTCGACTCCGCGCTGGCCGCTGCGAGTATCGACTACACGAAGCTCGCTCCTGGAACTGAAGGCTACGTCCTACGGACATCGGGTGGGTCTGTCGTGTGGGGTGCCGACGTTACCTTGAACCGCCCCACGAACCCCGGTCAGAACGGGTACGTTGCGACAGGGCTCAACGGTGATCTGTCCTACATTCTCATCGGGGATGCCCAACTGGCAAGCAATGCCGGTATCACGGTCACCAAGATCGCCCCAGGAACAAGCGGTTTCGTTCTGAAGACCATTGGAACGACGGTGCAATGGGCCGAGGACTTATGCCCAACCTTGCCCAATAGCCCGGCTGATGACGGCAAGGTTGCCCTCGCTTCGGGTGGTGATCTGGTCTACGGTTTCATCAGCAACTTCCAAGTCGCAGCCAACGCCAACATCGCAGTCACCAAGCTTGCGACAGGAACCGAAGGCTATGTCCTAATGATCGTTGGAGGCGTGCCTACTTGGGCAGTCGGTGGGGGAGGTGGAACGAATCTTCCAGCGACGCCCGCAGACGATGGCAAGGTGGCTTTCGCGAACGCTGGGAACCTCGATTATGCCGACGGCGTGAAGATGCTCAACGTGAGCGGTAACCAGAACGCTATCTCGCTCAGCGGCATCATCATGCCTTCGACGACGATGCCGCTCGATCCCGTTGGTAGCGAATGCCTTCTTTGGAACAGCGTCGGGAACCTTTACTGGACCGACGTCGACGTCACTTACAATGTGCTTCGAAGCACTCAACCGATCCATACGACGGACGACTTCAAGGTGGCCGTTGCTCACTACGGGTTCTATGAGCCAGAGCTACTGACGAACAATAGCATCGCGTCGAACGCTGCGATTGCAGTCTCGAAACTTGCACCGGCCATCACTGAGAACTACGTCCTACGAACAGTCTTTGGTGCGGTGTCGTGGGGTTACATCTCTGACGCGAACATCGCCTACAATGCTTCGATCGGTGTTTCGAAGTTGAGTGCCGTGAGCGGTTCCGAAGGTGACTACTTGCGCATCGTGAGCGGTGGAGTTGCTTGGTCGGCAACTCTTGACGGCGGCGATATCACGAACGGTACCGTCAATCCGCAAGCTCTCATCGGCGGCTCGGTGAACACCGTGCTCTTGATGGGGCTTACGAGCGTTCCTGTTTGGGACACCATCTCGAACGCGAACGTCAAAGCCGGCGCTGGCATCTCGGTATCGAAGATTGAGATCGGAGCCTTTCGATCGGTTCTTGCAAGCAATAGTTCGAGCAACTACTGGACGACAGGACCCGTCGTCGATACGTGTTCGGCGATGTATTACCTCGACACGAACGGCTATCTGTGGCTTCACCAAGCTGCAACCGAACCGCCAAACCCTGCCGCATGGGGTTGCAACGTCTACTCGGATATCGCCGTGCTCAAGGGCAAGTTCAACAACAATACCGTCTGGGAAATCGCCGCTCAGGCTTGGAGCGTGTAGGAGAACGTCATGGCTGATCATACTCATCGCATCCTTCGCAATTGGCGCAAGAAGGTCACGTCGACTTCCTACTCAGTTCTTTGGACCGAAGCGGCTTCGACGTTCTTCGGCGCGGGAACCGTTGTCGGTTCGGACAAGTGGGTCGCCTACGGCATGATCGAAGGCGTACTCGCACGTCCGAGCACCGGTGGTGACGGCCAGCGCCTCCCGTTCTTGCTCTACAAGGCTCCTGGCGCTGCGACGCCAAATCTATTGGTCGGCACGTTGCAGAACATGATCGGCACGTCGTCTCAGTTCATTCAGGTGTCGATGAGCGGTTCGAACTTCCAAGTCGAAGGGCGTCTCCACGCGGACAATGGAATGACGGGCATCTTGAGCGTGACGCTTGACCTTCATCTCGTAGGAGGTACAGGACCAGTATCGTGAAGCGTCTGAACGTCATCGTACCGCTGAGCCGCCCGTTGATGATTGACAACGTGCGAACCAACTTCGAACGACAGCGGTACCAGAACAAGAGGCTCGTGGTCGTGCAGAACGGCCTCGGCGCTTGTCAGCGTGCGGGGTTCCAACCCGACGTGCTCATCGACATCTGCAAAGCCCACCAAAGCACGGCCAAGAACACCGCGCTGGAATACCTGCGGAGCCACGATGAGAGCTTCTTCGCAACGTTCGATGACGATGACTACTATGGCCCGGGCTACCTCGAAGAGATTGCAGATGGGCTCGATCGTGGTTTCGACGTGAGTGGCAAGTCGGCCATCTACATTCGGTTCGCCGACAACCGCATGGTCTTCGCAACGCAATCGGGTGAGAACTGCGAAGCCTGGAATGTGAACGGACCAACGATCTCAGGCGTGCTCACCAAGGACACGCCATTGTTCGAAGAATTGATCTGGGGAGAGGACAATAACTGGCTCGATAAGATGGCGGCCATGGGCGCCAAGTTCTGGAGCTCGAGTCGGAACGGTTTCTGTTGGATGCGTCGTGGTGAGATGCATGGGCACACTTTCCGCATCACCGACGCAGGCTTGGAGAACTCGGTTTGCTCGTTGGGGCCCGTCTACGATTGCGGGGAATTCTCCGAACGCGTGGTCGACGGGGTGGACGCTCCTGCTCGGTTTGATAGGATGCCTGAGCAAGAGCTTGACTTGTCGCTACATCCGGCGGTCAGGTTCTGGGCTGAACAGGACAAGCAAGGAGAGCAACCCGAATGGCTGACATCTTTACAATCGCAGTTCCCGAACTTGTGATCGTTATCTCCGAAGACCAGAAGATGGACTTTGCGGGGTTCATTCGTTGGACGATCGCGACGCATCCGAACTTCAACCAAGACGCCGCGGGCATTCGTGCCGCTGCTCGGCTCGAACGGAAGTTCGAATACATCACCGGGACCGAACCGCCGAAGAGTTTCGATCTCGATACCGAAGATCTGCAACGGCTCCGCGTCGCCGTTGAGAACCCGCAAGGCGGATATCCCATTCGCCCTGCTCACAGAATGCTTCCCTTCGTGGATGCAGTCGTAGACGCACAACAGAAGGAGTGACATGGCAAAGCAATTGATCGCCGAAGCAGTCAACGCGCTGCTTCCCGTCATTGTGACCGTACTGAGCCTCGGCGTTGCCTGGCTCGGCAAGACTCTCAACGCATGGCTCAGCGCCAAGGTAAAGCACGAGCGTCTCCAGCTCGTGCTTCGGCGCATGAGCGAGGTCGTTTGCACGGTGGTTCTCGAGTTGCAGCAAACCGAGGTCGCCGCGCTCAAGTCCGCGCTGGATGAGGCGAGCCCCGGCGGTCGCAAGATTACGAAGGAAGAAGGTTCCATCCTTCTCGAGACGGCATTGCGCAAGGTTCGAACGTACCTCGGCGCCGATGGGTTGAAGCTCTTGACCTACGTTCTTGGCCTCACCGACGAGAAGGCATTGGATGCGTTCTTGGTGAGCCGAATCGAAGCGACACTTCACACCGTGAAGAACCAAACCACGACGACGCTCGCAGAGCCCGTCAAACTGCAACCGACAACCTAGGAAAGATCGATGACCAATCCGCTGAAGAAGTTCCTTTCGATGATGGTGCTCGTGCCCATGCTGATGGTGACCACGAGTTGCGCATGGTGGGCTGAGAACAAGGGTGATGTGAAGTCCGTGGTGAAGACCGTGGACGAAGTTGCTCAGGCTCTCTGTGGCGTGTTCTATGGCGACAAGATGAACATCAGCGTCCAAGACGCCGTTCGAACGTTCTGCGACACACGTGACAAGTACGAGCCATGGATCGATCAAGTGCTTGCGGGTGCCAAGGCCGGCGGTGATGCCAAGCTAGCGCCCAAGTCCAGCGCGGCCCCTCCGGCGCTCTTACCGCTCGGCGACCCTTGGGCGAAGCCTGCCGTTGCTCCGGCGCCGATCCCAACCGTCGAGACCACGGCGACGCCTGCTCCGGCCCCTGCCGTTGCCCCGGCGACACCGGCCCCAACCCCTTCGCCTGTCGCTGAACCCCCCGCAAAGGGCAAGGCAGGCGGAAAGGGCGTGGCGAAGTAGCCATGCTCACCCGGCTATTGAGCAGTCTGAGGCCTGGCCCTAAGAAGCCGGGCCTTGGGCTGCTCGGACCGGACACCCGAGCGCCCCAAGAGCAAGGAAAGTTCGATTGGGGTTTCGACAAGCTCGGGTTCGCCGGCACTTCGATTCTCAGCGTCGACTTGACGCCGCTGATCATCAACGTACTGAATCAGCAATCGACGCAATCGTGTGTCGCCAATGCATGGGAGCAAGCCTTGCGCATGGAGCGCAAGCGGCTCGGCTTCCCAGTGGTCTTGGGATCGCGGTTGTTTGGCTACTCGAATTCGCGAGCTGAGCACTTCGAAGAGAAGAGCGATGCGGGGACGTACCTTCGAACCTATGCATGGGCTCTGAAGAAGGTCGGCAGTTGCCCCGAGGCAGATTGGCCTTTCGAACCGAACAAGGTGAACGTCCATCCGCCTGCTCGTGCATACCGCAACGCATGGGCGCTCCGTGGGATTCGAGGCTACTTCAAGATCTACGAAAGCGGCTACGCTCGAACAGCCGCAATCCGAGCCGCGCTGGCTGAAGGCAAAGCCGTCGTGTTCGGAACCGCTATCGACGAAGCGTTCTTGGACGCTTCAGGCCCGTCGCTTGTAGCGAAGCCGAGAAGCATCTTCGGTCGTCACGCGATGTGCTTCTGCGGTTACTCACCCGACGAGAAGAACGGCGACTTCAAATACAAGCTCGTCAACTCGTGGACAGATCAATGGCGTGATGGTGGCTTCGTCCACCTGACGGAGGAATACGTGCAATGGGAAGAGCTCGAAGACTTGTGGGTTGTCTCGCTTGTTTGATCGTTGTCTGCGCGTGTTCCACACAGACGAAAGATCCTGTCGTTGGACCGGCCCCTGAAGGACCGGCCCCTGAACTCTGTGGGACGGTTTGCAGTCGATGGAAGGCCATGGGGTGCGCCGAAGGGGAGAAGGTGTGCGACAAGTACGCCGAGCCCTCGACGGTTTGCCAGACATGGATTACGTGCGAGCAATGGTGTGAAGGTGTAGAGACGGCGCAAAGTCAGCCGTTGAACCTGCAATGCTTGGCGACAGCGGCCGCTTCGACGTGTCAAGCTCTTGAGGATGCTTGCACGTATTGACAACGATGGTTTGACGCGAATAGTCGACGAATGTAGGACGACCCCGATGAACCTCACCCCTTCACCGGGGTCTTCTTCTAAGGAGCTTTGAACGTGGAAGTCACATCAGTCATCAGCGCGGGTGCCTCCGTTTTGAGCTTCTCGATCATCGTGTTCATTGTGCCGTTGGTCAAGTACGTCATCTCGAGCAAGGACAAGCAGATTGACGAGCTGAAGACCCTCATCAATCAGGACAGGCAAAGTCGTTGTGAGTCTGATGAGCGCGTGCGTCAGCTCGAGATGCAGGTTGCTCGCTATGGCATTGAACTCGAAGTGACGAAGGGGATTCAAAGCAAGTTGGATGGGATCTCAGGGCGTGTCGAAGACATCGCTCGGGAGATGAGTAGCGTGCAGACGTCCATCGCTTTTTTAGCTCGGGGACGCATCGTAAGCGTCCCTAGGTCGAAGCAGGATTCCATCAAGGAAGGGTAACGTCATGTCGCTAGATCATCGAACAATTCGATCGCAGGTGTTCGAGGGCTTCAAGCGCAAGTTCGGGCGCGAGGCTACGTTGCAAGAGGCTCAGTTCCTTCACGCCGTTGGCATGCTCGAAACGTCGTGCGGCACGGGCTGGAAGGGTGTGGGTGCTGGCTCATTCAACATGGGAGCCATCACGGCGGGTCCAGCGTGGAAGGGCGCGACGTTCGAGTATCGCGACAGCTACCCGGATGAGAATGGCGTCGACCATTGGTACACGACCAAGTTCCGCAAGTACGCTTCGGCCGTCGAAGGCTGGGAAGACCTTGCGAACATCATGTACGAAGATCGCCCCACCGTGCTCAAGGCTGCAACCGCGGGCGATGCATATGGGGTCAGCTCGGCTCTCTACGAGACCAAGTACTACGCGGGCAGGGGCAAGACCGCCAAGGAGCGCATCGCGGGGCATCACGCGGCCGTGGCTCGTTCGCTGATCACCATCTGCAAAGCACTCGGCGAGCCGTTGCCTTCGGGCGAAGAGCTACCGCGCAGAACGCTTCGTCGCGGAGATACCGGCGAAGAGGTCAAGGTGCTTCAGCGTTGGTTCGGGTTGGTTGTCGACGGCATCTTCGGGCCCGTGCTTGATGAGGCCGTGAAGGACTTCCAAACCGATGCCAAGCTCAAGGCCGATGGCATCGTTGGGAACCTCACGTGGGATGCGCTGGAAGCCAAGTTCGAAGCCAAGGATGCCGAAACGTCCGACATCCTTGCCGAGCTAATTGGTAGGGCGGGCGAGTTGCAAACCAGGCTCGGGGAGTTCATTGCGGCTTCCCAAAAGGTGAAACCCGAGTAGACTGCAAGGGCTACCGAGCGCATCTGTGCAAGCTGATCTCCCCCGTTCGTTTGCTCTACGTTCGGTAGCCCTTACCTAAACCGCTCACCGGGGAGAGGTTTGCATTTGCCCCATCACTGGCACGGTTTGCCCGGGCATGAGTCGCTCACCGGTGAGCGGATTTGGGTGCCCATGCATGGGCGGTTTGCACCCCTACTATCGATCTAAATTGCCAAAACTGCCGATACGAAATCGAGCCAAAAAAGGCTGAAGTACGAAAAAAGCGACAGGGGGAGTTTCCTGTTTTTGCCCGGCCTGTCCATATGAAGGGGGGTAGGGGGGATGAGACAGAGAAATCACAAGCCAGCGAGAGAGGAGAAGCAACGAGTTCAGCAAACCATCTCTTCGCTCTGTCCGAAGGACAAGTTGATGAGTGGTTGGTTTGAAGGTTCTTCAGTAGATCAAAGAGAGAAGAGAAAACGCGCGAGGCAAAGAACGGCAGGGTAAGCCCTCCGAGGAAGGGTTGGTTTCCCTCCCCCAACCAACCTCTCCCCGGTGAGCGAAAGAACGGTAACCGATGGCCTCACCTGCGCAAGGGGTGATAGACTCGTCCCTGAGGCTTCGGCCTCTCCTTGCTGTTCCCAAAGACCCCTCGCTGGCCCCGAAAGGTGTTGGCGAGGGGTCGACTATTTCGTGGGGTGGGTTCAAGTTTTTGGTCGACCTATCCACACTTCACGGGGAACCATGGTTCGAGTCATTGTCGACAACCGGCTACGCCTGCAAGAGAGCGACCTGCCTGATGGCATGGTCGAGTCGTTGCGGAGCGACTTCGAGCATTCGAATCCGAGCTATTACAGGCAACGGCAACGGGTGGTCGCATGGGGCCGCAAGCGCGGGCGAAAGATCGATCCCAACACCATCAAGGTCAAGGGCGAGCCGCCAATCATCACCTCTTGGCAGAGCGATGGAATGGGGGGCCTGTCGTTCCCTCGTGGCGGGACCACAATCGTTCGCCAGGCGTTCGAGCGGTTCGGGCTTGGGGAACCGGACTGGGACGACAGGCGCGTCGCTGGCACGCCTGCAACGGGGATGCAGCTGGCAGGCTACGAGCATCGGGTCCGGCTCTGGGAGCACCAGGACGAGATCGTGGCCGCGGCCATGGAACGGGAGAATTGTCTAGTCCGGGCGGAAACGGGTTCGGGCAAGACCACGGCCGCCATTGCACTTGCCGTCAAGGTTGGACTGCCCACCATCATCATCGTGTGGTCGGCAAACCTGTTCGACCAATGGATGGAGCGGCTCGTGAAGGAGCTCGGCGTTGACCCCGACGAGATTGGGCAGATTCGGGGCAGCCGTCGCACGCTCGGGCCCATCACGATGGCGATGCAGCAGACGCTCTATGCCAATCCTCGGTTCACGGAGAAGATCGCGCCTCAGTTCGGGTGCGTCATGGCGGACGAGGTTCAACGCTTCGCGGCCCGCACGTTCAACGACGTGATCGACAAGTTCCCCGCTCGGTACCGCATCGGGTTCAGTGCGGACGAGCACCGCAAGGACAAGAAAGAGTTCCTCATCTACGACGCGTTCGGTTCAGTTGCTGCCGACATTGGGAGAGACGAAGTGGTCAAGCGCAAGTTGGTTTTGGACGTCGAAGTGCGAGTGATCCCCACTGAGTTCCGTGCCGATTGGTACCGCGAGCAGCAGAAGGAGGAGAGTCCAGACTTCAACCGATTGCTCGAAGAGCTCGTCGAAGACAAGGGCCGCAACCTGACGGCGCTTTCGGTGGCTCGCACCATGATGAGCCTCGGGCATCAGGTGCTGATGCTGACGCATCGGCGCGAGCATGCCGCGATGTTCGTGCGGTCCGAGCTCGAACGCAAGACTCGCGCTGGACTGTTACTCGGCGGGCCCGAGAACGAAGCCGAGTTCGCCATGACGGTGAAGGCCATTCGTGCGGGGGAATGCCAGTTCGCCGCGGGGACGTACCAAGCCATCGGGCAAGGGATGGACGTGCCCTCGGTCTCGAGGGGCGTCGCTTGCACTCCGATCGCTTCGAACAAGCAATTCTTCGGGCAGGTCAGGGGCAGGCTTTGCCGCAAGTGTGACGGTAAGAAAGACGCCGTGCTCTACTACATCTGGGATCAGCACGTGTTCGGGCTCGAACCGATCATGAACTTGCGTCGATGGAACCGCGTCGTGATGGTTCAGTACGAAGACGAGTGGCTCACGGCCGACGACTTCATCACCGAGTGGAACAAGCGGAGGAAGGGATGAACGAGAACGACGTCTGGTTGCTCGTGCGCGCCGTTCGAGACAATCGATACGGGCAAACGAATTGTCGCGTTGAGCCTGGCGAGAAAGCCGCTGCGACGCGCTTAGTCAAGCGAGGCTTGGTTGGATGGGCGAACTCGTATTCGATCTGTCCAACGGAAGCAGGGTTCAGAATGGTTGATCTGTTTGGGTTCGTCTTGAAGACGGCTCGAATCGACGGGAGTGAGATCGAATATGGAAACATCACGACGCAGAATGAAGACCGCGATAGAAGCAGCAACGGGCAAGCCCAAGGTAGACGCAAGCGCCCCACCCGGGACACCAATCACGGTCATCTGGGGTGAGGAGACGTTCAGCCCGGTCCAGTACAATTCGTTCCGCATTGGCGGGCACTCGGTGACCGTTGTCGTGCAAGAAGGCGAGACCGCGCTGGATGCATGGAAGCGGGGATGGGCCTTGCTCGAAGAGGCGGCTGAGATTCAGTTCGACGACAAGCTCAGGGGTTTCAAGGAACGCATCGACAGATCGAAGCGAGGGTAACCATGGCACGCGTTCCAAAGAGCGAAGCAGATGCAAAGGCTTTGAAAGCCAAGACTGCTCTCGTACTCAAAGGACGTGAGAACCTTGGAGCACTGAGCAGAAAGCGCACCAAGAAAACCAAGTGCGCTCGGGGCGTGTCGAAGTTGAAGGCCGAGCAATACGTGCTTCAGATCGACGAGCTCATCGAGAGCGGGTTGAATGGTGAAGAGCTGACGCCGACGTTGTTCGTCGCGTTGTTCTGTTGGATGCATGACGCCATCTACGACGTCGAATGCGTCGACGAGGTTGCGCCAGAATGGAACGTTGCGGCGAGTAGATTGTCGTTGATGATCGAAGAAGACTTCGAAGGCGACAAGGCCGAGTTCTTGACCTATCTGCAATGGGCCGCAAAGGACGAAGAACGCGTTGAGCTTTGGCGCCGAAGCAATCGGCAGCAAGGCAAGCGCATCAAGTGGCGCGATTGGTTCATGTTGAAGTCGAAGCTGTCCGACTACAGATTGTTCAAGATACGGACGCAAGGGGTTGACTGAATGAGCAAAGAGCAAGGCTACGCGACACCAGACTTCAAGATCACGCACGATGTGCTGAACGAGCAAACGATTCTGGCCGCGGCCATTGTCGATCCCAAGGTTCGAGCAGAGCTCGCGTCGAGGGTACGGGCGGAGCACTTCCAAGACACAGACCACGCGCTCGCATGGGCTTCGATCTTGCGTGCTACCGCCCAAGGGCATGACCCGTCGCCAACGGCGATCGTTCAGTTGTCGGGTGGTAAGCTCGACAAGAAATATCTCGAAGACGTAGTTGCGGCGAACCCAAAGGTACCGCGCGACATTCGGTTCCACATCGACGCGCTCCAATGGGACATGACGAGGGCGAAGGCCGTGCAAGGGCCGTTGAGCGAATTGCTCAGGGCGTTGCAGGACCCCGGCATGAGCCAGGAACGCGTTCGGGCGCTCGCCAAGCAGATCCCAATCTCGTTCCAGGGAAGCTCGTCTAGGACGCACTTGCGCGACGGCGCGAAGCTAGTTGCTGACCATCGTGCCGTCTTGCGGCAACGCATGAACGGCATCGGGCTCTATCCAACGGGTATCGAAGGCCTTGACCGTTACCCCCCGAACAGCCTCGACGACAACGGCAACGATGTGAGCGGCCAACCCTTGCTCGTCCCCGGGCTGGAACCAGGCAAGATCACGACGGTGACGGCAATTTCTGGCGGTGGAAAGAGCACCATCGTTGCCAAGCTAGCGTTGAATCAAGCCAGGATGTGCGCCGAGCGTGAATGCGGGAAGGTGCTCTACGGCGCTTGGGAGATGTCGCCAGCGGATGTTCTCGAGCTGATGGCATGCATCAGCACGGGCATTTCGAGAAACCGTGTGAAGACTGGTCAGATCACGGATGCCGAATGGAAGTTGCTTTGCAACACGATGGACGCGATTGCCCAATGGGTGAAGTTCGTCGACATGCCATTCCACAAGGAACGAGGCGTTCGACACACTCATGACGAAGTGCTCGACGTGATCCATGGTTACATCGCCGACAGTGGGGCGAGCATTGCAATCTTCGATCTGTGGCGACGCGCCTTCAGACGCATGAAGGACGAGAGCGATGAGCAGGAAGCGCTCTACCGTCAGCAGGCGATAGCCGAAGAGACGAACTGCCATTGCTTGCTCGTTCAGCAGCAACGCTTGAAAGACATTGAAACCAGACAGAACCCAATGCCGACACGCGAAGGCGTGAAGGGTTCGAGCGCATGGGTCGACGTGAGCGATACGATGATCGGCGTTTACTTGCCGGGGCTCATGAAGCGGGTGAGCCGCAACGTCATTCAGTTGCTCGTGCTCAAGCAACGATACGGTCGTTGGCCATTGACGATCGAATACCAATGGGACGGTGATATCGTTCATCTGCATAGCGGTCAGCTCGTGTGGGACGTTGCGATCGGTGACGAGAGCAAGGTTCAAAGCGGGCCGAGTGGGCACAATGGCAAGAAGAAGAAAGACCTGTCGAAGGCGGTCAACGTCGTGCCAGCGTCAAAGCTTCAGAAGGGGAAAGGATCGAAGGCAAAGTGAGCGCGCAGAATCGACAGAGCGCCGATGTGCCAAGGTTGCTTGATGCGTTGGGTATTCGGTACCGAACGCACGGGCACGAGCTCTGGGCGCCATGTCCGCATCCAGACCACAAGGAGACGCGCCCGAGTTGGAGCATCTCCCACAACCCACAGAGCCCGGGTAATGGTTCACACCATTGCTTCGGGTGCGCATTCAACGGGGGGCCCGTAGATCTGGTGATGGCCGTGCGAGGCCTGAGCATGGGTGGCTCGCGCGCATGGATCACGGATAACGGGCTTTGGCTCAAAGGGTCATTGCCGCTCGCGGTATCGTTCGAGATCACGAAGCTCTTGTCGAACCGTCTTCGCATCCCGAGCAAGTTGCTGAGCGGCCCGCTCAATGCTTGGGTGACGCCCGTTCGAAAGTACGCCTTGCAACGCGGGCTCACCGACGCGCAATGCCTGCGATGGGACATCTGTTACGCGATCGACGGCGCCATGGGTGGTCGCATCGTGTTCCCCGTCAAGGACGAGAACGAAGAGTGGCTCGGTTGGCACGCTCGCACGTTCTGCAAACAGGACAAGCGGTACAAGAACGCCAGCGAGGCCGACGGCTACGACCCCGGGGCGATCTTTGGGATGCGCCATTGGCCTCCCTACGATGCACGGGCAGGCCTTTCCCTAGTGCTTACCGAGGGCGCGCTGGATGCGCTAGCGTGCGAACGTGCGGGTGCTAGGTTTCTTGCGGCTATTGGAGGCAGTGAGCCGCACGCAAGGCAACTCCTGAAGCTCCAACAATGGGACCGGATACTCGTTGCCACAGATGGAGACCATGCCGGTGACAGAATGTTCGAGACGTTGCGGGGACTACTTGGGAGGAAAGTCGATATTCGAAGGGTGGAGATCCCTCGAGATTGCGATGCCGCGGAGCTCACTCGAGATCAGTTGAGAGAGTTGCTATGGCAAGCCGAAGGCTCAGGAAGAAGCCCAAACGAAGCAAGAAGTACAAGCGGAAGAGTGGTCCGCCGAAGAAGAGTGGTTACCCTGCAAGGAAACCAGCTCACCCAGAAATAAGGGATGATGCGCATAAGTTGATCTTGGCTCGAACGTTGAGGAAGGACTTGATTGCAACCGGTGGAGACATCTCGAGAGCGGCACATCGAACGGCGGTATCGAGAAAGGCTGCATACAACATGATCAAGTATTGGGGACTTTGGCCGCTCGTGAACGAGTGCAGACGCAAGCGCTACGAAGCAACCGAGGTTGATGGCTCCAATCTCATTCAACGAACGCACCTAGCGATGAGAGGTTGAGATGGCACGTAACGAGACAGAAATTGGATCTGAGATTCGCGCCTACCGTTACGAGGTAGCGATGGAGATGCTTGTTCCTCTGCTGAAGAAGCATGGTGGCAATACGGTTCACGCTGCGAAGGACGCTGACGTGCATCACGCAACTCTCAAGCGTTGGATTGTGGCGCTCGATGACGCCGGGCAACCCATCCGCGAAGCGTTGGATGAGATGCGTGGGGTGACCGCTCGCAAGCTGGCCAGGGCCAAGGCCACGAAGAAGAAAGGGCCCAAACGGGCGGTGAAGAGCGCGGGCAGAGCCCACCAATCGGCTTGATTCTACCGAGTTACAGAATTCTCGATCTCGGCTGAGGAATTCGTTGGCGCGCTAGCGCATGGCATGCGAAGGTTGATCCGTCGAAGGGAACAACCCACGGCAAGAAAGGTAGAATCCAGAATGACCGACCTATCCAACACTAGCGCCAATGCAACGACCACCGAGACCGCCAAAGCCGCCAAGGCCAAGATCGACAAGAAGCAAGCCACGGCCGCGCTCAGCAACCTGACGCAGGCGAAGCGGGTCATCGAAGGCAAGGCAGTGACCAAGAAAGCCCAGAAGCGCGAGGCAGTGATTGCTCGACGCGAAGAGGAGAAGAAGGCTGCCCTGGTATTGCTCGACACGGGATCGACGAAGAAGTGGTCAGCGCGGTTTGCCCTAGTGCGCGCCGTCACCGCGATGAAGATGGGTGCCAGCGCGGAAGAGTTGCGCGGTTGCAAAGCCCTCATGACCGTGACCGATTGGCCCGCGCTGGAACAACCCGTGCGTGACTACGCGGTAGCCGTTCAGGCGGATGCGGACAAGATTGCGAGCATCCTTTGCACGAAGCCCGCGGCCCCTGCCCCTGCCCCTGCCCCTACCCCTGCCCCTGCCCCGGTTGCAGTGGCCCCCAAGGCGGAGCCCAAGCCCGAGCCCAAGGCGGAGTCGGTCAAGCCCCCGACCCCTATTCGCCCGCCCATGACGGCGGTCAAGCCGCTCGGTACCAAGCCGGCAACGGCTGCTCCCGCGGCAAAGCCTGCCAAGCCCCCCGCAAAGCCGGTCAGTCGCGCCTCCTAAACGCTCACCGGTGAGAGGTTCCCCGTGGTCTAGCGATGGGCCACGGGGTTCTTCTTGAAGAAAGGACAGTTCGATGCTCAACGAAACAGCGACAGGTAAGTTCAGTTCGGCGCGCAAGGCAGGAGAGGCGTTCTTAGGTGTGGAGGTGGCTTGGAACATGGGGGAGCAGGCGACGGACCTGGCGATTCCCCGTGGACAGTTCGAAGCGTTGTTCATGGCTGTCACCAACCGGAAGGAGTTCTTCAAGAAGATCACGGCCGAGGACAGCCTCACCGTCGCCGCGAAGCTCGGCTGGAGCCTGCAACTGAAGATCGATCCCCGCACGGTCACAGTCAAGCAACTGAGCAAGCCCGATAAGGACACACCCCTAGCGTTCGGCGTTTACTACCGGGTCAGCCTTGAAGGCGAGCGCGACAAGTGGGAGCTCGGGGCACGGGTTCGCGTGCAAGACGGGCAGGTCGTTGTCTGCCCGCCAATGGACGAGACGGAGTTCCCGAGCGAGTCGGCGAAGCGTTGGGGTGAAGCGATGGCAACCTACGCCAACGAGTGCTTCGGTACCGCGTTCAACTACCACATCAGTCACGCGTTGCTCGATCTCGGTGACGAGCTTGGATGGGTCAGTCGCCGAGTGAGCGGCGGAGTGTACTTTCTACCGGGCGACTCCGGTGAGAAGTTCACTCAGGTGCTCGACGGCCTTGCCGAGTTGACCAACGAGAAGCCGGTGAAGTTCGAAGGATCGGCGATCCCTCAGTACGCTGACCCGCGAACGCTCTCGACGTGGAAGCGCCGTACTGAGCAGACGTTCGAAGGCGAGCTCGACCAACTGAACGCGCGTCTCGCCGACATGGTTTCGAGCGACAAGACACGCGAGTCGACGTTCGATACCAAGGTCTTCGAATGCGCCGAGCTCCTTCTGAAGGCGGACCGTTACGCGAACATCCTTCAGGAGCGGCTTGGGCCGCTCAAGGAGAAGATTGACGAAGTGAGGGCCAAGTTCGCCGACGCGAAAGCTGAGTTGCAGGCGAGCAAGGGCAAGGCCGACAAGGCGTTCAACGACGTCGCCAAAGCCGCCAAGGGCGCCAAGGCTGCCCCCACAGTGGTCGCGCAGCCAGCCAAGCCGGCGGGTCCCGTAAAGGTCCGCACCAAAGCCGAGCTCATGGCCCTTTTCGCGATCTGACGGCCCCAAGCCCAAGCCTAAAACGGGCCAGCGTGCGACCTCCGCGCTGGCCCGTTGATGATTTCTATTGCGCGCTAGCGCATGCCGTGCGACTGTGATTTCGTTGTTTGGTTGCCCCAACCGGGGCAGGGAGATCAGCATGGAAGAGATCGGTAGAGTCGGTCGAAGGCGTCGCCGCCAAGAGACCAAGGAAGCCAACCCCATCGTCGCCCCAGAAGAAGCGGGTGTTGTCGACGGAGGGATCGTTGGCGAGTTGCCAGTCGTGACGCGGTTGAACAATGCCGCAAAGCAACTGAACGGGTTCTTCGCTGAACGCGAAGCGGCTGTTCGATGCATGATGATCGCGTTGCTGACGGGAATGAACTACTTGCTCGTCGGGCCGCGAGGCACTGCGAAGACGGTGCTCAGCAAGGCGATGATGAAGCACGTTGACGGGTCGAAGCACTTTTCGACGCTGCTCGGTAGCTTCTCGACGTTGAACGATCTGATTGGTCGAATCGACTTGGCCGCCCTGCAACGCGGTGAGGAGAAGCGGAAGATCGAGGGCAAGTTGCTTGACTGCGACACCGCGTTCATTGACGAGGCCTTGAAGGGTAGCGATGGCGTTCTGAACAGCCTGCTCGGGCTGCTCAGTGACGAGCGCGACTTCGACGGCGTTCGGGCGCCCCTTTGGAGCGTTGGAAGCGCGACGAACTGGCCAGAAGTGAACCGCCGTACTGACCGCATCGCCGCGCTCTACGACCGGTTCCATATCAAGGTTCCGGTGACCGCGGTGAAGACGCGAGCGGGCCGAGTGCAAGTGCTCAGGGCGAGCCGAGTCGTTGGCACCTACACGCCGACCGAGGACTCGATTGTGACCCTCGACGAGCTACGTGATGCCGCGCTGGAAGTAGCGAATATCCAGATCGACGCTTCAATCGAAGACCTACTTTGCAGCATCCAAGAACGTTGCATCAAGGATGAGATCGACATCAGCGATAGAAAGCTCGGCCAGTGGCAACGAGGCATTCAGGCGAATGCATGGTTGTCGGGGCGAACCGAAGTGTCCGTCGAAGACATGGACATCTTGCCCTTCATGGCATGGGACAACGAGAAGGACATTGCCAAGGCGACAGCGATCATCAGTAGTTGTGACCTTGAGCTTGCGCAAGGGCTCATCAAGCGGGTTGACGAAGCGCGGCAAGCCTACGCGAACATCAAGCGCACGGGTTTGACAGCGGCTAACGCGAGTCAGGTGCTCGAGAAGATCATCAGAACCGCGGAAAGCGTCTCGGGCGACATGAAGCGCTTCAAGCTTCGCGAGTCCAGCAGGAACGACGTCGCTCGTGCGGTGAAGAGCCTGCAACGTGACTTCGAAGAGCTCTACTCGAAGTTCCAACCGGCATTAGATGGGGAAGGGTGATCCAATGTTCGACTCGATGTTCAGCTACGATGTTCTTTCGTTTGACGAAGCCGTTCAACGTCATGGCATGATCCGTGATTGCCTTGCGAAGTTGACGAAGGGGCATACGCCCAATCTACCTAACGACAAGGCGAAGCAGATTGTTGGATACCTGCAAGACGCGTGGAACGAATGCATTGGGGCGGGCTCGCCCGACAGTGCAATCGCAGCGGCTCTTCGAGGTATCGTGCCGCTCGACTACGTTCCACTTCTCCGCATGCGGAGCGGCATCCCGGCGTCGTACCTGATTGCACGGCTCACGGACGTGCTCATTGACGCTGTTCTGAAGGGCGTAGACATCGACGACGACATGCTCTTGCGCGGGCTAGTTGCGGAAGCGTTCAAGGCCTTCGAAGAGCGTCGCAAGAGTGCCGACACGTTGGAGGAAGGGTTCGGCTTCGATCGGTCTGATGCATGGGCGCAGATGCGCCAAGTGGAAGACCGTCAGGGCGAGGTTTCGCATCTGATGAAGCAGATCGCAAACCTCGCCGGGCGTATGTATAAGAGCTTCGAGTACAATGCGATCCCGAGCAAGTGCAAGGACCCGCAAGAAGTCGAAGGTATCGAAACGGGCGGTGACCTCGACAGAATGCTCGACGACGAGAAGGCGAGCATCGGTATTGATCCCGACGTTGCCGTTCGAGTTAGCGAAGACCGCGCCAATCAGTTCCGCATGGCAGGCGAGTCAACGAAGAGCCGCGGCCCGCTCGTAGTTGCAGTTGATGAGTCTGGTTCGATGCACGACCATCGTGAGATCTGGGCCAAGGCCTGCTCAGTGGCGTTGATTCGAGTTGCCCTGCAAGAGGGGCGAACCGTGCGCATGGTGCACTTCTCGACGGTGACGGATGTTCACGATGTGCGCCCGAACGAGCCGAACGACATGCTCCTCGTCGCCGAAAGCCATTGCGGTGGAGGCACCGATATCGATGTCGCGATGGAAGTGGCGTTGGAGCAGATCGGAAACCTAGAGAAGGACGGCAAAGAAGGCGCCGACATCGTGTTCATCACCGACGGCTTGGACAGCTACTCGAAGAGCCACTTCGACAAGATGGTTCAGATGGGCGTTCAGCTTTGGACCGTCGCCATCGACGTGGACATCAAGGCCGTGTCGGAGCAGCAGAAGCGCAACCGCGGAGCAGCGGGTGCCAGCGGATGGCTCTACGACTACGCTCGGGCGTACGTCCACATCAGCGACTCGACTATTCGCGGCAACGGGGCAGGAGCCATCAACGCGGCCCTGCAATTGCGCGAAGCCGCGCTGGACAACGTGACGCGTGAAGAAGAGGCCAGTCGTGGCTGAAGGCCTCATCAGGCAAGGAATTAGGGGACTCAGCGAGGGGTGGACTCTCGCTGAGTTCGAGCAGTATGCCGGCGGAGAAGTCCGCCGGTTGGCGAACAAGATGCTTCGTCAGCAACGCTACATCCCTCTCGAGCTTGACGACTTGGTTCAGGTCATCATGTTCACGATCTGGGATCGTTGCATTCACTGGGATGGCCGTGGCTCAGTCGAGGGCTACGTGATGTTCAAGGTTCGGTGTCAAGTCGTTCGTGAGATGATGTGGGCGAAGGGGCTCGCCCGCGACAGTCACAACCAATGGGTCGGGGCCGCGTTGATACCGGTGGGCGATGACTTCTCGTTCGAGCCTGAAGTGTTCGAAGGTGTGACACCTGAAGATCTGGCAGATGCCAAACGGAGCGTCGATGAGTTCGTCGAACTAGCGTGCAAGACTGAGCGTGAAACGGTGCTAGTGATGACGGCCTTGAAGGAAGGAACTCAGCACGGGGCGAAGGTCCTTTACGAGCAAGAGAACGTCGAAGCGCTCGGGCTAGTCCGGGACATCGAGTGGATTCAAAAGGCAATCACCCGCGCATTGAAGCGGGCGAGGAAAGAATACTATGGCGACGAAACGTACGATGAAGCCGAAGGTGGAGAAGATCGTAGAGGGTGTGAGGCTGAAGGAAGTCAAGGAGGACATTGCGCGCAAAGCCTACAGACTCGCGAAGAAGGCTGCGAGCAAGATGTCCCTTCCACCGATGGAGTTACCAGACGAAAGCGGACTCGATCTCGAAGGCGTAGTTCGCAACCTAGTGCTCTGGTATCGTGTTGCGACGCCTGAACGAGATCTGTGTGATTGCACGACGTGCGGTGGAGACAGCGATTCGCGTTTGGATGCGTGCCCGTTCTGCGGGGACAGCGAGACCGAGGCAGACGCCCCCGAAGAGCTAGCCAAGCCGGCCGCGCCAGAAAAGCCCGTCAAGGCGGAGAAGCCCGCCAAGGCGGAGAAGCCTGCCAAAGAGGAGAAGCCTGCCAAGCCTGTCAAGGCGGAGAAGCCTGCCAAGTCCGCTAAGGAGGAGAAGCCTGCCAAGGCAGAGAAGGCCGAGCCCAAAGAGGAACCGAAGCCAACGCCGAAGCCAGAGGCTCCAGCGAGGCGAAAGGTGAAGCCAGCCGTGACGCTCGACCCTCCGCTGGAAACGAATGCCCCGGTCGCATCGAAGGTGATTGCGAAGACGGAGGATGGTACCGAGGTCATCGACAAGGATGCAGCCAAGGTCGATTCGCTCGACGACGCGGTTCAGAAGATTGCTGAGCTGAAGAACCGTTCGGCGAAGGGCATCTGGGACATGGGGGTAGAGATTCAGCGCATCTTCGATCAGAAGCTTTGGCGCTTGCGCGTGACAGAGAAGGGTCATGCAACGTACAAGACGTTCGCTCAGTTCTGCAAAGCAGAGCTCGAGATGGGGTACTCGCACGCGAACCGGTTGATGCAGGTAGCGTCAACGTTCCCGAAGGAGATGATGGAGAGAATTGGGATTTCGAAGTGCTCCATCATGCTGCATTTGCCACCCGAAGCCCGTGCGAAGTTGCTCGAGGGAGCAGAGAACAAGAGCAAGTCGACGCTCAGCAAAGAAGCACGTGAGCTGAAGGAAGGCGATGCACCGAAGATACCTCGAACGGCTTTGACCGTTGCGATGGCACCCGGTGTCGTCGAGATCCCGATGATGGCTCGACCGAAGGACGGTATTCGAAAGAATGGCGAAGTGCCAGCGGTGTCGCTCGATGACGAGCCGGCTTGCATTGAGAAGCTCCCGAACAACGTTCAGGTGAGGTACATCATCTTGAGAGATCGCGAAGGCAAGTTGTTCCTTCGCATCGATCGCCGTCGAATTGCAGACGGTAGGCTTTTCACGGACGAGCCTGAAAACCAGGACGCCGAAGAAGAAAGGGACGAGTTGGATATGGACGTGCTCGACGAAGTTGAAGGTGACGAAGAGGATACCGACGAGAACGAAGACGAAGAGGATACCGACGCCGAAGAAGTCGACGACGAAGACGAGGACGACGACGAAGACGAGGACGACGACGAAGACGAGGACGACGACGAAGACGAGGACGAGGACGACGAAGAGGAAGAGAAGTAGATCATGAGGCGTTTAGTAACCAACGGGCAGAAGGAACGTCAGGTGCGGATCGATGCAATTGTCGATCTCCCAAACCAAACAACAATCGCACCTGATGTTCCTCCTGTCCGTGGGTTGCTGAACGTCGCTCAGAACAAGGACAACATCATCATCGTTGAGCGCAATGGCGATGAGGTCATTGTGCGAGAACGGGCCGCTGAATTCTCGTGCTTCATTAGGAACGACATCGACGATGAAACGAAGCGGAAGATTCGAAACCATCGAGCCGTCAAAGGCATGCTCGAAGAGGGCGATTGGATTCGGATCTTGTGGAAGAGTAGCTTCGAAAGAGAAGATCTCTGCAAGAAGCTCGAAGCGGACGGCGTGCGAACATACGAAGGAGATGTCGGCGCCGTCCGCCGCTTTTTGACAGATCACAAGATCCCGCACGTTACGCCGAGGCTTTGCTACTACGACATTGAAACGGACAGTCGCGTGCCCGTGCGGCTTGCAGCCGAAGGCAAAGCTCGAATCCTATGTTGGTCTGTTATCGGTGCTGACGGCAAGGTGACCGTCGGCGTGCTTGATGATGACACTGACACGGCCGAACGAGCGTTGCTGCAACGGCTCATCAAGACGCTTGAACAATACGATCAAGTCGCTTCGTGGAACGGGGACAACTTCGACTTCCCCGCAACGAAGGCGCGATGCGCCCAACGACGCATCTCAGTGAACTTCGACCGATGGCTATGGCTCGACCAGATGGATCTCTTCATCCGGATGAACACCATGGCCGCGGAGTCCGGAGAAGAGAAGGCGAGCTACTCGTTGCAGGCCATCTCGATGGCATTGCTCGGCGTTGGCAAGGACGACATCGACGCGAGCAGGACCTACGAGTATTGGGCAGCCGGTGGTGAAGAGCGCCAGAAGCTCGTTCGATACAACGTCACCGACGTGAAGCGACAGCGCGGTATCGAAGAGAAGACGGGCTACATCGCGCTCCTTCAGACGTTGGCGGAAACGACCAACGTGTTCCCCGACTCGAGGGGCATGAACCCAACGATCCAGGCCGAAGGCTTCTTGCTTCGTCTTGGCGCTGATAGGAACTATCGGTTCCCAAGCAACTTCGAACGCGGGCACTCGGACAGGTTCAAGGGCGCCTTCGTGATGGAGCCGCAAGGAAGCGGCATCATCAAGAACGTTCACGTCGGCGACTTCGCGTCTCTGTACCCGAGCATCATCGTCACGTGGAACATGAGCCCAGAGACGCTGATTGCGGATGAAGCATTGGCGCAAGCGAGCGCGCTGGACGAACCGTATTGCACGGCCCCAATCACGGGCACGTGCTTCCTAACCAGAGAAGAAGGCATTCTTCCGCACGCCGTCAAAGAGGTGATGCGGTTGCGGAAGTATTGGAACGATCTGAAGGCGTCGTATCCGCCAGGTTCAGACGAATGGGTGAGCGCGAATCGCAAGGCGACGGCATACAAGATCGCAGCGAACTCGTTCTACGGTGTCATCGGTAGCCCGATGAGCCGCTTCTTCAGTCGAGATGTAGCTGAAGCGGTGACGCAGGCAGGAGCATGGCTCATTCAAGAGACGATGGCGGCCGCCGAAGCGCGGACGATGCATTCGATCTATGGAGACACCGATTCGCTCTTCATTGGTAACTGTACTCGCACGCAATTTGAGGTCTTCGTCGAATGGTGCAATCACGACTTCTACCCGGTGAAGCTCAAGGACCTTGGTTGCAAGGAGAATCTGATCAAGCTTGCCTACGAGAAGGAATTCGAACGCATCATCTTCATCTCAGCGAAGAAGTATGTTGGGCGCTACGTTCACTTCAAAGGCACGATGGCAGACGCGTCGAGCAAGCCCGAAGTCAAAGGCCTCGAGTACAAGCGCGGCGACAGCATCAGGGTCGCGCGTAACTTCCAAGCCGAGGTGATCGATCTACTGGTAGGCATGGAGAACGGTGGTCACGAGGACACCGAAACGTTCGATGAGGTCATTGCACGTTGGCAGGCTTCGATCTTGAACGACCCGTTGACGATAGACGACATCTCGATGGCGAAGCGCTTGAACAAGCCGCTCAACGAGTATGCCCGCAAGCGCACGAAGGACGGCGGTTGGGCGAAGCAACTTCCGCACATCGAACTCGCACGCAAGATGATTGAACGCGGTGAGGACGTGCGCGAAGGCACGAAGGTCACGTACTTCGTCTATGACGCCAGTCACAAGGGTGACGTCGAATACCGGCTCAAGGAAGAGTGGGACGGTACCTTCGATCGGTACGAATGCTGGGAGAAGCTTACTTGGCCACCGACGCAACGGTTGCTCGAAGCGGCGTTCCCCGGGCACCCTTGGGACGACCAATACGGGTCGGTCCGCCCCAAGACCCCACGAGCTCCGCGGGCTACCAAGGCCAAGGCCCCACCGAAGGGCGCCTACACCCAAGACATGACGGAGGAGTTTTCCCAGGCTCAGCAGGAGGTCGCCAGCGGCCTAGGCAAGCGAGGCACGGCCAAGGCCCCACCCGTGCGGGGCTCCGCGCTGGACCCCTCGCCTATGACGACGCCAGCCGGGCCAGGTCGGAGACGCCGTGTCTCGTCGGCTGCTTCCTCCTGACCCTTGGGGGATCACCCCCTACGCCCAACGGGTTGACGCCCGGGCAAAAGGTCTGGCTTGGGGTTTCGAGAAATTGGGTGAGATATCCACACTGAAGGCAACGGAGACAGGCATGGCAAGCAACACAGAGCGCGCAGACGCGGCAATCAATAGTCTCTTCAGAACAGCGCCGTCGAACCGTTCAGCGGCGCAGAAGATAGAAGCGGTCGGTGACCAGCGGATTGCAACGATGCGCCGAAAGGCTGAGCAGGTGAAGGAGCTTGCTAATGCCCCGGCGACGGAGACAGGCAAGGTTGAACGGCGCAAGCCAGTCATGCCAGAGACAACGGAGAAGAAGCGGGTTGCCCGTTCGTTCGATCCTTCAGCCGAGATATCGATCGAAGACATGCCCTTACTCCCGCCGTCGTGGATGCGCATCCAGGAACGCGCCTTCAAGTTGGAGGACCCTGAGGCCGAGTTCAACGAATTGGAAGAAGCCCTAAAGCTCACCGACGCGTTGACGCCGGGCAACCTGCAAGAGGCCTTGAACCGAGCGGAGGACAACGCTCGGCGCGCTCATCGGCTCTACATTGTCGCTCGTATCGAGTACGAGAAGTTCGAACTCGAGGCCTCGCCAATCATCGAAGCGATGCGGGATGCCGCGAGCAAGGACTTGCAGGGTGAGAAAGATCGCAAGGAGCGGTCAAAGGCTATTACCGAGGCCGATATCAAAGGCCGGGCCAGCGTGCTCTTCGCCGACGAATGGGCGATTGCCATGGAACGGAAGATCAAGGCCGAGGGCATGATGGACACCCTGAAGTCGTTCGCGGAGCTTTGGCGGCAACGTTGCTTCTCGTTGAGCTCGATGCTCAACAGTGGTAAGCGTAGCTAGTTGATCGAGAAAGTTGCCAGGACGTGGAACACCCTGGCATCGTGAGCAGCAAGGAGATCTGAATGTCGAACCCCGCTTGGAACTGTCCGCACTGCGGAAGTCGTGTTGCCGTCGAAGGTAAGCTCGATTCGAACGTTGCACTTCGGTGCTCCGCATGCGGCCAACTGCAAACCTTTCAACGCTTCGAAGACTTGATTCGGTATGAAGATCGTCTCGAGGCGTTGCAGGTGGTTCAGCCATTGACTGAGCCAAGGAACCTCGCACGCGAAGCGATGCTGTCAATGCAGTGCTCGCATCTCGTGCATTGATAGAAAGAGACGAAGATGAGCAAGAGCATTCTCGTTAGCGATGATACGTACAAGACGATCAAGGAGTTCTCCGACGCGTCGGGGAAGGACATCAAGGCGACGGCTGAGAAGCTGATCAATACCGGCGTCAGCCGTTTGGCGGCTCTCGCCAAGTACTCCGGTGCGAAGGCGAAGCCGAAGAAGGAAAAGAAGGCCAAGGCTTTGAAGCCCCCGAAGGCTGCGAAGTCCAAGCCCCCGAAGGCTTCGAAGGCCTCGAACGACGTGAAGGTGCCGAAGGCCCCGAAGACTCCCAAGGTCGCCAAGGAAGCCAAGGCCCCGAAGGTTGCCAAGGAAGCCAAGGCTCCCCGCGCTCGCAAGGCACGAAGCCCAAAAGCCGTAGCGACCGAAGCAGACCCCGATCGAGTTGAGACGGTCCAGGACCAATCAACCGTTCGCGCTTCGGTCGCGGCCATCGAACTTCCGGCTCCCGAGCAACGCATGGACGTCGGCGTAGAAGACGCTCCGGGGTTCGAATGACCAACGAGAAGCGGTTATCGATCGCGCTGGAAAACTGTCTACGGACAATGACGGCGGAACAACTCAAGGCTCTCTGCAACGAGCAGATTGACAGCCTTGTCAAGAGCCTTCCGAAAGAAGCGGGCGGCTCAAAGGTGGTGATGGAAGGGCGGTCCCGTGGTAAGGGTACCGCTCAACCAACGGCTCAAACGAACCTGCCAAAGGTTCGAAAGGCCGTAGGATCATTGGACGTCCGCTAGGGCGTTCAAGGGCAAACAACGGACAACTAGAGGACAATCACATGGCATCAAGATCACTTGCGATGGATCAGTTTTTGGGGCACTCGACGAAGAGCGGTGGAACGGGTCAGTTCCTTCGTGGATGGCGAAAGCGCAATCCTCCCGCGGTTCAGATCGTACTCCACAAGCACGCTCCCATCGTGGCGCTCTGGCAACATGGCATCCCTCGCATCTTCGAAAAGAAGGACGAGAAAACTGGCGAGGTGACTCGCGTTACGTTCGGCGGGAACTTCAACTGTCTCGAAGACGAATCGGTGTTGGTGAAGCAATACCGTCGCGATCGAGATACCGGGGAGCGCGTGCTTCCACCGGTAGTTTGCCCCGTCTGTCGACTGCTCGAAGCGTTACGAATGCTCTACGCTGATGGGCAGATTGGTTTCGCTGACGACGTGTTCCGATGGGACGGTGACGACCCGAACGACGTCCAAGTGTTGACGCTCGGCGGTATGCTCAATCTGTACGGAAACAACAGACTGAGCGACGAAGAGAAGGAAGCCATGTCGGACGCGGGCATCAAGCTCAGCGAGGCATGGAAAGAGAACACTTGGTCGAAGTGCAACTACCTTTTCACCGTTGTCGATTCCGATGAACCTGAAGCCGGTGTTCAGATTGCAATCGAAACGACGGGGCTCGGCGACGCGACGAAGGAGTGCATCCATAGTCAGATCGTTTCAGAAGGCGAAGAGCGCGGTAACCCAATCGTGACACCCTACGTGATTCGGTGGGAGCACCATCCGAACGCGAAGGAGTTCAACAAGAAGTACAAGGCCTATCCGGTTCGAAAGATCGCCATCACTCCGCAGGTGATGGAGCTCATTGACAGCGATCCACCAGACATCGACAACCTGATTCGGGGCGGCAACGTCACGAAACTGCGAGCCGAGCTGGAGGCCCGTTGCGTGCTCAAGGACCCGAGCATCATCCCGTGGGATGACGTCTTCGGGCCAGCGGAAGCCGCGGGCTACGGTGACAAGGAAGAGGAGCCCGAGCCCGATGCAGAGCCGGAAGACGCGCCTCCGCCTGTCGTTCGTAAGAAGGCCGAGCCTGCCCCTGCCAAGGCTGAGAGCAAGGCCCCACCGGCGAAGGCCGAGCCTGCCCCTGCCCCGGCTGCATCTGGGCGCAAGCGTAAGGAAACGAAGCCCGAGCCGGAGCCAGAGCCTGAACCACCGGCAAGCGAAGAGACGATTCCGTGTGATGAGTGCGGAGCGCCAATGTCGCCGACGGCTACGAAGTGTGAGAAGTGTGGTGCCGAGTACGAAGTCGAGCCAGACGAGCCAGCTGAGCCCGCCAAGGCAGAACCACCGGCGAAGCCTGCCAAGCCAGCGAAGGCGGAAACCAAGCCCGCGGCCGCTGCTCCTGCAACAACTGGGAAGAAGAAGCTTCCTTTCTGAACTGACTGATTGATCGTGCTAGGTATTGGGAACCACCCGAGCGGGAACCTCGGGTGGTCCCAGCGTTGGAGGATCGAATGGCAAGGAAGACGAAGAAGAAGGTTGCGCCGAAGGCAGAAGAGAAGAAGCCGGAGAAGGTGATTGCTCAAGCGGTATCGGGCACGGTCGATCGCTTGAACTCGCTCTACCAAGTATCGAAGCGGGTGAAGGGCTTCAGGCCAGCGATGGAAGTGCTGACGAAGGTTCGAGCGCATCCAACGATCTTCCCGCTCTACGACAGGGCGACAGGTGTTGGCGGACACCCGATTGAACGTATCGCGATGATTCATGGGCCGTCAAACCACGGCAAGACGGCGTTCGTTCACGGGCTAGGGTTGTCGTTCCTCCGCGCTGGCAACTTCTACGCGTATATCGACGCAGAGTTCACGTCGCCAGAAGACTGGCTTCGAACGTTGATGCGGCAGTATGCCGATCATCCAGGGTTCCTTGCGAAGCGCCCCAAGAGCTACGAAGACACCGTGGACAGCGTGCGTGACTTCGTGAACACGATTGCCGAAGCTCGAGTGAAGGGCGAGATTGAATCGGATACGACGGCGCTCGTCGTGGTCGATAGCATTCGAAAGCTCGTGCCTGAAGGACTGCTCAAGAAGCTTCTAAAGGGTGATGGTGGGCTTGATGGTGCTTCGGGGCGTGGAGCCATGATGAAGGCTGCCCTGAACGCGCAATGGCTCGATGAGCTCGTGCCGTTGCTCTATCACACGAAGACGGCTCTCGTGTTCATTGCTCGCGAGTACGACACGACGCCTGATGCCTACAAGAGCGTTGAGCCAGGCGAGGGCAAAGATTACAAGGTCGGGGGCGGCAAGGGTTTGATCTTCGAGAGCAGTGTTGTCGGCCGCGTCACTCGGACTTGGGTGAAGGATGGAACTGGCGAGACTGCCCGGGTTGTCGGTGAACGGCATTGCGTCGAGATCACCAAGACCAAGGTGAGCGGCAAGCAACACAAGGTCGAACGCGGTTACTTCCACACGAGCAACGGGTTGCTCGTTCCAGCGGGCTTCGACAGAGCCAGAGACGTGCTCGAACTCGCGCTGGATGCAGGTGTTGTTCAGCAGAGCGGTTCGTGGTTCTCGTTTGATGGCGAGCGTATTGGCAACGGGACGTCGGCGGCAGTAAAGGCTTTGACGTCGAACGAAGCATTGCTCGACACGATTGAAGGAGAAGCACGTGGAAGCGAAGCACCCGAAGCACCGGACGACGAGTGAGTGGATTCGAACGCATCTAGAGTTCATTGCCGGCATGGCGTCAGTCTTGTCGAAGGCTGAGATCGACAAGCATGTAGAAGAGCGGTTGTCCAGAGCGTTTGGGTTGATCCGAGCTCGTGTTGGGATGGGTCTCATTCGGTATGAGAGCAACCGTGGGAGATCTCCGTGTTACTTCGAATGGCTTCAGGCTTCGCTCAAGAGGTACGAAGAAACGAAGAACCTCGATGCGTTGCTCGATGTCGCGTTCTACGCGATAGCCGAGTTCGAGAACCCGTCCCGTGAAGGTACATACTACGATCCAATTCGAGAAGTTCGGAACGAGAGATAGCGGTATGGCACATCAAGATTTCCATCGTGGTCACGTCAAAGCCGTTGGGGTTTGCCCTCTCTGTGGTGAGATCATCACGCGGACGTACCAAGTCGATATGGAGACGGGTAATGAACTGGTCTACGGTATCGGCGGCGTCAGGGGAGTCACGCAAAGGCACGCTCCGACTATTCGAGTCAAGTGGATGTGTGCGGGCGGTTGTGACATCGAAGTCAAGGGAGCCTATCCAGCCGGGCGTGAGCTTGACTTCTTTGGTTCTAGCGATGAACCGAAAGCGCCAGAACCTGAACCTCTCACCGGTGAGAGCTTGCGCGAGCTTTCACCAATGGCTGAGCGAGCAAAGCATGCCTTAGATGAACTCGGGGAAGGAATTGACCATGGTACTAAGGGTGAAAGACGGAACGACGTTGAGCCCGGGCGACCTAGTGGCTCTGAACGAGAACGGTGAAATCATCAAGGCCGGCAAGGTCTATGACCCCGTTGGGGTCGTGATGATGGATGCACGGCTCGGGCACCCGGTTGTCAGAACAATCACCAAAGATGGTTACACGGGTGAAGCCATCGAAGTCCAGAATCTCGTAGCGGCTTCGTGGAACCCGCGGAAGGATCCTGACCCGATTGCCGATATCAAGCGGGCAGTGATGGGGTCTTCGAACGCACCTAAGGAACGATCTACCTTGATAGAAGAGATGATGCGGTTCGTTCGGACTGACCCGCACTTGCCGGCGATAGTTCGAGACAGGCTAGATCGAAGGCAAGCTGAGCAAGAAGCGCAAGCCGCAATGATTCAAACTCAGGCTCAGATCTTAGGCACGGCCATGAACAGCGCGCTCGCTGGACAGCTCGCAGAGATTCATCTTGGTGGTCACAAGCTACCAACGTTCGAGATTCGAATGCCTGATCCTCCACCGTTGCCGATGCCGGGAATACCGAGCTTGCCAACGTACAAGACTCCAATGGACGACAATTCTCAATCGGTCAAGATCGTGTTCGACAAGGATGGCAAGCGACCGTTCTGGGTTGGGTTGCTTCTTCAGGACGGGCGTGAAGTTCAGGCCCCCGAATACGACAGGCAGATTGTCGAGATCGATATGCGTGGTTCATCGGTCAGCACGAAGTTCCCAACCGCTGCTCGCGATTGGGGTGTCGTTACTCATGTCGCATTGTACGACTCGCCAGATGCATCGACACCGATGCTCACGTTCCCGACCAACGTTGCAACCAACGTGACGGCGGGATCGGTGTTGAACTTGGCTGACGTTCGAATCAACACGATGCCTGTCGGCTTGGCACCAGAGAAACGACTTCATCTTGGGCCGCCCAAGGTTGCTGAGGACGAACGAGAGCCGTTGAAGCAGAAGATGGAAGAAGCGCGAGCGCGCTTGAAGGGCATCCTTGGATCATGAAGATCGTAGTCACAAGCGATTGGCATCTCGACGCGATGACGGACGGGGTGCAACGTGCTGAAGAGATCAATCGCCTCGTTGACCATAGCGTCAAGGTGGCCATCGAAGAAGGAGCAGCGCTCTACGTCTTCGTTGGAGATCTGTGCAACCCTGACGGGTGGAACGCAATTCGCGCGATGGCGAAGCCAATCGAAGTCGCGTTGAAACTCAACGACTACGACATCAATAGTGTCTGGGTCGCAGGCAACCATGACGTCTCCGAAGATGGATTGGGTACGACGACGCTCACGCCGTTAGCGGCCGCTGATGTTGCCGCGCAAGTGTTCGAGCAACCTGGCGAGTTCATCTTCAACGGCAAGAAGATGGATCTTCACATCGTCGGGCTTCCGTTCACGCCTGCCTCTCACAAGTACGATCCCGAAGCCACAGTGAAGAAGATGAGCAAGCCGAAGCTCGGCATGCCGACGCTCGTGCTTGGGCACTTGAACTTGAAGGGCATCGCGGCTGGAAGCGAAACGAAGGAGCTTGCTCGAGGACGCGAAGTCTATTGGCCTGTCGATGTCATCAAGAAGAAGTGGCCCGGTTGCGTGATGGTCGGTGGTCACTACCACTACGCCCAAGAGTTCGAAGGCATCCACATTGTCGGAAGCCTTGCTCGTCTTCGTCACGACGAAGAAGACCACAATCCGAGCATCATGATCTTGGACTTGGAGGCGTAACATGCCGATCAAAGTAATACGCAAGGTCATCCCGAGCTCGAAGCTTGCGACAGTTGACGAGCACGTTGATCCGATGATGTTCACCGGTCAGTTCGTCCGGGTATTGCCAACGTCCAGCGCAACCGATGTTCAGCTGAAGACGTTCAAGGGTGAGCTCGAACGAGCAGGGGTTGCAGCCGTTCGAATGATGCCTCGGCCGCAAGGGAACAAGGTGCAACTCGGTGGGGCAGCCCAGACGGTGAAGTTGCTGATGGGGCCAGACGATTCGATTCCACCGGTTCGAGAACTCGTTTCGTCGCTCGTTACGTCGAGCACGAGCGCACGCAAAGCAGAACTCGAAGAGCTCCTGATGAAGCTCGCAGACGAAGAGGGGTTGTGATGGATCTCTACCCTGTCGAACTGAAACTGAAGAACCTCTATTGCTTCAAGGGTGAGCAATCGGTCGCGCTGGAACCAACCGTCTACGCGGTGATTGCTCAGGCCGATGACAACCCAGAGAGAAGCAACTGGCTCGGCAAGAGTACGTTCCTTCTCTCGTTCGCCTATGCGTTGTTCGGTTGGCATACGAAGCGAACCGACAACGAGATCATCACGACGGGGCAAGACGAATGCTCCGTTGCCTTGCGATTGAACGATGGGACCATCATCGAGCGGTCGAAGGCGAACGGTAAGAGCGAGCAACTCAAGTTCGTTGCACCTGGCAAGAAGCCGATCACGCAAGCTCAGGCGCAGAAGGCCATCGAGCAACACATCGGTCTCAACAAGGACAACTTCTTCGCGATGCACTTCTTCGAGCAGAAGCGCATCGGCGCTCTCGTAACGGCAAAGGGTGCCGAGCGGGTGAACATCATTGAAGGGTGGCTCGCCGAAGAGCTTGACCCAATCATGCGGTTGAACGACGCAGCCGTTCGAGCCCACAAGAAAGCGTCGTTGGAGCTTGCAGACTTGGAGCGTGAACGTGCTGAGCTGAAGGAGGATTGGCGCAAGCTCGTCATCGACTTGATTGGTACTGAAGACGCAACGGTCGACGTGAAGGCTACGATCGAAGACATGCTCGAGAAGGCCAAGGCCGAGCATGAAGCGAAGAAGCAAGAGCTAGTCGCCGCTCGCAAGGTAGCAACCGAAGAGGAGATTCAGAAGCGACTCTTGGCAGAGAAGCTCGAGAAGGCTGCCGAGTACGACGCAATCGTTGCAAGCGGATTGGAAGTTCGAAAGGCGTTCGATCTGATTCCAGCGACGGCTCAGAAGGAGTACGAGGACGCCCAAGCAAGCGCCACATCGGCGAAGACGGCGTTGGAAAAGTGCGGTGAGAAGCTCAAGATCCTTCAACATGGCTTCTACGTCTTTGATGGGCAATGTCCCATCACTTGCACGGCTTGCCCTTCGAAGTCGTGGGTCGATAGTAGGGCAACGAGCAAGGAAGTGCTTGATGCTGCGAAGCAAGAACTGGAGAAGGCCAGAACGTCCCACGTCGAGCTGACCAGGACGGCGACAGCGAAGAGGGACACCGCACGGGAACGGGCCGCGCTGGAAACCAAGCTGACGGCGCTCCGGGCCAAGGCCGAGCAACTGGCAGACGTCGCTGAAGAGATGGAGGGCAAGGAGGAGGAAGCTAAGAAGCCGAGCAAGGCGAACGAACACGTCGCAGCGTTGGAGACTGCCTTGGAGCGGCTCGCCGACAAGGTTCGGCAACTCACAGAGGACAAGGCTTGGGCGACCAAGGCTATTGGCAGAGTCTGGGAACTGGAAACCCACATCCATCACGCCAAGGAGAAGCGGGCCCTCATCGTGGAGGCCGTGCAACTGACGGGGCGAACCGGTGCTCAGCAGGCCATTCAAGAGATCGTGATGACCAAGATAGAAGCCAAAGCCAACGAGCTACTGACGAACGCCGGCATCCCGCTTCAGATCGACGTCAAATGGGAGCAGGAGACCAGCGGGCTCGCCAAGGTCTGCCCAACGTGCGGCACGGCCTTCCCTACGAGTCAGCGCGCCAAGGCCTGCGAATCGTGTGGGGCTATTCGGGGGCCCAACATCCAGAGCAAGCTACTCATCGAGCCGACGAACCGTAGCGGAGCGGCTGAGGACCTTGCGGGTGTTGCCCTCGGCGTTGCTGCGAGCCGTTGGTTGCGCGCTCAGCGCGGGTCAAAGTGGTCGGCGGTCTTCATTGACGAACCGTTCGGCGCTCTCGACCCGCACAACCGAACGGCGCTGAGCAGCCATATCGCGTCGATGCTCCGCAACGAGTTCCGCATGGCGTTCGTCGTGGCGCACGAACGGTCTGTGCTGATGGCAATGCCTGCTCAACTCAAGATCGGCGCTGGACCAAGCGGTTCGCGCATTGAAGGGACGGTGACGTGATGCCTGAGAAGTACGTCGTAAGGAATATCGAAGACTCGCTCATCAGCGAAGGTGCAATGGTTGGAACGCGGGCCATCCGTGTCGTCTTCGGTGGATGCAATTACTGGGATGGAACTCCTGAAGGAAGGCAGAAGGGGCTCGGCGCTTGTTCGAAGTGGTGCGACGAAGACTTTGGTTCGTCGTGTTCGAAGGGGATGACGGCTGACGAAATTGCTTCGAAGGTCGAATCGCTTCTTGAGGACAAGCCGAACCAATGGGTTCTTCTAACGGGTGGTGAGCCATTGATGTTCGTCGACGAGGCTCTCGTCGATACCTTGGCTGACTACGGTTTCAAGATCTATCTCGAGACGAATTGCTCGATTCCGGCTGAGGATAGGACCGTGCTCAAGCGGATCGACTACATCAGCGCAAGACCGAAGCTCGAGTACGACAAGAAGACTGGCAAGCTTCAGGTCCCGATGTTGGGGGTTGTGACCGCCAACGAGCTAGTCATTGCGCTACCTGGCTCGATTGATGGTAAAGGTTGGAGTGATGAACAACTGCACGAGATTGAAATGGACGGCGATTGGGACGATCTCTACGTCGTTCCGATGGACCCTACAGATAAGCGAACGGTCTTAGTGACCCATCTTCGCGGGGGATACGAGCGGCCAGAAGAGCTCGATGCAGCGGTCAAGCGTTGCCTCGAATGGGTTCGTGAGCATCCGAAGTGGAAGATCGGCGTGCAATTGAACAAGGTTCTCAACCTCTGAAAGAACACCATGGCCAGAAAGACCAAGACAGCAAACCCGGCAACGCCCAAGGCAGAGTTCCATAAGATCCACGAGCAACTACTTGGGATGAAGATTCCAATTGGGATGCTCGTATTGGACCCGGAGAACGCACGGGATCACAACGAGCAGAACATCGACTCGATCAAGACATCGCTCGATGAGTTCGGTCAGCGCAAGTGCATCGTCGTCAAGAAGAGCGACATGACCATCACTGCCGGCAACGGTACGGTGACGGCTGCGAAGCAACTTGGATGGACGCACATCGCGGCTCTCATCACCGACGATGACGAGGTAACCGCGGCCGCGTATGCACTCGCCGACAATCGAACCGGTGAGCTCGCGACGTGGAACTACGATCGCCTCGTCAAAACGATGTCGAGCTTGCACAAGAACGGGTTCGAGCTCTTGAAGCTAGGTTGGGACGACACCGAGACGCGCATGATGATGCAGCTCGACTCGTCGGCGTTCAAGGACATGCAACGGCTCAACGTCGATGCGACGCTGAGCAATAGCGTTGTTCGAGAACTCGGTGAGGGGAAGGATTCGAATTGCGACAAGAACGAGCAGTGGTTCTACTGTGAGTTCTACAAGGACGAAGAGACCTTCAAGCGCCTCAGCGACAAGCTCCGACCGTATCTGCGCACGGAGCACGAGATCTCGGGCGAGTTCTTCGCACAGATGGTTGATGCGTTCATCGCAGACCATGCGTCTGACTTGCCTCCACCCGTTGCGAATCCCGAACCAGAACCGAAGCCTGAGCCCAAAGCTAAGGCCGACCCCGCGCTGGACCAGAAGGTGAAGCCGAAGAAGCCAAGCAACGTCGAGAAGAGCGTGAGCGAGCCGGTGAAGACGAAGCGTAAGTGCACGAAGAAAGGTTGCAAGGACAAGGGTAAGGAGAAGGCTCGATGAGCGGCAAGAAGCTTCCGGTGCTCGACGAGCGCCGATATCAACGAGTCGACACTTGCGCCGAATGCCGGATGTGCGGTGGAACGACTTGCAACGACGCGAAGGCTTCAGGGCTTCGAAGCTATAGCGGCATCAGGTTCACGAGTGACGGGTTCGATTGTGCATTACCAGTAACGATCGATTCCCATTCGCATTGCTCGTTTGCTTGTCTCTATTGCTTCAGCGAACAACTGACGGGGCACGTCGAAACGAAGGTGAAGCCTATCGGGCAGACGTCACTCAGTACCATCGAATCCATCTTCAGCGGTGGAGGTGGCCAAGACGCGGAGAACATTCGCCTAGCGCTCAAGTACGACCGCAAAGTGAATGGATTCCCGTGTCCAGTCCAGCTCGGTGGTATCAACGATCCTGGCGATAACATCGAGCGTCAGCAAGGGTGGTTCCTCAAGTTCGCCGAGCTCGTGATCAAGTACAATCAACCCGTCCGCATCAGCACGAAGGGGAACACGTTCCGTCAGCCTGAATACCTTCGAGTCTTTGCCAAGGCGCCTCATCTGTTCTGGGTTGCGTTCTCGACCATCACTTGCGATGACGAGCTGATCGAACGTATCGACATCGGTGCCCCCAATGCAACCGAGCGCTTGAGAACGATGAAGGCACTCAGCGACGTTGGGGTGAAGACGTCGTTACGCTTCAGGCCGATGCTTCCTGGAGTGAGCGATAGGACACCGCGGTACCGTCAAGCGTACAAGACGCTCATCGAACGGGCCGCGGCCGCGGGATGCAAGGCCATCAGCTACGAGTGCGGCTTCTACCCGAACCGTGGAGGTACCGAGGTCACGAAGAAGTGGAACCAACTGTCGAAGGTGACCAACGTGCCGTTCAAGGCCTTGTTCGACAAGATCGGGTCGAACGAAGCATGTCGGCGGGCGAGCCCGGCATGGACCGAGAACATCATGCACGCGGTCAAGGAAGAGGCCGTGCGGCATGGTCTCTGGGTCGGCGTTAGCGATCCCATCTGGAAGCAACTGAGCGACACCGGGTGTTGCTGCGGAATCCTTCCAGGGGACCCCGTGTTCGGCAACTGGGAGCGAGAGAACGCCACCGAGGCGCTCTTGCGCGCCAAGAACAACGGCGAGACCGTTTGGCCCGAGGACATCATCCCGCCTTGGGCCAATCGCGTGCTCGTGAGCAAGATGGCCGCGCTCGGCGCTGGACCGACGACGGTCTGGAAGAAGCGTCACATGCTTTGGGCTGAGAAGCTCCGAGGGGTGTGGAACGATCCCTACTCGCAACGAGGACCGCTTGTCTACTTCCAAGGAGCCTTGCAACCAACAGATCGACGAGCCAATGGCGACATCGGATACAAGTACGTCGGTATCGAGCGAAGGAACTTGCCCGAAGTGCCCTTCTGGGACATCAGTCCGGGGAAGGCTGACATTGCCATTGATCCTAACCATGCTCGTCATTGTAAGCTTGCAGACCAATGCGACGGAAACCGATGTCCCAAGGGGTGCATCGAGAAAAGGTAGAAACCAATGAGAACGATCTGGCTATTGACCGATACAACGAATGACCCATTGATGGGCGAAAGCCCGTTGAAGCTCGTTCGAGAGTTTCTTCGAGCTAACGGGCACATCACCCGTCTCGAGGGTGAGCTGACCAATGTTGCAGAGCGCGTCGTCAAGGGCGATGTAGTCTTTGGGGTTGGTTGGGATGAACGGTTGATCGATATCAAACCGCTCATCGAGAAGGCTGCAATCGAGCGCGAGGCAAAGAAGCGCAAGATCAGCGTCGAAGAAGCCTCGAAGCTCAAAGACATCGAAGTGCCTGAGGTGAAGCTCGTCGCCCTGCTACCGTGGGGCCCTGCTCAAGCCGAAGGTGTAGCAACCGAGCGTCGGGAGTTCGAAGAGCGCTTGCTTCGCGCGCTGGATGCCGCGCTCGTTCGAAGTGCAACGGAGAAGACCGGGCTTCTGTGGCAACATCAGATCTTCCACGGCGATGACTTGCACGTCGTTGGAGGGTTCGAGACCATCTTCAACGTGCTCAACGTATGCCCGAAGGTCAGTTGGGAAGCGCGAGAGAACCGCATCGTGTTCCCGTATCCTGAGCTGAAGAGCATGGGCTACGACGAGCTCGTCGAATTGGTTGCCGAGTACTCGGCAAGGTATCCAGCGGATAACCTGAAGCTCATTCCATTGTTCGGGCGCCTATCGTCGAGGGAGCTCTACCTTGCTGAGGTGGCCAAGGCCAAGGTCATCTTCAGCGGGCGTTCCGTTGGGTGGCCCACCGAGCTCATCGACGCGTCGTTCTTGGGTGTTTACCCGATGACGACCAACGAAGGCATCTTCAAGGAGATGATCCCCGAAGGCTATCGCTACACGAACCGAGGCAACCGTGTCGATCGCTTGCATGACTTGCTCCATCAGGAAGACGGTTGCCCGATGCTGAACTTCGCTTCGGTGTCGTTGCTCGAATTGCTGAAGGCGTTGTGAGATGGTGCAAGGTCACCTGAAGGGGCCGAAGGGTGAGAACGAAGTGGTCCGTCTGCTCTCATCATGGTGGGGGCAGATGGAACCCGACGTGAAGTTCAAGCGCACGCCGAAGAGCGGTGGATGGGGCAACGCCGACGTCCGCGGTGACATGAAGGTAGCCGGTGACATCTGCACAACGAGCCATTCTTGGCCGTTCACCGTTGAAGTAAAGCGTCGGGAATCTTGGACCTTCGGAGCCTTCGCCGAGGGGCGCCTTTCTCCAGTGTGGAAGTGGTGGCGACAGTGCATTGACGCGGCCGCTGAAGAAGACCGCATCCCCTTGCTCTGGGCCCGCAAGAATCGACGGCCTTGGATAGTGCTTGCCCCCGAGCGCTTGCTTGTACCGTTGCTCGTTGCCCGCGGGATGGACCCCGACGTCGTTTTCGTTAGGCTGTCCGCCAGAGTAGACGACGGCGACATCAGGCCAGCGTGCGTGATGGGTGACAAGTTCCTGAGCTTGCCGCCCCAAGCATGGGTCCCCAAGCGCCGGAGCACGGGCCGATTGATCCTTGCGACGTAAAGACCGCTCTGGCACGTTGCAGATCGAGACCCCCAACCTGCCCCCCTTGCGATTGGTCGCCCCAAAAAAGCGACCAGAGGGCAGGGAGGGGGTTTCGCTTTTTTGGGGGAGATATCCACACTAGGTTTGGAGCCAAGCAAAGGGCCAACCCAAGGAAACGCCATGCCGACGAACGACGAAAAGCGCGAAGCAATAATGATCGAGCTGAACAAGCGAGCCATCGCCGAAGGGACGACGGAACGCTACTTCGCGATCTTGACTCCTGCGATTGCGACAGCCTACCTCTACGCGAAGGGCGATGCCGTGAAGCTGATGGGCCTTGCTCAGGCATTGCTCAGGCATGCGACGACAGTCTTCTACGCGTCGGCAACGACGCCAGCAGACTTGCAGGTTCGCGTCGCTGAAGACGTCGCCAAGATGGCCGGCGTCGTGTGGGACGAGACGTGTCGACACACTGAGCAACTCGTTGCCGCTCTCTTGCAAAAGGGCGCAGACGTACCGCAAGAGATGATCAATCGTGTCAACGCGATGCCGAGCGACCCGAGCAAGCGCCCAGACGTTGCCCCTGTCGACTCCTCCGCTGGAGCAGCGGGGCGACCGCGTTCGGTTGCCGACTTGCTGTCGAAGCTCAACGAACCTGAGCCGGAGCCTGAACCGCAAGTTCAGACCACGGAAGAACCGAAGCCTGAAGAGCCGAAGGAAGCATCGGCGCCGAAGGTTAGAATCAAGCCTCCAGAATACGTTGCGTGGTCTGGTGGTTCCACGATGCAAGAGTTGTCGAAGGTCGGTAACGGCAAGGGGAACTGAGATGATCTCCTATGACGAAACCACCGGGCTCGTGACGCTCGAGTGCGATTCGCCAGGCTGCAAGAAGTCGCACTCGTTGGTTTCAACCGTTGGCGATCAAGGACGCATGGCGATGAACTCGCTCTTCGCGACCATGATGCAGGATGGTTGGTACACTGAGATCAACGGAAAGGAAGACCGCATCAAGCACTTCTGTCCGGGGTGTGGTGCGGGAATGGAAGGGGTTCAGCAATTGGTCCCGAGAAAGATTCCGCCGGGAAGTGCCGGCGTGTCGGGTATCGTCTCAGCCCAAGAATTGAGGCAAGCTAGAAGCGTTGACGAGGCGATGAAGATTCGGAGCGCCCGAAGGCGTGATGAAGAACGTGGGACGCCAGGACTCAGCGACATGGATGACGGGAGCAAGGAACGCCTTCGGTCCATGATGGCAAAGGGAAGGAAGATCTTCGACGATGGTTGACTTCAAGAAAGCTTTAGATCAATTCAGATCGAAGAAGCAAACACAATTGAGTGAACCGCTGAAGAACGCGCAGACGGCGATCATTCAGCAACCTGTAAGTACGGAGCTCTACGAGATGGAAGTGCTTCGGCGGTCGTTGCCGTTCGTTGTCAAGATCGACATCGAGACAGACGAGACGACGACCAAGGCTGCATCGGTCATCGTCCACTACAAGAACGGGCTCATCGCGAAGATCGAGTGCTACCGCAAGCCTGAGAAGACCGAAGAGCTCATCAACGTCGCGCTCGCTGGAACCCATCAATGTCTTTCGGACTTGGCGTACGGAGCGCTCTTTTCGTTCGCAGGCAAAGACCGCCGGGTATGGCGTGAGGCCGTGCAAACTATTGATGACATGGTGCCGATCATCATCTCTACGGAGCTGAGCAGCGACGCGCCGAAGTTCACCAATGCTGTTCCTGATGGAGCTCCAGGCTTGCGTGACATCTTGCTATCGCTTCCGGGTGTTGCTTGCATGCCGGGTGAGAACTCGACGAGCAACTCTCAAGTGAAGGGGCGGCAAGGAATCAAGATCTCTTCGATGGACGACCCTCGAGTTGCCATGATGGAGCGGGGTCGCATCAGGCATGACCGTGTAGAGAAGCCGAAGTTGGACAAGACGACAGCTACTCGGGCAACGACTGCGATGGCTGAGTTGCTCAGATCGGTAGGGATAGATGGAAGCGAAGAAAAGACTGACGAAAAGCGCTGAAGCAAAAGACACCGTGCTCGAGAACGCCAAGGCGTTGAACGACTTGAAGTCAACGCTCTTCACGATGCAAGACTTAGCCGAACGCTACGTCAAAGCGATACGGCGCGTGAAGGTGATGGAGACCGTCAAGGGCATACGACAAGCCCTCAAGGACATGGCCGCCATCAGCAAGGAGTTCGCCGAGCTATCCGACAAGGCTTACGAGATGTCGGGCTTGAAGTGCGCCTATTGCGGGGGGCCAGCGCAAGGCAACTATTCGCTCCATCGCGATGGGTTCTGCGTTGGGCCAGAGGTCGATCTCTGTGACAATTGCGGTTCAGGTGTGACGCCATCGTGCGAGCAGATCTGGGACCAGATTGCGGTCCGTAAAGACCGCCCGCACAAGACGAAGAAAGCTCTCAAGGCAGACGCCCGTCTCGAGAAGCGCTTCACCGATGCCAACTCCAAGATCAACCATCTGTTGCAGGGACTTGGACAGTGAGCTTCGGCAGCCGCTTCAGCTCCTCTGCGACGAGCTCTTGCACTTCAGCCGGGCTCATGGTGCCGAGCACTTGGAGCGTCGCTTGCTGCAACCGGGCATCTACCGTGATGTGCGTCTCAGACACGCTCTCGGTGCCTTGGATCTTGCTCAGTTGGCTTTCGAGGTTAGCGACGGCGCCCCATTGGTTCGCACTGCTCGCCTTCACGATGTGCTTGTGGATGCGCCGTATTGCCGCGGGCTTGAACAGAGCGGCGTTCTCATCGTGCTCAGCAAGCAATGCCGCTCGAACCTTCTCCTTCATCTTCTCGATCTCGTCGTCGGTGATGCCGGGGAAGTTGTTCTGCATCAACTCGATGAGCTCGTCGTTGCTCACGCCGTTGCAGATGAGGTCGGTCATCGCCATGCGGCGAGCCTTGGCTTCCTTCGCCGTCACGGTTCTTGAACCGGTGAGGCCACCGATGCCAGCGAACCGCGCTGGACTGTTCTGATTGTCGAAATCTACGTTGCTGTCCATGCCGGTAGGATAACCCCATGAATCAGTCAAGACAATGTGCCCACACCTCCGCACAGACCCCGAAGGAGCACGACGTGACGTGCCCCGAATGCGGAGCGAAGATGATCCTTAGGAACAGCCGTTACGGCTGGTTCTACGGTTGCTCGGCGTTCCCGAAGTGCCGAGCCGCTCATGGAGCCCACCCCAACGGCGAGCCCTTGGGCATACCAGCCGACTCCAAGACGAAGAGATGGAGGATGAAGGCTCACGTCGAATTCGACAAGCTTTGGAAGGGCCCCGACGCCCAGATGTCCAGGTCGGAAGCCTACCGATGGATGATCGACACCTTGGCCCTTCCAAAGGATGACGCTCACATCGCCAAGTTCAGCACCGAGCAATGTCAGACGCTCATTGCCGCGCTGGCGATGCGTGACCAACTAGATGCGATCAACGGAAAGGGAACAGCAAGATGAAGCACGTGGTCGTGATGTTGCCGTCGGGAGATTGGACGGTGCTCCCACATCGAGGCAAGCTCGAGATCGCAGTCGTCGATGATGCCGCGGTCGAAGACTTGCGTAAAGGAGCAGACATCAGGGACATCAAGGCCGAAGCTAAGTTCGGTCTCTACTTCTCGAGCGCCGATGCAAACCTGGCAACTCAACTGATCGAGGAATACGATGATCAAGTTGGTTGAAGTGTTGGCTCTCTTCTTTTGGCGGGTTCGAATCTGGTGGTTGATTCGCAAGCTGAAGAGGAAGTTCGCAGAGTCAGGGTATCAGCTCAACGTCATTGAGCTTGAAGTATTGATCAAGGAGAGGTCCAAGTGACGTGTCGCGCTATCGTGGCAATCACGATGAGTGCCCGTCTTGCGGTCTTACTTATGGCGACTTTCGTACGGGGATGTCTTACCGAGAAGTCTTCGGTCTTCTTATGGACAATTCCGACGATCCAGCGGACTGGCACAACAAGACGCGTCACACCGTGCTCGGCAAGTGGCATGAACTCAAGAAGCTTTGGTGGGCCCATCACATCGAAGAGTGCGCGATGCAGAAGGAGTTTGAGGTTGAATCGGGGAAAGGTGATGCGTGGGAGCATCCAAACGTTGATGGTGAATCTGTGGAAGGAGAGCCGTTCTGATGGCTAGGGTACTGAAGAAGCCAGGTTCTGTTGAGATACCACCATCGCCGTTGACACCTGAAACGACTGGAGAAGTTCGTCAGGTGTTGGGCATGATGCGACGAAGGGTGCTGAAGGAGAAGGAACACCCGGCGATCGCTCAGTTCTCAGATCCTGAAGCCAAGGCACGGGTCAAGGAAGCGTTGGCGGTGAATCCAAACCTTCAGCCGACGGCGTTCAGCCATCGACCAGGACGAGAAGGCTGCTTCCTGACTGCCATAGAGTCTTGTCGGGTATTGAGCGGGAAGAGCATTCATATCGCGGGGTTCGGGTTCGCAGTCGATGACCGCGCTGGAGACGCGATGTGCTTGAAATGCTACTTGGAACAAGGGCAGCCGTCACAAGTGCCCGGAAGAGGATTCACGATTGCACTCTTCGAGTCGAAGACTGTTGATCGCGTGTGTGTTTACTGCGGAACAGAGTTCAAGGGAGAACGGTAATGGAAGACAAGGAATCGAAGCTCGACAAGATAGCGAATGCACCGGTTGAGACACCGAAGAGACCTCCTTCGTATGAGCCTTCGGTTTTCACTGCCGTCTTCTTCTCGTTCACTGGTGAGCAAGACAGAAACGTGCGGACGAATTGGCCTGGTGAGTTGCCTCGTGTTGGTGAGACGGTGCAACTCAAGGGTCGCGACACCATCTGGAAGATCAGTGGGTTGCAGTGGATATTCGACATCGACCCAAGCGAGCAGCGGTTCCAGCGAGCAGCCGTCATATCACTCGAGAAGTTGTCATGAGCAAGGAACCACCCAAGGTCTGTGGTGACACTCCTTCAGTGGACGTCACTTGGAAAGTGTTGCTCAACGTTCGACGAGAACCACCGTTGCTTTCGGTGTCGTACGAAGTCGCAAGGACGGCCTTCAGTGCCTTCCAGAAAGCGAGCCCGAAGTTGGGCAACCCTTCGTTCTCCGGTGTTGTCTGCACGATTGTTGAGGAACGGCAAGTCTCCGCGCTGGAACCCAAACGAAAGTTGAAGAGGAAGAGAAAGCTATGACGATGTTCACAGTGATCTTGGGCATGCTGAACGCACTACGACCTTTCTACATGGACGTCGAAAGTGCAGATGCACGAAACGAACGGATGACGGTCATCGCTTTGAGCATTGCTCAGGCAACCGAAGAGGCGACTTGCACAGGAGCGTTCGCAAAGGATGGTTGCGTGCCCAAGTTCAAGGGTGAGCCAGAAGAGCTCGCGATGGGGTTGTTCACGATAGGCAAGTTCGAGACTCGATATGCCAAGCATGTCCATGAGGACAAGTGTCGTCCATGGGAGTGCGACACCGGGTTGGCCAAGAGTCTGTTCCAGGTTCACGTGTCCAAGACGACGCCTCGAGAGGTTTGGGTGCGGCTTGGGGGTACTTCTCAAGAGAGTACTTTGCTGTCGGCTAGGGCGGCCGCTGCGTCGTTTTCTTGGGCCTGGCAATGCGGTTCTCTCGACCGTGCCTTCGCTGGTTACATGACGAGTTATTGCCAAACAATCAAGGCGGGGAAAGAACGGGCGAACGACTACTTGGCGAACCTTAGGAGGTATCGCCGGTTGATGAAGGGACAGCAAGGATGAAGACGACACACTCGGCAAGGGTACTTGCAGACTCGATTGCGAATGGAGTACGGCTGGTCACAATGGAAGTGACCTTCCCTCGCATAATCTTGGCAGAGGTGAACACTCATCGGGTGTTCTCGCGCTGCTCAGCAAGCTCGAGGGCTATCCCAATCGAGAAGATGATCGAACGGGCAATGACTGACCCGTACGTTCCGAAGCGTTGGCTCACCAATCAACGTGGGATGCAGGGTGGCGAGGAGATACCAGTCAGTGCTCAGCTTGCTGCTCGAACTCAATGGCTCATTGCCAGAGATCGTGCAGTCGAGCAGGCGACGGTCTTGAAGGGCTTAGGCATTCACAAGCAATGGGCGAACAGGCTCCTCGAGCCGTTTCTTTGGCATACTGCCATCATCAGTTCTACCGAGTGGGACAACTTCTTTTTCCAGCGCATCCATCCCGATGCTCACCCTGACATGTTCGAGACTGCGACTGCGATGGGTGTAGCGATGCGTGAGAGCACGCCTCAGCAATTCCTCAGTGACAGTGAATGGCATCTACCGTTCATTGACAATGCCGACTTCTATTCCCATCCGGAGTTTCGACGCAACTTCGAATGGAAGAAGGTTAGCGTCGGCAGGTGCGCTCGCATCAGCTACCTGAATCACAACGGCGTTTGTGATGTGTCTGAGGACATCGCGCTTCATGATCGCATGATGGAGCACGGGCACATGAGCCCGTACGAGCACGTCGCACGCCCGATGTCGGACAAGGAACTCGAGTTCGGAACCTATTGTTGGACGAAGGAGAAGGGCGATTTCATCGCCGCTCCGTTCAAGGGAAACTTCCGAGGGTGGGTTTCTTATAGGAAGGAAATTCAAGGTGAGGAGAACATGCTCGGACACATCCAAGGCAAGAGTCTTGAAGACAAGCTCAAAGAAATTGGAATGGTTTCGAGAGTACAGAAAGAAGAAGCGTCAAGATCCTGAGTGGAAGGCTGCTCAGGCTAAGTATCAGAAGGAGTATCGAATCACTAATCGCGGTGAGCTCACGAAGAAAGGTCGCACTTACCAGCAGAAGAGAGCCGTTCACATACGGCTCGTTCGAAAGGGTTTGAATCCAGGATACGAAAGCTTCGTCGAGAATCATCATGGCAAGTGCGATATCTGCGGAAGAGAACCAGATGGAAGATGGAAGCAACTCAACATTGATCATTGTCACAAGACTGGAAAGCTTCGAGGGTTGCTCTGTTCCAGATGTAACCGAGCTATCGGCTACTTCGATGATGATCCGAGAATACTCAGGGCCGCGATTCTGTACTTGAAGAAGAGCTTATGAACCGCAAAGAAATCCATGGCGAAGAGAACATGCTCGGCCGTTTGGCAGAGCAGAAGGGATCGGCATTCGATGAGAGTCAAGGAACCTGAAGTAGCCGTTGTCTCGTCGGTTGATATTGCAGCCGATGAACGTCGTCTCAAAGTCGACGAGTCGAGAAAGGCTGTCTACCGAACCGTCAGCACGAACATCATGACTCGTGCATGGAGTGAGGCAGAAGGGCGTGTTGTCAGTTGCGACATCGCGTACCTAGATCGACAGAGCTTGCTTAACTGGCTTTCGGAGAATCAAGACAGATCGCTTCGTGCGGTACTTGCATTGCTCGGACACAAGTTGAGCGAGTGATGGCCATCAGAACAGCGTTGGAGAACTTGGTTGCCGCGTGCCGTGCTGGAAACATCACGGTTCGCGGTGATGTCGAACGTTTCAAAAAAGCACTCGAAGACGCCGAAGACGTTCTCGAGACATGCAAGACAGTGCCGTGTCTACCATTGCCAGATTGCATTGATGAGCCGTTGGCAACAATGCCTGACGCGACAGTGTTGTTTGGAGGTATCGATGAAGGATAGAGGTGGGACAGTTCTCCTCCCTTTGGACGAGAGCGATGAAGCATACGAGCGCGTTCTAAGGGAAGCGTTGTCGTTTGCTGACTTGAAGACCAAGATGACTGGTCGCAAGTTCGTTGTCCGAGAAGACGCGCATGACGAATCCATGCTCTTCGTCGTGCCGTTTTACATTGAAGAGCATGAAGGAACGCAACGTGAGGCCGTCTTCTCAGAGCTCGGTCAGATCGTAGAGGAGTCTCTCAATGAACCCCCAAACAGCAAACCCAAACCGGCAATCGTGGGATGAGTACTTTCTCCGGATCGCGGAGGAAGTAGCAACGCGTTCGACGTGCAATCGCAAGCACGTCGGGGCCGTCATAGTGCGTGATCGTTCGATCTTGGCGACGGGATACAATG
>JBAZMT010000004.1:0-66520 GCA_041649615.1 Parcubacteria group bacterium
TTGATGCCAAGTGGGACATAGAAGACTCTAACGGTGATGCGGTTAATCCGACTGGTTCTTCGCTAGGAGGCACTCTCACGCTCTCTGCTGAAGGCTTCAATGTAACGGCCAAGAGCACTAGTGCTACTGTCTCCGCTGCTACCACTACTATCGACGAAAAAGGTAATTTCGTTATCAAATTCAACGTGATGGCTGGTGACGAGGCAGTATACATCGCCCCAACAGCAGCGACCGTTGGTAACGATGTTACTAATGCCACCGTTATAGCCAACAGCACGAACGGTGCGCTATTCCATGTCATGCAGGACGGAGTGGCTCTTACTACTGCTCTTATCGCGGCCAATGTTGGTACACCCGCCGTACTTCTTGAGTCAACGGCGACGCTGACAGCTGGAGAGTATAAAGTAAACGCCAATCAGACGAAGGAATTCACGCTCACAGTAACCATTGATCCGGATAAGGACGAGATTACGACCAACGCGTACTTCGCTATTGAGCTTACACACGTCAACTACGCTACCACGGCTGGTAAAGCTGCGACTGCTGCGGATAACGCTACCTATGTGATTAGCACCGACAATAGCAACTTCCAGACTCCATCAGTAAACATTACCGGCGGACCGAACACATAAAGTCGTAGCTGTTGATTTGCCTGAAAAATCTTGAGAGTTTTTCGGATGATACCAAAAATCCCCCGTGAGGGGGATTTTTGGTAGTAGTCTTCTTTATCTCAAGAAAGAAAACTACACAGTCATCCGAATCGCGCTATTTAGTGAGCGCCACCCGCGATGAAGTAAGGATCAGTCTCAAAGTTGCTGTTATCAGTACTGATGTTATAGGTGGTAACCGTGCCTGCGAGAGCGTTAGCTGCCGAATCAGCATAGTTCACACCAACAAGCTCAACTGAATAACTGCCACCGTTAGCCGTCTTCGGTTCAAGAGTCAACGTGAGCGTAAAGGTCGCGGACGAACCGGCATTAACCTTGTACGTACCACCCGACATGCTAGCAGTTGAAGTTAAGACCGGATCAGCAGTAACGAAGTTGGCAGCGTAGTTAGCAGTAGCAAGCGCCGCACCAGCAGTAATCGCGTTGTAGAGCGCACCATTGGCATCAGCACCTGCATTACCCGCGTCTATTGCAGACGGGGCGATGTATACTGCCTCGTCACCAGCTTCAACCCTAAACTTAATAGTGTAGGTTCCCGCTGGATCATCAGAGGTACCGCTACCCTTCACATCTGTGCTGGTAGCCGTTACATTGAAGCCTTCAGCAGAGAGCGTGAGAGTGCCTCCTAGCGAAGAACCAGTCGGATTAACCGCATCACCGTTAGAGTCTTCTATGTCCCACTTGGCATCAAGAGGAGCAAGTACGTCCGTATCGGCGACAATCGTTTCTCCGTCGTTATACGTAGCTGCATCATTAGACTTCTTCAAAGTCGCAACAACGGAATAAGTTTCCGTGTCGCCCTTTGAGATGTCTTGGTTGATGTTGTTAAAGACGACGAGAGCTATTTTATCGCCGGCAGCGCTTCCATTAGCGGTGTCAGAGACGCTCTGCGACTTCAAGGTCTTAGAGCCATTCATAAGCTTCACGGTCTGGACAACTTTGCCCGGATCGACAACCGTTCCGGTAGTGATACGAATCGGGAAGTTGTTGATAGTGATGTCTTGATTCTTGGCTTTAACATTCACTTCGAGAATCGTTACATCCTCGGTAGTGGCGTTATCGTCAGTATCAACCGTGGCATCATCCGGATTGTCATCGCCTTCAGAGATGGTTACACCTCCTGCAGCCGCGACATCCACGCTGAAGGTTTCAAGGTAGCCGGCGCCGTAGGTTTCCGAGATGCCGTCAGCCGCGGTAGCGCGAATGCCGTCCGCAGGGATCTCTACGTCTACATCGTCGCCTGCTTCAGCTGCGCCGATAGAGTTAATCGGCGTAACTTTCACATATAACGTGCCGGTTGCACCGTTCTTGATGACAGGGGTCAAGTTCGCGAAGCGGTAACTCCACTCCTTGCCGGACTTGTCGCCGTCAGAAGCGTCCATAGTGGCAAGTCTTGTACTGCCAAGATAGAGCGCAACTGTGTCAATGTACTTCGTGATATTCGAAGATCCATTGCCTTGGATAGTGATAGTCACATCAACGCGTTGAAGTTGGACGTCGCCGCCCTCCGCGTCCATTGAGACGCCGAGCACGGACGTTAAGCCGTCGCCTTCATCAAGCGAGCTTTCAACATCACCCGTAGAATCAATGTTTCTCAAGCGGCCCGATCCGGCTAAACCGGTTACCGTGCCACCACCAGTTGTGCCACCGGTTGTGCCGCCGCCAACAGACGCGATTTTAGCGCGCGTGATAGCGCCGAAGTATCCGGCAGCAGGGGAAATTCCGTTAGCCGCCTGGAATTTAGCCAAGCGGACTGAGTCAACGTACCGAAGTAAGTTGATTCGTTGCCGACGGAGCCAGCTCCGGAAGCGGCAACAGTAAAGCCCTTGGAGTTCAAGAACTGCTGGAGAGCCTTAACATCATCACCCGTGGAACCCAGGGTGAGGTCCCGGGTAAAGTTATAGGTGGTGCCTCCAGTAGTAGAACCGCCGAGCTGTGATTGGAGAGCCGAGATCTGGGCCAAAAGGGCAGTGATCTGGGCCTGCAACTCATCCGCAGTAGCGGCAGAAGCAGGAGTAATTCCAGAAACGCCCACGATGGTTACCAAAGCGATCGCGGCAACTCCGATTTTGCTTGCAATTTTACTCATTTTGTACAAATTCAGAATAATTTTTGATTTGATTTTTATTTTCAGATGACCTGTTTCCCCTATCCGCAACCGACCCGCCGACCATCTTCGTGAGGATGAGTGGACAAGCTTGCTGAAACAGGGAGGTCCTAAAAGCGTTTTTAAGCGGGGCCTAGAAACAAAAAACCCCACATTCATGTGAGGCATAGAAATACACGTATTAAACAATTAATAGCAGCGGCCCCGCCTCACACAAAGCCTTTGCTTAAACCGCATTATAGCGATTCAGTAGGTATAACGCAACAACGAGGAAAAAGGTTACAGATGAGATGATCTAGAAAGGAATGTGCCTCCGGGCCGTTTAGTCAAGTCTTAGTCTCATATATGCATATTCCTTTCTTTCTAGAGAGCTATAACCGGAGGAAGAGAGGGGGAAGAATTAGGAGATTCGTCGTAATAAAGCTGAGGAATATCGTCTGGAGTGGGAATAGTGGAACCCGTCTCCACAGCCGTTGGCTGTGTCGCCGAGGTAAAAGCTTTTACTCTGTAAAAGCTTTTAGGGCCGGGGGTGCCGACGCGTTCAATTTTTCCTTGTTTTACGAGATTTTCAATCGTTCGGCGGATTGTCCGACCGCTCATTTCACTAAAGGCGATTTCTAAATCCCTCAACTTGGCCATGTCGTGTTCCGCTACGTATTGAATTATTTTGGCCGGGTCAAAGATTGGTTTACGGCCGGATCCGTTTGACCGGATCTTTTTGGCCGGAACTGATGTATTGATGGCCGGATTGTTTTTATGACCGGCCTGAATTTCCGTCTGCGCGGGAATAACAGAAGGAGACGAAGATGTGGCCATGTTTGGAATTTGGCGGACAAAACGAGTGGAAATATCCATGTCCTCAATAACAGGCACGGCCATAATTCCTTTCCTTAGCGATTCCAGCTCTCTAATTAGGATAACTGTATTAATTGGTTTTATTTCCCCTACCTCGCGGCCAAATGACAAAAGGTTCTCTGCGCGAAGGATATTGTCCGGGCAAGGGTCAACGGTAAAGGTGATGGCCAGATTCTCAAGCTCGGACTTTAATCCCGAGTGGTTTATGACGGAGGCCACTTTGAACATCGCGATCGCGATGTCCGAGACAAGCGACTGAAGTCCGGGATTCATTAGCTCCTATATAACAAAGTGGCCAGATGGATGTCAAAGTTGACGAGAGCGAGACGATCTATTGTTTTTCAGAACCGTTTTTTCTTTCCCTAACGGGAAAGACCAACTTATAGGAACTAGTGAGTTTTTCCTGGATGAGTGAGGTGAATTTTAAGAAATTTCTCTATAGCGTGAACTGTTTCGTCCTTAAAAAGAGGATCGCTTTCCGCCACCCATTTCGCGAGATTGTAAAGTCGTTGATTATCCGCCGAAAGCCAGCGCTTATTTTTATATAGAAAGGTAAGCATGCTCGTGACCGCAATTCGTTTGTTACCGTTCTGAAAAGGATGATTCTTTATTATGGAGTAAAAAAGAACGGCCGCTTTAGGCATTAATCCCTGATACAAGAGACGTTTGTCCCAGGTCTGAAAAGGCAATGCTACACAAGCTTCTAGTTTATTCGGGAATCTAGTTTCAAACGCGGGTATCGGTTCGTCCCAAGACATTAATTCTTTGGCGAGGCTGTGAGCCACATACTGTATGTCTTCCACTGATATGCTTTGGAGCTTCATATTATTCTTGTCCAAGCATTTTCAGGGCTACACCATACTCTTTAACAGTCTTCTTGACGGCCTCGTCAATCAATTTCTTTTCTTTATCAGAGAGTTCTTTTCGGCTTCCAATAATCTCGTTTTTTGGTATTGCAAAATTCCGGCCGAATTTTTTGGCTTTAATTTCCCCGGATTTAATACGATTGAACACAGTTACTCTGCTGACGCCTAATTTTTTGGCTGCTTCAGCAGTTGTTAAGTATTCCTTTTCCATAGCAATATATTAACAGCTGTTAACCACTATTTCAATAGGTTAACAAGAGGATTAGAACGCCGTAAACAATAGAATCACGAAACTCGCGATCACCGCGAGGACGGCTATGAAAGGCGCGTTTGTTTGATAAAGTTTGCCGCGCAGGTATTCCACGATCATATAAAACGCGCCCGAGAAAGAAATAAATACCGAAACGGTCGCCCAAATAACGGAGAGATTCAAATAAAATACCGCCCAGGCGAGTTCCGTAACGAGAAGAGAAGAAACAACGGCGAGAAGTCCCGTACGGCCAGTTTGCCAACCGTTCCGCCACTCGGTAGGTTCCGAGGCAGGCGTAAAAGAAGCGAGAGCGTCTCGGCAAAAGAAAAATACCACGAGAGCAAGAATGGGAAGATGGATGATTCCCGCGAAGAAACCGTAAAGCGAAGCGAAGATAATAACGCCGAGAAAGACGAAAAAGAACGGGGCGCGGCGGATGAAAATCACGTTTTTGACGCCCAAGAGAAGCACAAACAGCGCGGCGACAATAACGGAAGCTATTACGCCCGGCCAACCGGAGAAAGGAGAAAAGTTCGCAATGAAAAACGAGCCGGCGGAAAGAAGAAAAGCGATAAAGCTCAGAACGAAGCTAAAAGAAAACGTGAGCGGCCAGAAATAAAGAAAAGCCGCCAAAATTCCCGCCGCCCAGACGGGCAGGAAATAAAGAGCGAGCGCCAAGGCAACGGCCTTAACTCCCAATCTTAATTTCGGAGTTTTCAATACCGATTTTAATTTTTCCGCCATCTTTCATTTCGCCGCGAATGAGTCTGTCCGCGAGTTTGTCCAAAACGACTTTCTGGATGAGCCTTTTTAACGGTCTCGCGCCGAATTCGGGATCAAAACCGTTTTCGGCCAGATATTTTTTGGCCGCCGCGTTGACGCTCATTTTAATCCCCTTTTCCTCAAGACGTTCGCGCACCGAATCAAGCTGAATATCCACGATCTTCATCAAATCGTTTTTGGTAAGGGATTTAAAGATAACGATGTCGTCCAAACGGTTCAAAAATTCGGGGCGGAATTGGTCTTTCAAGGCTTCCATAACGCGCGTCCGGTAATCTTCCTCGCGTTCTTCAAGTTCTTTGTCGGAAGAAGAAAAGCCGATGCGGGAAATTTCTTTGCCCAGTTCGGAGCCCGCATTTGAGGTCAAAATAATGATGCTGTTCTTGAAATTAACCACTTTTCCTTTGGAATCGGTCAATCGGCCGTTATCAAGTACTTGAAGGAGGATATTAAAGACTTCGGGATGCGCTTTTTCTATCTCATCAAAGAGAATGAGGCTGTACGGCCGATGACGAATGATTTCGGTTAGTTGGCCTCCTTCTTCGTGCCCCACGTAACCCGGAGGCGAACCGATAAGACGCGAAACGGAGTGCCGTTCCATATATTCGGACATATCAACCCTGATGAGCGAGTCTTCTTTATTGAACATAAACTTGGCCAAAGCTTTGGCAAGTTCCGTCTTCCCGACTCCGGTCGGTCCCAAAAACATAAACGATCCCAAAGGACGATTCGGATCGGCGAGTCCCGCGCGGGCACGTCTCAAGGCGTTTGCGATCGCGGAAATCGCTTCTTCCTGACCAACGACTCGTTTATGAAGTTCGTCTTCAATGCGGATAAGTTTTTCCGATTCGGTTTCCAAAAGATTCGTGATGGGAATACCCGTCCAGCGCGAAATTACTTCGGCAACGTCTTCTTTATCCACTTCTTCGCGGGTAAAACGCTTTTTACTGTTGGGAGCAAAATATTTTTTTTCATAAGAAGACAATTCTCTTTCTGCCTGCGGGAGATCGCCGTAGCGGAGTTTCGCAACCGCTTCCAAATCCCCTTCGCGTTCGGCGATTTCCGCTTCGCGTTTGAGCGAGTCTATCCGGCGGCGAAGATTGCGTACGTTTTCGCCCGTCATTCGCTCCGCAGACCATTCGGCGCTGATTTCATCGTATTTTTCTTTCTCCGCGGCAAGCTCTTTATCAATTTCCGTAATTCGCGCGGCTCGCGTTTTGGAAGTCGGCTCGTTTTCCAGCGCTTTCTTTTCAATTTCCAAACTCGTGATCCTTTTTTTGAGTTTATCAATGTCTGTAGGAACGGAATCGGTTTCAAGTTTTCTCGCGGCTGCGGCTTCGTCAATCACGTCCACCGCTTTATCGGGAAGAAAACGGTCGGTTATGTAACGGCTTGAAAGCGAAACCGCCGCCTGAATGGCGTCGTCCGAAATGCGAAGTCCGTGATGAGTTTCATAGCGTTCTTTAAGACCGCGTAAAATATTCACGCTGTCTTCAATCGTCGGTTCTTCAACCATTATGGGTTGGAACCTGCGTTCCAATGCGGCGTCACGCTCTATGTAGCGCTGATATTCTTTGGTGGTTGTCGCGCCGATCGCGTGTAATTCTCCTCTCGCGAGAGCCGGTTTTAAGAGATTAGAGGCGTCAATCGCCCCTTCGGCCTGGCCGGCGCCAACAATCGTGTGGATTTCGTCAATGAATAAAATATATTTGCCGTTCGCAGATTTAATTTCCTTAATAAACGCCTTAAGCCTGTCTTCAAACTCGCCGCGGAATTTGGTGCCGGCAATGAGTGAGCCCAAATCGAGAGAAATGACTTCTTTTTCCTTTAAAGTTTCGGGAACGTCGTTTCCGACTATTTTTTTGGCGAGGCCTTCAACGATAGCCGTTTTTCCCACGCCCGGTTCTCCGATCAGCACCGGATTATTTTTCGTTCTTCTAGAAAGAACTTGAATGATGCGGCGAAGTTCTTCGTCCCGGCCTATAAGCGGGTCCAGTTTTCCGGCACGCGCTTTTTCGGTTAGATTTTCGGCGTATTTTTCCAAAACTCTGAATTTTGATTCGGGGGTTTCGTCCGTTACGCGAACGTTTCCGCGAAGTTCCGCAAGCGCGTGAAGGACGACATCACGTTTGACGCCGAATCGTTCCAAAAGGCCGCGCGCGGCCGAAGGAACTTCAACGAGTCCCATAAATAAATGTTCGCAAGAAATAAATTCGTCTTTTGAGGCGTGCGCGAATTTGGCGGCGACGTCAATTACTCGAACCGACTCTTCTGAAAGATAAAGCTGAGCCACCGAAGACGAAGAAACGGAACGGGGATAGCGGCGCATTTCCGCTTCCAGTTCGGCGTCAAATTCATCCAATTCCACGTTCGCTTTTTCTAGGATAGGCTGAATGAGAGATTCCGGATCGTGGAGTAAAACGGATAAAAGATGAAGGGCGCGGAATTCGCCGTGACCTTCGGAGGAGGCCAGATCTTGGGCGTTTTGAATGGCTTCTTGAGCCTTGATAGTAAAACGATTAAATGAGTTGTTCATAAATTGCTATATATAAGTATAACGCAGGGGGTATGATGTCAAACAAGGCATAAAAAACCGCGTAGTTATTACGCGGTTTGTGTATCAAGGACGTGTTTTCTCAATCCGTCTATCAAACCAGTCGGAATGTTTCTTCAGTTCTCTTGAAAACAGCCAGAACCAAAGTCTGTGAAGCAAGTTCCCTTTCTTGCGGGGCGTGGTTTTGATGGGCGGGTCGTCATCTTCAAGAGACAGCGTGCCTGCCTCGAAATCGTTCGGAGCGGGTTCAAATCTCACATCCGATTTCATGACGTAAATCTGGCTCTTGATGCGGAGACAAAGATGGGCAAGTAATTTGTCCATACTTTCCCTAAAGCAAAGGGAATACCCCAGGTGTTTTTCTCCGTCCCAGAAAAAATTGAAGTACTTGTCAACGCTCACCAGCGTGACGCCACCGGGTGAGAATTTGTGAAGATCGTCAAAAAGAGTAAGTTCCATTTCACCAAGCGGGTTTGTTTCCAATCCATCCAATCCGTAATAGTCAATCTGATAACGAAGTTCGCACCGCGATTCTTGAAGTTTAGCGTTCATCCGAGTAATAAGATCGTCGCAGATGAGCCTAAGAGATTTTTTGACCGCTTCCTCAAGAATTTTATTGATTTCCATTGTACGAGTGTATATAGCTTCGTAATCGGCGCGAAGCTGCTTTCTGGCGGAACGAAGTTGTACGATCACAAACGTCATAAAGACGATGATCGCGCCGGCGATGAGATACACGATATCGGGAAGATTGAAAGACGAAATCAAAAACATAGAAAGTTCCTCCTGTATTTTATTGTTAAGGTTCGAGCGTAACATATTTATAGTATCTTGTCAATAGAAAACCGCGCTATTTGCGCGGTGGGTTGATAAGGCGATAAAGACGAAGAGCGGCTTCGCTTGCAAGCGTTATTCTATCTTCTTTTCTAGAGAGTTTATAGCGTATCTTCTCATCATCGGGGAAAACGAGGTGGTATCCGCTTAGAACTCGGATAACGACTTCCTTGTCGCAGGACTCGTCGTTTAAAAGAATAATGGCCACGATGATATATCCGATGATCTTTTGCCCGCGGTCCATGGCATAAACGTAATTGTAACAGGGGGAAACGAGCGTTCTCGATGGAAGCTTTTTTAACGCTTCCGTTCTGATGAGGTCAAGCAGGTGCTTGAGATTCTTAGCTCTGACTTTCTTCATCAGGTGCCAAACGACGATGCCAACAAGGCAGAGGAAGGAGAGCGAAAGAAAGGCTACGAGAATTACCTGAAGCCAATCGGTAGAAATAGGCATAGCTAGTCCTCCTTTATTTTTAAAAAACTTTATTGCAGGGTGGCACTCCCGGAAAAATTTGTCAAAATCCCTCCGTTCGCGAGCGGAGAGATAAAAAACCCGCGCCTAGCGCGGGGTGAAGAATTTTTCATTTATGACATGCCGAATTTTCGCGAGCAAGGAATTTATGCCTTTAGGGAAGGCATAACTCTCGGGATAACCCTCTATAGAAACCAGAAGATCTTCGTTTAAGACGATTTTTACCGAGCCTAAGGGAACATCTGACCGCTCAAACTCTATCCGAATCGCCTTTTTCCTGAGAAAGTGGCCCGGGTTTTTGGGATCTTCCGGCATTTCCCAACCTGATTCGCATACAACGGCAGACGGATATGAACTTTTGATTTCATCCATGACGCGATCTTCAACGTCCGTGAGAATACTTTCCATAAGCCGTTCCGACTTACCTTTTTCTTTTCTTATTCTGTAAAGCAGCCAGAGAATGATCAGGAGAGATACACCGAGAACGATAAACGTCTGAGCGTTAGGATCGTTAAGCATCTGAAATACCTCCTTGCCTCATATTTTATTTAAAAGGCGCTACTCCGAGGGTAACGCTTTTATATTTTTAAATCAATGAGAATTCGGGGAACTATTGTTCAGTGTTTAATATGTTACGCGCTTTGTTAATAGGAATGGCAAAGCCGATGTTTTCGGCGTTATAAGCCACGGCCACGTTAATGCCGATAACTTCGCCTTTGAGGTTGATCAGAGGGCCGCCGGAATTGCCCGGGTTGATGGCCGCATCCGTTTGTAAGACGTTTTCAATCGTTTCGGTATCCCCCGATTGATCGGTCGCCGTAATCGTGCGGGCGAGACCGGAAATAACGCCTACCGAAACGGTATCTTTGTATTCACCCAGAGCGTTTCCGATAGCAATGGCCGTTTGACCGAGGCGAACGGAGTCGGAATTACCAAGATTTAAGACTGGAAAGCCGACTCCTTCAACTTTAAGAAGCGCTAAGTCTTCCGCGTCGTCAATTTTAACCACTTTCGCGGCGTAGCTTGCGTCTTTCCCCGAAAAAACGGTATATTCGGCGTTTTTGTCCTGAATTACGTGCTTATTCGTGAGAATCAGGCCGTCCGAGGAAACGAAAAAACCCGTTCCGCCGCCGATTTCCTGTTTTTCCGTCCGACCAGAATCGCAAGGAACGTAAAATTTAAAATTCGGACCGAAATACGGATCGGTCACGGGACAGCGTTCAAGAATGGGGACGTCTTTCGTAACGACAACGGAGACGACTCCCAAGGATGCTTTATCTACCGCGCTGATAATCGCTTTTTCAAATTCTATTTTAGACTCGTAAGATTCGGCTCCTTCATCCTTCAGAAAACCGGTGCCGCCGTCGGTAGACGAAACCGTGGGCGTATTTCCGCTTGTTTTAGGTTCCCAAAACTTAAGATCGTTTAAAAAATTTCCAATGCCCGTAATTACGTCCGCCTCCGCCTTGGCGCGAGACAGACTGGCTAATTTTGGCGAAGTTTTAACGAAATCGGCAGCGGCAACGGCAATAACAAAAAAAGCGGCGATGACCGTGAGAAAGATTTTCTTTTTGTCCATGAAATTATGATACCAAACTCAAAACGCAAAACTCAAAACGTAAAACTACAACTCAAAACTCAAAATTTACTTTCGTTTTATTTTGATCCTGATAAACTTATGCTTTCCCGCTTTGAAAACGATGCCTTCTTCCGTGAAGTTAATTTCTTTCTGAGGATCGGTCAATTTATTTCCATCGGCTTCAACAGCTCCTTGTTCGATCAGACGGCGGGCTTCGCTTCTGGAAAGTCCAAAAACATCGGCTATCAGAGTCGTTGCGTCGGCGGGAGTATGGGTCGCTTCTTCAAGTTCCGTAGGCAGTTCTTTGTCGCGGTGAACTTTATCAAATTCTTCCGCCGCTTTTTCGGCAATAGATTCGCCGTAATAAATGGAAACGATTTCCTCCGCGAGTTTCGCTTTCGCGTCTCGGGGACTTTCGCTACCGATCTTTTCTATTTCGTCTTCCGGAACATCGGTGCAAAGCAAAAAATATCGGCTGATGAGTTCGTCTTTCAAGGACATTACTTTCCCGAACATATCGTTCGGTTCATCGTCAATCGCGATGACATTTCCCCAGCTTGAGGACATTTTCCTTCCGTCCGTTCCTTCAAGCATTTCAAAAGTCATGATGTCTTGCGGTTCCTGGCCGTATCGGGGCTGGATGACGCGTCCGGCCAATAAATTAAAGAGTTGATCCGAACCGCCGATTTCAACGTCCGCTTTAGTTGCCACGCTGTCGTAACCCTGCATAAGCGGATACATGAATTCGCGGAGGCTGATTTCTTCGTGACGCTCAAACCTATCGCGGAAATTGCGGCGTTCAAGCATCTGACCCACGGAAAAATTTTCGGCGAGCTCCGAAATTTCCTGAAAGCCAAGCCGCGAAAGCCACTTACTGTTGAAATGGAACTCGGCGTGTTTTAAATCAACGATTTTCCCGAGCTGTTTCTTGTAATCTTTGAGATATTTTTTAATCTCCTCGCGCGCGAGCATGGGACGCTTTGCGAGTTTATCCGAAGGATCGCCGATTTGAGCGGTAAAATCACCGATAATCAAAACCACTTTGTGTCCCAGTTCCTGAAAAGCGCGAAGTTTGCGCAAAGGAATCGCGCGACCCAGATGGATATGCGGGCTCGTGGGATCAATGCCGAACTTAACGCGAAGCTCACGTCCCGATTCAAGGGCGTTTAAAAGATGATCTTTATCAATCACCTCTTCCACTCCGCGAGAGAAGAGAGAAGAAATATTATTTGGATTTTTTGACGACTTCATCAATTAGCCCGTATTCCTTTGCTTCATCGGCCGAAAGCCAGTAATCCCTGTCGGAATCGTGTTCAATTTTCGCGAGCGGTTGGCCTGTCATTTTAGCAAGAAGCTGATTTATTTTGCCTTTGGTCTTTAAAATCTGTTTTGCGGCGATTTCAATGTCGCTCGCTTGGCCTTCCGCGCCACCCATTACCTGATGGATCAAAACTTCGGAGTTCGGTAAAGCGATGCGTCTTCCTTTTTCGCCGGCGGCTAAAAGAAAGGCGGCGATCGAAGCGGCCATACCGACACAAACCGTTTCAACCGGAGGCTTTACGAATTGCATGGTATCGTAAATCGCCATGCCGGCTGTAACAACACCGCCCGGAGAATTGACATAAAGCTTGATCGGCTTCTTTTGGTCTTCGCTCGCGAGGAAAAGCATTTGGGCAATGACGGTGTTCGCCACGCCGTCATCAACGAGGCCGCCCAAGAAGATTATCCGGTCTTTAAGGAGACGAGAATAAATGTCAAAGGCTCTTTCGCCCGAAGAGGATTTTTCAATAACGGTAGGGATTAAGTAGTCGTTTTTTGAGGGATTCATATGCATATTTTACTCTTCTTCCGGCTTCGGGATAAGAGTTCCTTCATCCGGGGTTTCTGATATTTCTTCGGAGGCAACGAGTCCGCCGGTCTCTAAATCGCTTTCCGCCACGCCTCCTTCCTGCACTTCGTTCGGGTTCATTTCGGAACGGACGTCTATTTTCCAGCCGGTAAGTTTTGCCGCCAGCCGTACGTTCTGGCCTCCTTTGCCGATCGCAAGACTCAACTGATCTTCGGGAACGATGACTCTCGCTTCGTGGCGTTCGTGTATTTCCACTTCTTTCACTTTCGCGGGAGAGAGAGCGGCCGAAATATATTCTTCAGGATTTTCGGACCATTCAACGATGTCTATTTTTTCGTTGCCTAGTTCGTTCGTTACCGCCATAACGCGAGTTCCGCGCTGACCTACGCAAGAGCCAATAGGATCAACTCCCGCGATGTCCGAGAACACCGCCATTTTGGTGCGGCTGCCTGCTTCGCGCGCGATGCCCTTGATTTGAACCGTGCCATCGGCGATTTCGGGAACTTCAAGTTCAAAAAGCTTGGCGATAAAGCGGGGATGAGAGCGCGACAAAACTATTTCCGGCTGACCGCGTCTGTTTTCCTGAATGGCGAGAACGTAAAAACGCATCCGCTGATTCACGCCGTAGCGTTCGCCAGGAATCGTTTCGTTCTGGAACATAATTCCCGATATGCGGCCGAGATCAACATGAACGTTTCCGCGATCAAACCGGTGGATCAGCCCTGAAATTATTTTTCCTTCTTTGTCTTTGAACTCGCCGAATACGGCTTCTTTTTCCGCCTCGCGGAATTTTTGCAAAATCACCTGCTTCGCCGATTGGGCGGCGATGCGGCCGAATTCCGTTTTCGGTTCAAGAGTAAATTCAAGTTTGTCGCCCAAAATCGCGTCCAGTTTTATTTCTTTCGCTTCGGCCAAAAATATGTGGCGTTCGGGATTGTAACGAGGAAGTTTTTCCTCGGTTTCATCGGTTTCTTGAATTCCGGCGGAGGTTTGTTCGGACGTCCCGAATTCTTCTTCGGTTTCCCCTTCTTCCGGTATGCGGACGGTCGTATCGTCAACCACTTCTTTCTCTTGCCAGAACCTGACTTCGCCGGTATCGGGATTGATTTTCGCTTTTATCACTTCCCCTCTCTCGCCATATTCTTTGCGGTAAGCGGCCGCGAGAGAATCTTCCACACCTTCCAAAACGCGCGAGGCGTCAATGCCACGTTCTTTCGCGATTTGATTTATTATCGTAACGATTTGTTTTAAATCCATTTTATTTTTCTTTTGAAAGCCCCGCCTGAAACTGGCGGGGCTTTCTTCATCCTTTGATCATATCACCTTAACGCCCAAAAGTCAAATTAGAAGCCCGCGCGCTTTGCCGCTTCGGTAATGCCTTTATAAGAGGAAGCGGCGATAAGGTAAGTGTCGCCCGCGACGTTCTTAAACCAGCCGTAGTTAAAGGCGTAGCCGGCAGTCGTAAATGTAGCGTATCGGATGGGATTTACGCCTACCGTTCCGGCTCTAAAAGCGGATATGGTTCCCGGATCGGTCAGATAAAAGTTCTTCAGATTGGGAGACGCTTCAAGCGCCGTGGAAACGGCGTCAAGCGTTGAGGCAGCGGCTTCGGGTTTTACTTTGGCGATAAATCCGGGCAAATCATTCACGCCGTCTTTGTAAACGAATAAGGTAAAATCGTCTTCAAAGGCCGCTTCTATTCCGGGAGCGTTAATCTCCGATAACATGGCCGTAATGAACGACGGGAAAGTAAGAGGACCTTCCGCAGTATTGATAACGAGTTCCCTTATCATGCCGTCTCCGATCGTTACGCCCGACGTTTCTCCGGCCGGGAAAAGGGCTTTAATGAATTCGGCAGTAACGGTTTCCAAAATATTTTCTTCCGTGGAATCAGCAGGGGTTACGATGAATAGAGAAGAATGGGTTGTTACGGGAGTCGGTTCGGGTTCAGGTTCCGGCTCCGGAGGAGTTGGAGTAGGAAGAGGTTCCGGAGTGGAGACGGGGCTTACAATGAGAGGCCAGGCGAATTTATAGCCTAAGAATCCGAGCGCTCCTAAAATGATCAAGATAACGACGACCAATATGATCTTATTTCCGCCTTTTTTCTTCGCGGATGGTTGGACGGTCGTCGGACTAAAGAACGCTTCTTCGCCCATCGGGGCGGGGGAAAACATTTTAGGCGCGGTTTCCATTCCGCCGGAAGCTTTAAGCGCCGAGGAATCGGTATTCATAGTTCTTACTTCATATTGAGAAGCCGTTGGAGGAGGAACGGAAGCGGCGGGTCCGCCAAATCCAGAGACGGGCGGAGGCGAAATAGGACGAGAAGCGGGCGCCATTGGTGGAACTGGTGCGGCAGACATTGAAGTCGGAGCGGGAGTTTGAGCAATTCCTGAAACGCCTGGAATGGATGAAATCGGTACCGAGCCGACAGAAGATGGAGTCGCGTTCATCGGGCCTGGAGTAGGAACAGCATTCGGAGACCAATCCGTACTTACGGGTTGGTTGAATCCGACACCGCTCCCGTTGAATGGAGCAGGGGCGGGCCCGTCTGAAGCCGAGGCGGGTGCGATTGGGGCGGGTGTGACTCCCATTGGGGCGGGACTCGCCGGGTTTGTTCCGTTGCCGGGTAAAGCGGAGTTGCTAAAATCCGGACGCACAGGTTGATTTTCGTTTGTTTGTCCGTTCATTACTTAATGATAGCAGTACTATCACGAAAAGAGATGTGAATAACCCTGACGCGAATAATTTTATCGCTATTTAAATGAAGAGAAAGCTACTCTTTCAGTTGCTTAATAGACAAACCGATTTTGCCTTCTTCCACTTTAATCACTTTTGCGCGGACGAAGTCGCCGACGTTTACTACGTCAGTCACGTTTTTCACGAATCCTTCTTTAAGTTCCGAAACGTGTATCATTCCGTCTTTACCTCCGCTTAAGTCCACGATGGCACCGAAGTCTAAAATTCGAACAACGTTTCCTTCAACGATTTCGCCCACTTTAAATTCATGAAGAATTGATTCAACTTCTTTTACTCCCGCTTCCAAGGCGGACTTATCCCGCGCGGCCACAAAAACTTTTCCGGATTCGTCTATGTCAATCGTGACGCCCGTGCGGGCGATGATTCCATTAATCACTTTTCCGCCCGGACCGATGACTTCGCCGATGCGGTCGGGATCGATCGCGATAACTTTTACGTGCGGAGCGAATTTCGAAATTTCCGCGCGGGGCGCAGAAATGGTTTTTTCCATAACGGAGAGAATTTCAAGACGCGCTTTTTTCGCCTGGACCAGTCCCTTAGACAAAACTTCAAGCGGTACGCCCGATATTTTTACGTCCATCTGAATGGCGTTTACCCCGTCTTTGGTGCCCGCAACTTTAAAATCCATGTCGCCGTGATGATCTTCGGGTCCTTGAATGTCGGTCAATATTTTGTATTCGCCTTCAGAAGACATTAATCCCATCGCAATACCCGCGACCGGTTTTTTGATGGGTACGCCCGCATCCATTAAAGCCATAATGGAAGAACATACGGAGGCCATTGAGGAAGATCCGTTTGAGGAAAGAATTTCCGAGACAACGCGAATGGTGTAAGGAAATTCATCAACCGAAGGAATTACGCTCCTCACCGCTTTTTCCGCGAGCGCGCCGTGGCCGATGTCCCGCCTGCCGGGACCTCGGTATGATTTCGCTTCTCCCACCGAGTAGCCGGGAAAATTGTAATGAAGCATAAAGCGCTCTTTGCCGACGCGTTCAATGGTTTCAATCATTTTTTCCTGGCCCGGAGCGGCAAGCGTTACCGTCGCAAGAGATTGGGTATTGCCGCGAATGAAAACCGCGGAGCCGTGAGTGCGGGGCAAAAGCGCCACTTCGGCGTAAAGTTCGCGAAGCTCATCAAGCGCCCGGCCATCGGGTCTTCGGTTGTTCGCAATTATTTCTTTGTGAACGATGTCGTTAATCAAGATTTCGGTTATTCTTTCCACGGCCGGAAAATCGTCTTCCGTAAATCCTTTTTCCAAAATGTGCGCCGCAAGCTCTTTTTTTAAGAGTGCGGTCGCGTTTTCGCGTTCGATTTTGCCACTCTTAAACAAAGCTTCGTCTATACGGCCGGATAAAAATTCGGAAACGGCCGATTTCAATTCTTCCGAAGGTTCCATAAGCGCCACGTCAACTTTGGTTTTTCCGACTTTAGAAATCACATCGCGCTCAAATGAAAGAATTTTTTCTATCTCTTTCATCGCTTCGGCGTAAGCGGCGATAATTTCGTTTTCGTCCGCTTCGTAACCTTCAAACTCAATCATGTTTACTTCTCCGTCTAATCCAGCAATAAAGCTTAAGAATTTTTTATCGTTTTCTTTTTCGCTAAGTTCGCTTTCTTTGGGATTAATCACAAGCCTGTCGCCTAATTTGGCGATGGAAACGCCCGCGATAGGACCTCCCCAAGGAATATCGGAAATACCAAGCGCCGTAGAAACGGCGGTAAGGGCCGCGAAATCCGGATCGTTTTCTTCGTCATAAGAAAGAACCGTGGCGGTTACTTGAATGGGACGGCGAATCCTCACGTCAAAAAGGGGTCGGATGGCACGATCTATCAGCCGGCCTGAGAGAATGGCGTTCTCGGACGGTTTGCCTTCGCGGCGAACGTATTGACTGCCTAATATTTTTCCGGCGGCGTAAAACTTTTCTTCGTAATCAACGATAAGAGGCATAAAGTCTCCTTCCCTGTCACTCTTATCCATTACGACCGTCGCCAAAACGGACGTTTCGCCGTAGGTTGCGAGTACGGCCGCGTTGGCCTGTTCGGCGAGACGAGAAACTTCCAATTTAAGGGGTCGCCCGGCAACTTCAGTTTCAAAAATTTTTCTGTTTAAATCCATATTTTATTTTGTTTAATTTTTACCCTCCTAGGTTTTACTTCGTAAAATTTTGGAGGGTGAATTTTTTATTTTTTGATTATTCTTCTGCGACTAGCCGCGCGGCTGCGTTCCGATTTAAACACGGCTTTCGGAATATCGTCCACGTCTATGAATTTGTCCACTTCTTCTTTCATTTTGCCGGAAGTGGTTCGGCCGAAAGCGACAACTTCAACTATTTTCCCGAGACCGATCTGCAGATATTCCACGAGCGGAATGAAGTCGCCGTCACCCGTCGCGAGAATAATGACATCCAAGCTCGGCGCGAGACGAATGGCGTCAACCGCCATCCCCACATCCCAGTCGGCTTTTTTCGCGCCGGAGGAATAAATCTGGAGATCTTTCATCCGGAGTTCTATTCCTTCTTTTTCAAGAGCGCCGAAAAACGCTTCCTCTCCCGTTTGCGGATCGGAAGAAACGACATAGCCGATCGCTCGCGCGACTTTGCGTCCGGCGGCTACGTATTTGATAAGTTCTTTATAATTGACCCGGCTTCCATGCAGGTTCCTCGCTGAGTGATAAAGGTTCTGAATATCCAAAAATATTCCTACTCGTTGTTCCGTATTAATTGAATTTGCCATTTAGGCCGTTCTCTTTTTACCCGTTTTCTTTTCCGCCTTGGCTTCGCTCTTTGCCTTTCTGCCGGCTTTTTTCTCCGCTTCGGCAGATAAATATCTTTCCAGTTTGCGGCGTTTGCTCACCATCTTCAAAAGACCTCTTCTTGAGTGAATGTCCTTAGGGTTTTTTTTCAGGTGATCGGCAAGTTCCGAAATGCGGCGATTCAGGACGCCAACCTGGACGTTCGCCGAGCCGGTATCCGTTTCGTGAATCTGGGCTTCTTTAATAATGTTCGCTTTAACTCTTTTAGTAAGCATTTAGGTAATAATATGCTGAAAAATGGGATTTTTCAAGCTAACTCAAATGTCAAAGCTCAAAACTCAAAATTAAAACCTTTAACCTTTAATCTTTAGAGATTTGAGATAATTGGCTGTGGTTTCGACGTTTGAGTTTTGAGATTTGAGATAATGTTTTACGACATATCCATGATAAGATGAGATTTGATGACCGCCATAGAGAAACTCCTAAAGGACTACTTTGATTACCTTCAGATAGAGAAAAACCGTTCGCCGAAGACGAAGGCGGTATATGAGAGGGCTTTAAGAAAGTTTGTGGAATTTGGAAAAATCCAAAATCCCAAAGACATTACGGACGAGCGCATCCGGAATTTCCGAGTGCATTTGGCCGAGAAGGGAGAACTTAAAAAGAACACGCAAGGATATTATGCGATCGCCATCAGAAATTTTTTAAAATACCTGGTCAAACGCGACGTGCCGGCTTTAACACCTGAAAAAATAGAATTGCCGCAAATGCAGAAGCGGCAGATAGAAGTAATTGAATACGGAGATTTGGAGAGGCTTCTTGAAACGCCAAAGGGAAATTCGGTGAAAGTTTTGCGCGATCGGGCGATTTTGGAAACGCTTTTTTCGACGGGGCTTCGCGTTTCGGAACTTTGCGCTTTGGGAAGGTACATTAATACCGATCGCGGAGAAATATCGGTGAAAGGAAAAGGCGAAAAAATAAGGGTGGTCTTTTTATCGGAGAGAGCGAAAAAAGCGATAAAGGCGTATTTGGACAAACGCGATGACGCGGAAGAGGCGTTATTTATAACGTTTACGCACGCGAAACAAGCAAAGCCGATCGGGAGAATGACGCCCCGAACGGTTGAACGGATCATAGATCACTACGCGCGCGAAGCGGGAATTCCGAAGAGTGTCCATCCGCATACTCTGCGGCATTTGTTTGCAACAGACTTGCTCATGAACGGGGCGGACTTGCGTTCGGTTCAAGAAATGCTGGGACACTCAAACATTCAGACGACTCAAATTTACACGCACCTCACGAATAGAGAATTGAAAGACATTCACAAATCATTTCACGGAAGAAGAAGAGGATGATGACTTCTGCCTGTACTGACACCTTGTCAGTACAGGCAGAAAATAAAAAAGCGCCACGATTGAAGCGTGCGCGCTTGTGCAAAAAAATTATTTTTCACTTGGAGTTATGAGTCCTTCGGCTTTTGATCCGTCATAGTATCCCCTAAGACGGTGCGTTCCGAAGACGGCGTTTGGATCATACAAACCGAATTGCCATTCCCAAGTATTGTGAGTCTCATGCAACAGAGTGTGGATCCACTCAACCGTGGCTCCTTGAAGAGACGTGCCCACTCCGAGTTTTGAAAGCAAAAAGATTTTTTGTTCTTCCTTCGGACGGATGGCGAGAATAACACTACGTTGATATCGCAAGGAATCAAAAAATTGCAGGAGTGACATTCCGTAGAATGCATAGATCGGGGGTTTCGTTTCCGTGTTGCTCATAAGGCAATCCTCCTCTCCATTAGAAGTAAAAATTTTTATAGGAACTTGGTTTAGAAATAACAAGAAGATAGAGATTTTGTCAAGGGAATAAGCTCATTGATTTGCTAAAAAGGCGCGTTTATTCATAATAAATCGTATATCGCTCCCGTGGCGGAATGGCAGACGCGCATGGCTTAGGACCATGTTCCGAAAGGATTGGAGGTTCAAATCCTCCCGGGAGCACAATTAGCCGCTTAAATGCTCGTAAAATCGGGCTTTTTACCTTGACAAACCGTTATTTTTATGCTATAGTGGAGTTAGAAGATTAAAAATTTCATATAAATTTGAATTTGGAAAAAAGGAAAGGAGTCACAAAGATGGGTAAGAAGAGGATTTTTGCAACCATTCTCACTGTACTGCTCGTTGTCTTCCTCGCGGTTCTCGCGGGGGTATTCACTCGGATATGGTGGACAGGATTGCTCGTAGGAGCAATCCTAACTTGGCACTTTCTCATAAGAGGATTGAAGCAGGTGGATCTGGATCCCCCAACCCACGAATGGGAGGCCACTTTCTGTGGGAAAAGGACCGGCTATTACCTCGGCGAAGGATGGCACTGGCTGCCGATTTTCTGTGGAGCTAAGCCGGTTGGCGGTGAAAAGAAGAAGCGCAGTTCTGACTTCATGAAAGCGAAGAAGAAAATCGGCGGATTCTTTTTAATTACAATTGCCGTCAGCCTCATTGCGAGTCTTCTTTCTGTCCCCTATCTCCTTAGCGTTGAAGCGGAAAGAGAAGCCGCCAAACCGATCATTTACGTATCGGCGGGCGAAACGAAGAACATTCGTATTCCGTCCGGCGAGTGGTCTGGAGTAATTGTAATTAGGGGAGAGCATTTCATCGCCGATCCTGACGGGAAAGTGACATACAAATTCCCGAACGATCGACAAGTCAATGATGGTCCCGGATTATATGTGAAGATGGATACGTATTATCCATACGAGAACGAAACATTCATCTTCAACACCTTTAACCGTGACCAAACCGATGTGGTTCTGACCGTATCGGTAGACTAAAACAAAACCCGCAATCATATTGCGGGTTTTTTATTGCGTAATATTTCTATACGTTGCTTCCGATGAAGTTTGATATGAGGATAGGCAAGCTCTTTGATACGATCGCGAGTGCAATACCTATGGCCGCATAAATAAGCTTGTCTTTTGCGGATTTGAGCTTGTCCGCACTGCCTGCGGCCGTTAAATAGCTGAAAGCCGCCCAAAGAAGAAAGAATACCGAAAGTGCAATAAAAACGCCGAATACAAAATTGCCTATATTGTTTATCAGCGATTTTATTTGTTCGGGATCAGTGATATTTACTCGATCGACGTCATCCATAGTTTATTTATTGATATGTGAAATGAATAAACGACCTTTTTGTTTTCATTATTCTGATTGTAGCAAATTCATTCGCTATTTAACAAAAATTATACCGTTAAAAGATTTCTAATAACGACTTCCACCGCTTTGGATAAAACTATGGCGGCGACTCCGACCGAGGTCCAAAGAACGGTTTTTCTTGCTTGCTTCACCTTTTCGTCATTTCCTCCGGAGGTAAGGAAAAGAAATCCGGCCCATAAATACATAAGGGCGGCAACGGGGATGACGATCCAAAGCAGACCGTTAATGATTCCGTCAATAAGAGTGGCCGGATCGCCGGCGGGAAGATTCAAAGGGTTTACGATCGTAAACGAGGGCAATCCGCTTCCGGAGTCCGAGCCTTCCCCCGCTGCGAGCGCGATACCGTGTCTAGACACCTCCAGAAATATTTTTTGGAATATTGTTTGCATACTCATATATTTTAGAATAACCACGGCATTAAGGAAGTCGCTTCGCTCGTTAGCCCCAGTGACCTAATGACTATGCCGATGATAACTCCCGCGCCGAGGGCGATCGCGACACCGATAACGGCGGATTTAATAAATCCCTTCCCCATACCTACGCGTTTTTCATTGCCTCCGGACGTAAAGAGAATAAAAGCTCCCACGACGATCATTAAACCGGCTATGGGCAAAACGACCGAATAAAGAAGACCGATAACGTTGCTTACGATTTGCAAGGCGTCGCACCAGCCGACGGTACTTGCGATATTCGTGGCGCTTTGAAAACGGGAAGGGGTAATGCCTTGTCTGATATCAAACGGCGAAATCGTACATCCGGTAGTGGCAGACGATCCCTCTCCGGCCGCGTGGATGATAAACGGGGCGATTATTTTTCCGATAATGTTCATGTATACATTATATATGATGGGATTAGCGGAGAAGACTGTTTATGTCGGTTCCGGCTTCGGAAAGAGCTCTTGAAATGGATACTTTGTCGTCTATAACCGACTTGATCATCTCGTTAAACACCGCAAATACACCTTCCGAGGCCGGCATATTCCAGCTTCTCGCCGTCAAAGCTTGTGAGGCGAAAACGCCAAGCGCGGGATCGTTAATGTAGTTTTCTATGAGATTTCTCAAAGCGGGCGGGCGACCGGAAGATTTTAAATAACTTTCGGCGATTGAGGGATTCGTCGTGGCATAAACGATAAATTGCCAAGAGGTCTGCTGTTCCAAGGATTTATTAGAAACCGCGAAGCCGTAATATCTTGCCGGAACGACCGGAGAATTGACGTTGAATTGCGGTAAAGGCGCGATCGCGAAATTGGGAGTCGGATTTAATTTTTCAAGCGTGGGCTTTAGGGATTCGTAATCAAGGATCATTCCGATCGTTCCGTTCGCAAATCCCGTGTAGGTTTCAACGGTCGGCGGTTTGATGCTCGTATAAAGTTCCAAAGCGGACGCTCCTTCGGTACCGGAGATCCTTACGAATGATTTGTTTTGGAGACTCAAATCGGCGTTCGCCTGCATCAGAAGCGCGTTTATAATGTCTCCGGAACGGGCAACGAGCGGAGCGTATCCGCCAAAGGAAGCGGTTACGCCGCGAGCGACCGCATTTTTGAACGCATCCCAAGTGTTAGGAGGAAGAGGAACGTTTCTTCGGTCTAAAACGTCTTTGTTGTAGTAGAGCGCCAACGTATCAATAAAGAGAGGAGAGGCATAAATTTGGCTTCCCGAAATGAAGTCTTGAACGGCCACTTGAGGGAACAAATCGGAAAATCTTCCCGTAGAGATAATGGTCGTCGGCGCGGGAACCGCTTTATTCATGTGCTTTCTGATCCAGTCCGATCGGAACATAAAAATGTCCGGTCCGTTGCCCGCCGCGAGGGCGTCAATTAATTTTTGTTCGTAGGTACTTTCGGGAAATTTCTCATATTTTATCCGCACTTCGGGACGTTCGTCGCGAAACCCTTTTATCGCCGCTGCGAAATCTTCGTCATTGTCAATTCCCCAAATAACGAGATTTACTCTTTTTTGTTCGGGTCGGATGCCGATACCTGAAAAAATAACGGCGGCAAAACCGATGACTAAAACTACGCCGACGCAGATGATGATAATCTGACTTTTGGACAGTTTCATTCGTCCGTTAATTATAACAGTTAATTACAGACAAATAACGCCCGCTATTTTGTTTTCTATTTTTCTAAAACCGATAAAGAAACAATTTAGATGCTTTATCAAATGGTTTTATAGTCTTATCGGGTATGCGATTGGGAAGAGGAGAAGAGTAAAAGACAGCTCTAGACCCCGGTTTTAATTCTTTTTCAAATTTTGTTTCTAGTCTAGATAGAGATTTTGGAGTCAAAAAACAAAAAACAACATCGGCGATAGAGAGATTATATTTATGAAGATCTCTCCAAAGAGCAGATGAATTCTTTCCAAACAAAAAACAGTTTATCTTTGACATCAACAAATGATGAGGAGAAATCTCGAGTCCGATTGCATGTGCACTAAATTCACGATCGGCAATTATCAGGGTTCTACCGTTGCCGCAGCCGAGATCCAAAAAATTTTCTTCCTTTTGAAGATCAGCTAATTTAAAAGCTTCTCTTATTATTTCTTTAGAGGACGCGAGGTAGGGAGAAGTCGTTATGGCCGCATAAACGGTTATAGTTGTCGTAAATGACAATAAAATGGCTATTAATATCCATAAGAAAATCATGTATTTACGTTAGCTTTTCGTGCCGTATTTGACAATATGATCAACCTATATCACTGTTATTATGGAAGTATTAATAAGCCAAATAGAGACTGAGGAGGTGATACTATGCCCATATCTGATAAGGAAAGAGAGGCCTATAGAAAAGGCGAAGATGAGGCAAACTTTATAAGAGATAATCCGATTTCGTATCTCCTTACCGGAGGAATACATAGTCGGCCGGATGAGCCAAATCTAGCCGCTGCCTTTGACAAAGGTTTCGCAAGAGAACAACTCGATAAGGACAAGAAGTAATGGATATGTCTGCACTTTTTGGAAAAACTCCGATGTTAAACATCGGAGTTTTTTAATTCATTGCGACAAATATTCACTACAGACAAATAACGCCCGCTATTTTATCTCCTTGATTCAAGTCAATAAGGCGAACGCCTTGCGCCGCGCGGGAAGTTTTTCTTACGGAATCAATGGTGGTTTTCAAGATTTGTCCTTTGACCGATATGGCCACCAGTTCTTTTTCCTGCGCTAGAACCCTTGAAGCGGCAAGTTCCCCCGTTTTCGGGGTAACGACGGCCGTGATTATTCCTTTTCCGCCCCGGGTTTGCGTTTTGTATTCCTTAAGCGGAGTTTGTTTGGCAAATCCCTTTTCCAAAACGTTCAAGAACATGGCGTTTCCGGATTGTCCCCCCGAAATGACGTCGAAAGAAGAAACCGTGTCTCCCGATCTAAGGGAAATTCCTTTTACGCCCGCGGTTGCGCGAGACATCGGGCGGACGCCCGATTCCTTGAATCGAATGGCAAGTCCTTTTCTCGTGCCAATAATGACGTCGTCTTTTCCCGAAGAAAGCCGGACAGAAACAAGCCTATCCCCTTTCTTCAAATTAATGGCGATAATGCCGCTTTTTCTTACGGAACCGAATTCTTCAAGAGAAGTTTTTTTAACAATGCCTGATTCGGTCGCCATAATAAGGTATCCTCTACTCTCATTTTTTTTGAGGGAAGGATAAGAAACGATGGCCGAGATGGTTTCTTCGGCGGGAATTTCAAGAAAATTGTGAATGGTTCGTCCTTTGGAAACGCGGGAAGCGGCGGGTATGTCGTAAACTTTCGTTTGAAAAACTTTTCCGCTGCCGGTAAAGAAAAGAATGTTGTCGTGCGTGTTCGCAGCGATGAAGTGCGTTAACACGTCTTCTTCGCCAACGTCCGATCCGATGACTCCTTTGCCTCCCCTGTGCTGGCTTTTAATACTCGTGGCAGGAAGACGCTTGATGTAACCGCCGAGGGAGAGCGTGATCATACATTCTTCCGCGGGAACCAAATCCTCTTCGCTGAATTCTTTTAGCCCGCCCGCAATCACGCGCGTTCGTCTCTCATCACCGAATTTTTCCCTAACCTCGGCAAATTCGCGTTTTATAAGCGCGAGCATTTCGCGTTCGCTTTTAAGCAAGGCTTCCAGGTCTTTGATCAGTTTCTTTTTTTCGGAAAGTTCGTCCGTGATTTTTCCTTTTTCAAGAGTGGAAAGAGTGTAAAGCTTCATTTCGGCGATCGCTTCCGCCTGGGGTTCGGTGAAGCCGAAATTTTTCGTAAGGTTCGCTTTAACGTCCGCTTTGTCGTTTGATTTCTTGACGGTGGCGACAACCTTATCAATGATATCAATCGCTTTCGCGAGTCCTTCCAAGATGTGCGCTCTTTCGCGCGCTTTTGTGAGATCGTATTCCGCTCTTCTCCGGACGACTTCTCTACGATGTTCAATGTGAGCTGAAAGCACGTCCTTCACGGACATCAAGGACGGCTTCAATCCTTTGCCGAGCGCGATCATGTTCAAATGAAAATCTTTTTGGAGATCGGTTTGCTTGTATAACTGGTTTAAAATCTTTTGGGGAACGGCGTCGTTTTTCAAGTCAATCACGATGCGGATGTTTTTATCCGATTCGTCTTTTATGTCTTTAATCCCTTCAATCTTTTTTTCCTGAACGAGTTCGGCGAATTTAATAATGAGCTCCGCCTTGTTTACCTGATAAGGAATTTCGGTAATGACAATGCTCTTGTCTTCAATCTCCGCGACTCCGCGCATGGTTATTTTTCCTTTTCCCGAAGAATACGCTTCGGCAATTCCGCGCTTGTCATAAATCACGCCGCCAGTCGGAAAATCGGGGCCTTTGATGTAATCCATCAATTCGGTCGAAGAGGCGTCCGGATTGTCTATAAGATAAGTTGAAGCGGAAAGTATTTCATCCAAATTATGCGGCGGGATATTCGTGGCCATACCAACGGCGATACCCACCGTTCCGTTTAACAAAAGATTCGGGATTTTTGCCGGAAGAACCATAGGCTCGTTGTGCGTGCCGTCAAAATTCGGCATAAAATCAACGGTTTTTCGGTCAATGTCCAAGAGAAGCTCTTCGGCCACTTTGGACATTTTGGCTTCCGTGTAGCGGTAAGCGGCGGCGCTGTCTCCGTCAATGGAACCGAAATTCCCCTGTCCGATGACAAGCGGATAGCGAACGGAAAAATCTTGAGCCAAACGGACCATCGCTTCGTAAACCGAAGAATCGCCGTGAGGATGATATTTACCGAGTACTTCGCCGACTACGGTCGCCGATTTTCTGGTTTTGGCGCCGGAGGTAAGGCCGGACTCCCACATAGCCCATAAGATTCTCCGTTGAACCGGTTTTAATCCGTCGCGGACGTCCGGCAGAGCGCGATCAACGATGACGGACATCGCGTAATCAAGAAAAGATTCGCGGAGTTCTTCCGTTATTTCCCGAGGATTAATTTTGCCGCTTGGAACGGTTACGTTTTTTTCTTCCATGTTGTTTATGACTTTAATACCACGAGACGAAATCCTTCTTCCGCTTCAAGGTCTTTTTTCTTGATAGTCAGTTTTTCAGTGGACTCCGGTTTTTGGCCGGTTTCATTCATTACCACTTTAGGGTCTCCCCATCCGGGGATGGCAACCGCGGGATCAATTGACTTGATGAGTTTTCCCGAGATGGGTTTACCCGGAACAAAAAGAATGTCTATGTCTCCCAAATCATCAAGGGCGTCTTCGCTTAATTCTTCCGATACGTCTCCCAAGAGCGCGATAGAAAGACCATCGGCTTCTATTCTATAAGCCGTTTTGAGAACGTTTTCCCGTGAATCTTCAGTCGGGATCGCAACCCCTTTTATCTTTACGCCCGACGTTTCATACTCGCCGGGAACGGATATTTCGGTGTCGGATAAACCATTAATATCCAAAGGAAGTTCGGTTTTAGTCTTTATAATGAGGTCGCCTTTGAGCCGTCCGCCCGCGGGGCTCGTGGAAGGATCTACCACAATATCGGCGCCTGACGCTTGGATTTTATAACACCCGCCGCCGTACCAGTTGATTATCACGCCTCGTAATTTAGCAGAAAAAGCCTTGATTTTCAATAAAGTATAGGGTTATCATCTGATGCATAAAACAACATGGATAGTTTAGCTCAACTCATAAAAACCCGTCCCGATTTGGCTCCCATATTAAAGAAGGGAGAGATAGTGGAAGCGAAGCTCGTTTTGAAAACTCCGAAGAAGGCCTTTTTTGAAATAGCGAGAATTGGCACCGCAGTCGTTTACGGGAGAGAATTCTTAAACGGCCGCGAAGTGATAAAGGGCTTAAACGCGGGCGAAGCGGTAAACGCCAAAGTGGTGGATCCGGAAAACAAGGAAGGCTTGATTGAACTTTCTCTTACCGAAGCGGATAAACAAAAAGCCTGGGGGCTCGTCAAGGAGATACAGGAAAAAGACGAGCCCGTGAAAGTAAAAGTGTTCGGCGCGAATTCCGGAGGGCTTTTAGTGGAACTTTTTGAACTAAAAGGATTTTTACCCGTTTCCCAGCTTTCCGTGGAACATTATCCGCGAGTAACCGAACAAACGAGAGAAAAAATAATTGAAGAGCTTAATAAACTTGTGGGGCAGGAGCTAGAAGTAAAAATCATCGGATTAAATCCCCGAACGAACAAGCTCATTGTTTCCGAAAAAGAAGTATTGAGCCAGAACGTTAAAGACTTAATAAATCAGTACAAGTCCGGAGACGTGGTAACCGGCATCATTTCGGGACTCGCTAATTTCGGCGCATTTATCCGATTCGCGGATAATCCCGAAATTGAAGGATTGATCCACATATCCGAACTCGGACATAAGCTTATAGAATCGCCTAAGGAAATCGTAAGCGTGGGCGATATGATCAAAGCGCAAGTGATTGAGGTCAAAGACAACAAGATTTCGCTTTCGCTTAAAGCCTTGCAACCCGATCCGTGGAAAGACATTGAAAAGAAATATAAAGTCGGCGATACGGTTAAGGGCACCGTTTACAAGTTCAATCCGTTCGGAGCTTTTGTTAAACTTACGGAGGACATAGTCGGTCTCATACATATTTCTGAATTCGGAAGTCCCGAAGAAATGAAAGCAAGACTCGTGTTGAATTCCCAGGAGGACTTCCGCATTGAAGCGATAAAGCCGGAAGAGAAAAGAATAATTCTGAAACTTCCGAGTTAAAAGGAGGAGAAATGTTAAAACTTTTTAAAAAATTCGCGTGGGTAGCGATCGCGCTTTTGGCGGTTGCCGTTCTTTTTGCGTCTCTCGTATCGGAGAAGCAGTCTCAAGTTTCCGGTTTAAACGACATTGCGGTGAAGATCACGGCGGGAGAAGTCAAGAGACTTGAGCTTACCGATAACGTTTTAACGGCCGAATTGCAGGACGGAACGTGGATTTCCGCAACCAAAGAATCAACGGCCGGCGTTACGGAAATTTTGAAAGATTACGGCGTTTCGGCGGAAGAATTGAGAAACGTTCCTTTTGAAGTCAAAAACAGTTCGGCGAAAAGCGTATTCTGGGGAATCATCGTTCCGACCGCGTTACCGATAATCGCGCTCGCTTTGCTTTTCTTTTTGTTCCTTCGCAAAGCGACCGCCGGAGCAAATCAGGCTCTTTCTTTCGGCAAATCAAACATCAGGCTCTTTACTAATCTTAGAGAGAAGATTTCTTTTAAAGACGTAGCGGGATTAAAGGAGGCGAAACAGGAATTGGAAGAAGTCGTGGATTTTTTGAAGAATCCGAAAAAATATCAGGAATTGGGCGCGAAAATCCCAAGAGGAGTACTTCTCATGGGACCTCCGGGAACGGGAAAAACCTTGCTCGCGCGGGCGGTCGCGGGCGAAGCGGGAGTGCCTTTTTTCCATATTTCCGCTTCAGAATTCGTGGAAATGTTCGTGGGAGTCGGCGCTTCGCGCACGAGAGACGCTTTTAAAACGGCTAAGGCGGCCGCTCCGGCGATTTTATTCATAGATGAAATAGACGCGGTGGGACGTGAACGCGGCGCGGGACTCGGCGGAGGACACGATGAGAGAGAACAAACCCTTAACCAAATCCTCGTTGAGATGGATGGTTTCGATCGAGACGAAAAAGTGATAGTGCTTGCCGCCACGAACAGACCGGACGTTTTGGATCCCGCGCTTTTGAGGCCGGGGAGATTCGACCGCCGCGTGATTCTTGATTTGCCGGACATCGGAGAACGGGAAGAGATTTTAAAAATTCACTCCAAGAACAAACCGATGGCGAAAGATTCCGACTTGAGGAAAGTGGCCGTAAGGACTCCCGGATTTTCGGGAGCGGATTTGGAAAATCTCATAAACGAAGCGGCGATACTTTCCGCGCAAAAGAATTTGAAAGAGATTCCCCAAGAGACAATGTATGACTCCATAGAAAAAGTCTTGCTCGGGCCCGCAAGAAAGAGCCGAATAATTTCCGACAAAGAAAAAAAGATGACGGCCGTTCATGAAGCGGGACATGCCGTTGTGGCCGCGGCAATCCCCGATTCCGATCCGATACAAAAAGTTTCCATCGTAAGCCGAGGAAGAGCGGGCGGATATACGATGAAACTTCCGCTTGAAGAAATCCGACTGAAAACCAAACGTCAATTCATCGCGGACATTGCGATGCTTGTTGCGGGCCATGCTTCCGAAAAAGAATTCTTCAAAGACGTTTCAACTGGAGCTTCGGATGATTTAAAGAGAGCTTCGGAAATTGCGCGCGCGCTTGTTACCCGTTACGGAATGAGCGATAAGTTGGGGCCTATGACATTCGGCGACACGGAAGAAACAATTTTCTTGGGACGAGAAATCACGACCGAAAGAAATTATTCAAACAGCACGGCCGAAGAGATTGACAAGGAAGTCAGAAAATTTATTGATACGGCTTATGACGCGGCTCTCGCGGCGATCAGAAAATACAAGCACGCTTTGGAAAAGGTGGCAGATGAGCTTGTTAAAAAAGAGGTTCTGGAGCAAGACGAATTTTATGCGATCGTTAGTGAATACGGTTTGAAACAAGCCACGATTTAGGGCATAATGCGGGGAACTCGCCTACGCTCAAAACGTTAAAAGCTTCGGCGAAGCGAAGCGCGCCTGTAGCTCAGTCTGGTTAGAGCATGGAGCTTATACCTCCAGGGTCCTTGGTTCGAATCCAAGCAGGCGCACCAAAAAAATTCAAAACGCAAGACTCAAAACTCAAAACTAAAGTTACTCCCTTCGGAAGATTTTATAGTTTGAATTTGTTTTTTGTTCTGTTTATGATTCCCTCAATCAGGACGGTTAGCTCAGTTGGTAGAGCGTCTCGTTTACACCGAGAAGGTCACAGGTCCGAGTCCTGTACCGTCCACAATCTTATTTCGTCGTTTGCAGTATTTTCTTTCTCTCCCCTTCCGGAAATCTTTCAATCGCGTAACGAAGGGTCGTGCGAGGCATTTTTTCTCCGTTCTCTTTTATAAATTCCAAAAGACGCGTTTTATTTTTCTTACCGCATTCGCGTAAAACCCAGCCGACAGCTTTGTGCATTAAATCCTCTTTGTCTTTAAGTAGAATTTCCGCGATAGCGAAAGCATCGTTCAAATCGCCTTTACGTACAAAGGCGAAAGTAGAAATTATGGACATACGGCGTTCCCACAAAATCTTTGATTTTGCCAGTCGGTAAAGAGGCGTTCTCTTTTTATTAGAAAGCCAATCCCCCACTATTTTGTGCGCGGATAAGTCAACCAAATCCCAGTTATTGATTCGTGCCGTGTGGCGTAAATAAAAGCGGTATATTCCTTCTTTCTCTTTTTGCACTCCTCGTTCGTATTTCGCAACGAGCATTCCAACGGCCACCGAACGAGCTTCGTGAAACGGGTCGGCTAAAAGTTTTTCAATGCCTCTAAGATCCGTTTCTTTAAAATGTTTTTTAACAACTTCTTTCAGTACCGGAGTTTTAATTCCCAAAAATTTATCTCCTTCTCCATATTCCCCTTTTCCCGTTTTAAAAAACCACGCCAGATTATTTGCGCGTTTTTTGTCGGCTAAAGAAAACAATTCTCTTTTTATTGTTTCCAAGTCGTTTTATTCAGTTTCCAGAGATTACCCTCAAAAATCATTTCCACGTCCGCTTTTTTTCCGTCATCAAGCGTAATTTCAATATCGGCTTTTTTATCGGACTCGGATAATAATTCCACGTTTTTTATTTCGCCTCTCGGCATAGTAGCCATGATTATAGCCACCATACTTTCTTCGGTTATGAATCCTCCCGTTCCTTTAATAACATCTCTCATCTGATTATATTTCTGAATTGAACTATCGCGATTTTCTTCGCTTTGATAGAGCTCGGTAAAGAGAATCAAGTCGTCTATGTTTTTTATTTTTAAAATTTCTCCTCTGATAATTCGGTAAGTTTCAACCGGGCCAAGTCCCGATATATTGACGTCTTGAACAGAAATTATTTTTGGCGTTTCCTCCGGAATACTATTTTCTTCTTCGTTCATCCCGGAATTATTTTCCTCTGGGAGGTTTGTTTCGCTATTATTTTCGGCGGTTAATTTACTAAGGTTCGGGATCCGGTTTAAAAGCAGTGAAGCAACCATAAAAATAAGAGCCGCGCCCAATATTGCGAGGTGCCAGATTTTTATCGGCTTCTTTTCTTTTTTAACTATGTCATCCATTTGATCTGAATGTGCTTATTCCTTTTCCGAAAAGCTTTATGAAAACTTCTTCCTTGTCTTTCTCGGTCAATATGTTTATTCCTTCCTTCAATAACTCTTCTCTCAAATCATATTTTAATTTCAAAGACTTATTAAATAAAGAGATTAGCGTTACTTCGTCGTCATCCGCGGCCAATCGGTTTATGGAAATTTTTCCGCAAACGACGCACTTATGAATGATCATTAACTCCCCTTTCCTCTCCCTTTTATATTTATCGCTCCCTTCGTGTTTGAAAGTCAGGCCGATAGGTTCCATCTGTCCTTTGCAGTTTGAAGCGCGATCACCGGAAAATTCTTCATCAAGATGAAGCGAAAAAAGGCAATATGGACAGTGGTTCCGGTGTGCGGTGCCTATACTCCCGGAAAAGGGAATTTGCTTGCCGCAATTAACACAGATAAATCCCTCTTCCTTATCTTCTTCTTTTATTTCATGTCCGGGCATATTAATAAGAGAAATTTAATATGTCCGGGTGTTTTTGGCTAGTATTAAAGATAAAAGGATGTGGCCACATATGTGGACAACTATGGGTATAACCCGGCCAAATTGTGGATAAATGGCCGGGTCAAAATGGCCGGGTTTATGTTTTTAAAATGACACCCAAATAAGTGTTTTCACACTGTTTTCACATTAAAAACTGTTTTCACATTTGTTTTCACATCCTAGAGGCCGAATTTGTTTCAAAATGTTTGCCGACAAACACTTTGTACAAAAGTGATTGGTGTTTTCACATTTGTTTTCACATTCTGGATGTCAGATTTGTTTTAAAATGTTTGCCGGCAAACATTTTGTGCAAAAAAACGTGTTGCGAGTGTTTGCCGGTAAACATTTTATGCAAGATTTTTTGTTTAGAGTGTTTGTCGGCAAACACTCTAAAACAGATTTATAATAAAAAAGTGAGAGAGATTCCTTCTTTTAATGGTCAACGTGGCCAAATTGGGACATATGGAGAACAATTGGCGGCCAAATATTTAAGGGAAAACGGATATAAAATAGTCCGAACAAATGTGTCTTTTCCTTATGGTGAAATAGATATTATTGCGAGAGATCGTGACAAGACTCTAGTTTTCGTTGAGGTTAAGGCCATGGCCAGATATGGTCATATTGGGGGATTGCGGCCAGAAGATAATTTGACCCGGGCAAAGTTAGTGAAATTAAAAAAATCTTCTCAATTCTTCGCCAATCAAAATCAAGCTCTTTCAAAGAATGGTTGGCGAATAGATTTAATTGCCTTGACAATATTAGAAAAAAGTTGTGACATTAGACACTTGAAAAATATTGGTTAACACATTTATAATTCCGGGATTATGCCAAGGATAAGATCAGCCAAAAAAGCTTTAAGACAATCCGTAAAAAGGGAACGGGAGAATTTGAAAAAAATGAAGTCTCTCAAGGCTTCCGTTAAGACGTATAAAAAGACCTTGTCCGCGAATTCGCTTTCGGAAGCATACAGAGCGTTAGATAAGGGGGCTAAAACGGGGCTAATTAAAAGGAATAAAGCGCGCAGGCTTAAATCAAGATTGGCTAAAAAACAAACCCGCTAAGTAAAGCGGGTTTTTGATTTATCTAATAACGAAATCAAGAAGGGCCTCCTCGTAATCCAGTTTTCCGGATTTGACGGCCACGTCGTAATCGGCCATGAGACTGAACCACTCTTCGGGAGAAGTTCCCTTGGGAGCAGAGTAGGCGAGACTGTTAAAAACTCTCGCCGGATCTTCTTTGAGCTTGTATAAAATGGCTTCAAGCGCGATTAATTTTCTTTCTTTGCTCCTGCCGAATTTAATGGCGGAGAGCAGTTCAAAATAACTCGGTTCGGGCGAAGAGACCGGAAATTCCTTGGACTTAGCCAGAGCCAATTTATCCAGCTCCGAAGAAATGGACCAGAGGTCGCCTCCGAAAGAAGCGATTAACGATCTGGCGTCCGATTCTGAGAAATTTATTCCTTTTTCAATAGCTTCTTTTAATACGAAGAAAACGAGTTTGTCTTTGGGCAGAAGATCAAATTCTTGAGTTCTCGTGGGCGGAGCAGCGAGAAAAGGCATACTATCCGGTAAGGAAGTTTCCGCGCTGCTCACAAGAATAATTATATCCTTGCTCACAGCGAGTCCCGTAAGAATTTCTTTAAAACGATTAAGAACGTCTTCCGAAAAAAGATTGAAATCAACATCCTTCAGGCCAATTAAAGTGCGCGGAGAGAATATGGAGCGAGCTTTGGCCGCTTCTAAAAATTTTTCGGATTCATCGGAAGAAAATTCCGAAAAACCAAGGTTACCGTTTTTACCGATGAATTCTCCGACAATCGCCGCATATTTTCTCTTCCGGCGAAAGGAATCTTCGCCATAAAGGAAGACAATCATGATTGCGACCAATATACCACAAAAACCGAAAAATTCCTTCGGCTATAGTTTCTGACAACTGGGACAGAATCTAGCGGACCGGCTGCCGATTTTGATCCTTTTAATGGAAGTTCCGCATCGGGGGCACGGTTTCCCGTCTCTCCGGTAAACGAGCCTTTTTTCGGCATATCCTCCTTCTTTTCCTTCCAGCGTTCGAAAGTCGGATATGGAAGTTCCGCCAAGTTTTACCGCAAGAGCCAAAATATCTTTCATTGCATCGTAAAGTTTCGCTATTTCTTTTTCGGTCAGAGATGCCGCCGGACGAAGAGGATGAATTTTCGCTTTGAATAGAATGTCGTCCGAATAAATATTTCCGATGCCGGCGATCTTCGTTTGATCCATAAGGAGGCTTTTAATATGCTTTCGCGATCCCGAAATAACGGAATGAAACTCGTTTGAATTCATTTCCGTAGCTTCCGTGCCCGCATCATAAATTCCTTTTTCTTTGCGTATCTCTTCTTCTTTGCCGAAAATAAGTTTTGCGAATTTCCGTAAATCGGAAAGGGCCAATTCGCGGCCGTCATCAAGATAAAAAATAACGTGAATATAACCGTTCACTTTCTCGCTAAGGGCGCCCTTAAGCAAAGAAACAGCTATTTCTTTGCCTTCTTCTTTTTCAATATTCCATTTACCGATAAGAAGATGACCCGTCATTTTAAGATGGATGAGAAGAGCGTAGCCTCCACTGAGCGAAATGATGATGTTCTTCGCTCTTCTCTGAACATTCGTTATCTCCCTTCCTTTTACGCCTTCTTTCAGTTCTTCAAACGAGCCTTTCCGAATAAGTTTCGGCGTATTGGTCCAAACGTCTTTAATGCGGCGTCCGACAACCAGGCGTTTTAAACTTCGCGCCGTGTTTTCAACTTCCGGAAGTTCGGGCATGAGAAGATTATAACTCGCCTGGAGGAACGAAGCCTATTCAACCATTACCTCCTTCGGCGGAATCAAGGCGGGATCGGTTGGGAGAACGATATAAAAGGTGGATCCTCGGCCAAGAGCGGAATCGGCCGAGATATTACCGCCGTGCCGCAGAATGATGTTCTTTGTAATATAGAGCCCAAGTCCCGATCCTTCGGTCTCCGACTTGGTGATGTTTTCTCCCCTGAAGAATTTGGTGAAAAGTTTGCTTAAAGCATCTTTTGACATTCCCACTCCCGTGTCTTTAATGGATATTTGAATGTAAGGACGGTTCGGGTAAGGCTCGATTTTAACGATAACCTGCCCGTTCGTGACGTTATATTTAATGGCGTTGTCCAGGAGATTGGAGAAGGCGATGCCCAGTTTTTGGGGATCTCCGTGAATAAAAATGGGATTTTTGGGCCGGTCAAAGTAAAGGGAAACGTTGTATTTCTTGGCTAGAATGTTTGCGTTTTTCAACAAGTCGTCCAAAAACATTCCGATATCAATTTCCGTGAAAGTGTAGCCAAATTTACCTGATTCAATTTTAGAAACGTCCAACAAGTCGTTTACGATCTTTAAAAGTTTCGCCGAAGCGGCAAGGCCGTTTGAAATAAGTTCCTGGTCATCCGATGAAAGGGTTTCGCTTTTTACAACCGTTTCAAATATCCAATGAACGGCGGTTAGGGGAGTGCGCAATTGATGAGCGGCAACCGTGATGAATTCCGATTTTCCGCGCAAAAATTCCACTTCTCTCGTTCGGTCTCTTATTATTTTGATGAAACCGGTGGGACTCCCGTCTTCGCTTATCAGCCTGTCGGTTGAAACCGAGAGCTCAAGAATCGGATCGGAAAAAGATATGTCCATAAGTTGAGGATATTCTCCGGGAGCACTTTTCTTCATTACGGAAGGAGCGAGAGAGGGAAAAATCACCTGCACCAAAGTTTTAAAAGACGGGTCGGATATCTTCTCGGGTGAAATGACTTGCCCTAAAATGTTTTCCTTTTTGAGCTTGAATGTTTCCTCGGCCATCCGATTCCAGATAATGATTCTAAAATCCTTGTCATAAACGATGATGGCATCGCTTACGCAGGACACGAGCCTGTCTATCCGCATCTGTTCCAGCTCGCCTTTGCCTTTGAGCTCGTTGAACGCTTTGCCTAAAAAGAACGAGCCGCCGGTTATTGCGGCAAAAAAGATTACGGAGGCGACAAACCAGGACAGAGAAAAATGCGTGAAAGCAAGAATGGAAAATAAAATTCCGAAAACGAGAGTCGCTCCAAAAAGAGCGAATTCCGGTTTATACCAATTAATTTTTTTATTATTTTCCGGCAACTTGTACAGTGTAATTGTACAACGAGAGGCTTATAAGTTAGAACGATTAACTCTTTCCGAGAGATTCCTGAATCCTTTCGCGAGAAGAAAAGCGGACAGTTCATTCTGGGGCAGAGGATTAACTTTGAAATCGGAAACTGATGGAAAGGAAATCGGAACGTTTTTTGCGATAGTCGCGAGATTTTTAGAAAGCAAAGCGATCTCCTTATTATCAATCACGTTTTTTAAAGCGGCCGTTTTTGGTTCGGGAGATAAAGCATACAAGTCTTCAAGAGGCCCGTATTTCTTGATTAATTCCGCTGCCGTTTTCGGTCCGATGCCCGAAACTCCCGGAATATTATCGGACGTGTCGCCGACCAATCCTTTAAAATCGGGAATGTGTTCCGGCGGAACGCCAAAACGATTAATAACGGCCTCGCGATTGTATTCGGTAAAGGAACTAATGCCTTTTTGAGGAATCCAGGCTATTACGCGATCGTCTTCCACGAGCTGTAAAATGTCCAAATCGCCCGAAAGAATAACTATTTTATCGGCTATATTCTCGGAAGAAGCGCGATAAGCGACCGTCCCGATGATGTCATCCGCTTCAAAACCCGGATAATCAAGGCTAATTAAACCAAAAGCTTTAAAGAATTCTTTTGAAGAAATAAGCTGGGAAACCAGATTTTCTTCCGCTTCCGGACGATGTTCCTTGTAAGCGGAATATTCTTTCTCCCTAAAAGTGGGTTCCGGCCGGTCAAAGGCGGCAACGGCGTATTCCGGTGAAATCTCTCTTAAAATTTTAAGCATGATGCTTGATAAGCCGTATAAGGCGCCCGCCGGTTTTCCTTCCGAGTCAGTTAAAGGCGGGAGAGCGTGATAGGCCCGATGAATAAGGGAGTTCGCGTCTATTATAAGGAAGGTCTGTTTCATGATTCTCTTATGAATTGTAACGAATCGTCCGTTCGTTTTCTTTTTTCCCGTGGAAAAAATAAATTTTGGTAATTCTGAATTCCCGCGTTAAGCGCGGGAATGACAAGGAAGAAATCAATTCAGGCCATTCTATGAGAGTTATCGTCTTATTATCATTTAGAATTTCGGGAAAACCGATATTTTTGAGTTCTTTTAAGTTTTTTACTCGGTACAGGTCGGCGTGCAAAAGATTGGTATAGCCGTTTCTCTTTATCTTATATGATTTAACGATGGCAAAAGTGGGACTTAAAACTCTTTTAACGCCTAAAAATCCGGCGAATCCTTTAACGAATGCCGTCTTTCCCGAACCGAGATCGCCAAAAAGGAGGAATACTCGCGGTTTTGGATTTTTGCCGACATCTTTCGTAAGTTTATCCGCCAGTTTGGCGCCTAATTCTTTAGTTTGTTTTTCCGAAACGGAACGCAAAACGTGCATACGCGTCATTTTCCTGAGTTTTCAAGATAATTCAGTCCTTTTTCGGTAAGCATACGGCCGGCAGGAGTTCTTTTTATAAGCCCGATTTTTATAAGGTAGGGCTCATAGACGCCCTCTATAACGCTTTTTTCTTCTCCGAGAGAAGAGGAAATGGAGCCTACGCCGGCCGGACCTCCCCCAAATTGATCGCGTAAAATCAGAAGAATTCGCCTGTCTTGGTATTCAAGGCCGAGATTGTCAATTTCGAGTATTTCAAAAAGTTCTTTCAGACATTTTCCGTCAATGAACTTGCTCTCGCGCACTTCGGCAACGTCTCGCGCTCTTTTTAGGATGCGATTTGCCGTACGCGGAGTAAAGCGGCTTACTTCGGAGAGTTTTTCCACGGCCTCCTCGGTTATTTCCACTCCCAAAATGATGGCCGATCTCTTTATGATTTCCTTAATATCGCTTTCTGAATAATAGTCCAGACGAAAAGTCGCTCCGAAACGAGACCTTAGGGGACCGGAGAGCAAGTCAATTCTCGTTGTGGCCGCGACCAGCGTAAAGGGCATAAGGTCAATAGAGATAGTTCTCGCTGACGGCCCTTTGCCGAGGACTATGTTTAATGTCCGGCTCTCCATGGCCGAGTAGAGTACTTCCTCAATCATTTTGTTCAAGCGATGGACTTCGTCAATGAATAATATGTCCCCGTTTTCTAGGTTGGTTAGAATGGCGGCCAAATCGCCGGTCTTCTCTATGGCCGGGCCGGAAGTAATCTTTAAATTTCCTTTTGCCTCCCTGGCAATAATATGAGCTAAAGTGGTTTTACCTAAGCCCGCCTGGCCATATAAAAGTATGTGATCAACCGGCTCATTTCTTTTATTGGCCGCCTCAAGAATAATTCTAAGACTCTTCTTGACCGGCTCTTGGCCAATATACCTTTCAAAGCTGTCCGGCCTTAATAGGTTTTCCCAGTTTTGTTCTTCTTTTTGGCCATATATACTTGCCTCGGTCATGGTCTTGACAATATTTATCCTATATGTTAGAATGCGGTCAAAATCCGTTAAGGATTTCTGACGGGATGTAACTTCAGTTAATAGCCACTTTGGGTTTCGGCTCGGGTGCGCCTCAAGTGCATCTTAACCTCTTTTATTTCTTAAATAAAAGAGTTTCCATAATATCAGAAATCTTTGGCGGATTTTTGTTTTTAAATTTCTCTTACCAAGTGATAGGACCGGTCGCTTTCTCCACTTCTTCTAAGCTCGTAATGCCTGAAAGAGCTTTAATTATCCCGTCTTGCTGCATATTGGTAAATCCTTTGTCAAAGGCAAGTTTTTCAATTTCCGCCTCGCTCGATTCTCTGTGTATGAGCAATTCAAGGTCTTTATCCATTTCCAATATCTCAAAGATACCGATTCGGCCCCTATATCCGTCTACGCAAGACGGGCAGCCCACGGGCTCATAAAGGGTGATATCCGTGGGTAAAGACACATTTTTAGAAAGCTTGTTCGTAAATTCTTTTATTTTGGCGTTATTCTCCTCGTTTAGTTCCGCTTTTTTACGGCATTTTTCGCATAATTTGCGGACTAGACGCTGGGCAATGAATACGTTTACGGCCGGTCCGATAATTTGCGGTTTAACTTCAAGATCCAAGAGACGAGGGACGGCTCCGGCGGCAGTATTGGTGTGAAGGGTAGAGAAGACAACGTGCCCCGTAAGAGCCGCTTGCATGGCGATATCGGCCGTTTCGGGATCTCTTATTTCTCCGACTAGAATTACGTCCGGATCTTGACGGAGAATGGACTTAAGTCCGCTTCCGAAATTGTATCCGGCGGACGGGTCTACCTGCGTCTGTTGAATGCCTGTCAGGTGATATTCTATCGGGTCTTCTATCGTGATTATCTTGATTTCCGGAGAATTAATATGGTTTACAAAGGCGTAAAGAGTAGTGGTTTTTCCTGAACCCGTGGGGCCGGTTACGAGAATCATGCCGTTTGGTCTCTTAAGGCCGCGTTCAACTTTTATAAGATCGTCCTCGCGCAGACCGATGTCTTTAACCTCCAAAATAACCGCTTCAGGGTCTAAAATCCTCAAAACGATGGTTGCACCGTATTCCGAAGGATTAATGGAAACACGGACTTCAATATCTCTCTTATTTTCGCGGCTTCGGATGGTAAAACGTCCGTCTTGGGCAGATTCCTGAATATTAATCTTTACTCCTCCCAAGAGCTTTATCCTGCTTAAAATAAATCCGTATTCTTCAGTTGAAAGATTTCCCGATTCCCGCAAAACGCCGTCCAGTCGGACTCTTATCTTTACACTGTCCCGCGCAGGCTCAAAATGAATGTCTGAAGCGCTAAGACCGAGCGCGCCGCCCAGTATTTCCTCAAGTAAAACGCTTGTTGACGCTTTTCCCGCCGACGAAGAGGAAAGTTTGTCCATAAGCTCTTTCGGAGAAGAGATGGCGAGCTTGCTTACAGAGACTTCATTTAGCTTTTCATTCGTATCTTTCGCGTCGTCCATAACTAATATAATAATATAGGCAAATGTCAGGACACAGTAAATGGTCTCAAATAAAACATAAGAAAGCTTTAACCGATGAAAAGCGCGGGAAACTTTTCACCAAGTTGCTTATGGCCGTGCAAACGGCGGCAAAGGATGATCCAAATCCGGATTTCAATCCGCGTCTTCGGACGGCAGTTTTGAAAGCGAAGGAAGGAAACGTGCCCCAAGAAAACATAGAAAGAGCCATTAGCCGGGCAAAAGATTCGGTATCCGAAGACCTTCTGATTGAAGCTTACGGTCCTTCGGGGGTCGCGCTCATAATAAAAGCCCTAACGGATAGCCGGAACAGAACGGTAGCGGAGATTAAAAAATTACTCGCGGATAACAACGCCAAATTCGCCGAACAGGGTTCCGTAAGATGGGCCTTTAATCAGGATGAAGAAGGGAATTTTGTTCCCCAATTCAGACAGTCCGTTTCGGAGACGGATAAAGAAAAGGTCGGAGCGTTAGTGGATGAACTTCAAGAAAGAGACGACGTGATGGAAATATACACCAATGCCGAAACCGAATAATCCCCGAGTGTATCTTGGTATTGATCCGGGAACTCATCGCGTGGGATACGGAGCGATAAGGGCTGAAAACGGAAAGTTTTCCCTGATAGAGCAGGGAATTATTGAAAAAAAAGAAAAAGGATACGCCGCGGGCCAGTTGTCTTTCATTTACAGGGAAATTTTATCGCTTATAAAGAAATTACGCCCTGATGAAGTGGCGGTTGAGAAATTGTTCTTTTCAAAAAACCAAACGACCGCCATGGCGGTCGCGGAAGCGAGAGGAGTGATTCTTCTCGCCGCGGCGGAGAATTCGCTTCCGATTAGGGAGTTCACGCCAAACACGGTTAAGCAATCGGTCTCCGGTTACGGATCGGCCGATAAAAAAGCGGTGCTAAAAATGATTACGCTGATCTTGGGACTCAAAGATTTCCGTCCGATTGACGACGCTTCGGACGCCTTGGCGATCGCCATTACGGCGGCTCTAATCACTGATAGATAAAACTCTTGACCTGAAATTTTTTTATGATACTCTTTCCCCAGTAGATAATTAAAAGGTCGGCAAAAAACGCTAATTAATAATGAACTCCGAAGAAAATTGGGACGAAGAATCGGGCGACAGCGATTACAATGAGCTCGGTTCGCTTGATGATGGTTTTTCCGTAAAAGAACACGAAGACGAGGATGAACTTGGCGATGAAGGGGACGGGGAGAAAGAAGGGGATGACGATCTCCTAAAAAATCAAGACGAGGAAGAAGAGAATTTTTAATTAAAGCGCGAGAGCCAAATATTTTCGCCCCGTACCGGACAGTGCGGGGCGATGTATAATTATATTCGTGAAAAGAAAAATACCGATAAAGAAAATTTTAATCTGGATCGCAGGAGCGATCGGAACCGCAGCCGTAATCGGAGTTTTGGGTTATGTTTATTTAAGCAGAAACTTGCCGACCGTGGGGGAAATAGTCACTCACGAGCTTACGGAATCAACCAAAATTTTTGATCGAACGGGAGAAACCTTGCTTTATGAAATACACGGGGAAGAAAGGAGAACTTATCTTCCGCCCGAAGAGATTCCGGACGTGTTGAGGCAAGCGACCGTTGCCGTTGAAGACAGCGGATTTTACGAGCACGCCGCTTTTGATTTTCGGGGCACTTTAAGAGCGCTTTGGGTAGACATCGTCAAGGGTTACCGAGCGCAGGGAGGATCAACCATAACCCAGCAAGTGGCCAAAAACTCATTTCTGACGCCCGAAAAATCGTTAGTACGTAAGATTAAAGAACTTATTTTAGCCTTTAGGCTGGAAAAAGTGTACACGAAAGACGAAATACTTAATCTTTATTTGAATCAGGTTCCTTACGGGCAAAACGCTTACGGCGTAGAAGCCGCTTCGCAGACGTATTTCGGGAAATCGGCAAAAGAATTGAATCTCGCCGAGGCGGCGATGCTCGCCGCTATTCCGCAAGCTCCCAGTTATTATTCTCCCTGGGGATCGCACACCATAGAACTCGAAGAAAGAAGAAAGTACGTTCTCTCCCAAATGAGAAACTTGGGGATGATTGATGAGCAGCAATACGATTTCGCCATTCAAAACAAACCCGTGGTGATGGAACAGCCCAAAACCGCTTCTTTCGCTCTCGCTCCCCATTTCGTGATGGAGGTACAGGAATATTTAAACAACAAGTACGGAGAGGATTTCGTTTCCAAGGCGGGGCTTAAAGTAATCACCACTCTTGACGCGGATCTCCAAAAACTGGCGAATACCGCCGTGGAGGAAGGAGGGGACAGAAATACCGAGCTCTACTCCGGACATAATGCCGCTTTGATAGCGATGGACCCCAAGACCGGCCAGGTATTGGCACTCGTGGGTTCAAAAAATTATTTTGATCCGCCGGAGCCCGAAGGGTGCACCGAAGGCTCGACTTGCCGATTTGAAGGAAATTTTGACGTAATAACCCAAGGGTTGCGACAACCGGGATCTTCGTTCAAGCCGTTCGCTTACATGGAAGCTTTCATAAAAGGATTTACGCCGGACACTATTTTATTTGACGTTCCTACCGAGTTCTCTACCAATCCGGTTTGCCCTTCAACGCCGGATTACAACGACGAAAGAACTCAGTGTTATCACCCGCAAAACTTTGATCACATATTCCGCGGACCGATAACCATGAAAGAAAGTTTAGCGCAATCAATAAACTTAACCGCGGTTAAAACTTTATATCTTGCGGGTTTCAATGACACGATAAATCTCGCGGAAAAGTTCGGAATAACAAGCTTCTCGGACAGGAGCCGGCTCGGTTTATCTCTCGTCTTGGGAGGAGGGGAGGTACATCCGATAGAACTCGCGCAGGCGTATTCGGTTATTGCAAACGACGGCGTAGGAAATCCCTACACTTTTATTCTTGAAGTGAAAGATAACAACGGGAAAACGCTTGAGGAATATAAGGACCATTCCGAGAGGTTAGTGGAAGCCAATTACACGCGTCTTATAAGCGACGTTCTCTCCGACAGGGATTTAAGAGCACCTCTTTATCAATCAAGCCTTAATTTAACGGGGGTTCCGGGTTATCAGATAGCGATGAAAACCGGAACGACCAATAACTACGTTGACGCTTGGACGTTCGGATACACTCCAAATCTCGTGGTGGGCGTATGGGCGGGAAACAATAACCGTTATCCATTGCAACAGCGGGGATCAAGTATTCTTGCCGCCGTACCCATGTGGCATGATTTCATCTCGGGGGCCGTAAAATTAAGACCGAACGAACCTTTTCCAAAGCCGGAGCCGCAAGGAACGACTATTCCCGTTTTAAGAGGAGAATTAGACAGAGAAAATCCGCACAACATTCTTTTTTACCTGAATAGACTGACCGATCCGCAGTATTTAAATTGGGAAACAGGGGTTCAAAATTGGCTCCGAAATAACGTTTTGCCGGACGTATCAACGCCCACGTATTCATACGCGGAAGGAGAAGAACCGTCCGTAACGAGTGGAAACGGTCCCAAAATAGAGTTCTTGGGCGTTAAGAACGGAGACTTTATAACGAATGATTTAGATCTAGAGCTAAAATTGACTTCCAATGTTAATGTCGCCCAGATTGAGGTTTACATAAACGACCAACTTCGTGACATAATCGTCGGCGGTATGGGAAACACGGTTAATTACCAAAAAGTTTTTTCCGAAGACGAGCTTAAAAGCCAAAATAAAATCACTTTAAAAGCCACTGATTCCGTCGGGGTGGTGAGTGAGGCGGGGATAATCGTTTATAAGTAAAATCGCCCTTTTAAGGGGGCGATTTGTTCGGTTAAAAGGTATTCCTAATCTTTAATAGGCATCACGATATAGATATAGGAATTATCTTGAGGCCATTTGATGATTGACGGTTTAACGTCTCCCTGAAAACCCATATTTACCGTTTCGGAACTTATATTCTTCAGTCCGTCAAGCATAAAGCGCCAATTAAAAGACACGTTTAGCGGTTCACCTGTGATTTTGGCGGGAATCAAGTATTTATTTTCTCCAAGAAGACTGTCGGCGGAGTATACTTCGGTCAGTTTTTGATCGGATATTATTCTTAAAACCACTTCGTTATTTTTGGGACTAAACGAACTGACTAGTTTCAGAGCTCCAGTCAGTTCCGATCGGCTCACTTCAATATTTGTGCTCACGTTTTTAGGAATAATAGGAGCGTATTCCGGGAATTTACCGTCTATAATCCTTGTAATAAGCGTAATGTCCTCGTTTTTAACCATCAGCTGATTTTCATCGGAATAAATTTTAATCGTTTCTTTGTCGTTTATCACTCTAACCATTTCTTGAGCCGGTTTAAGAGGGATTATCATCTTAAACCCTCTTTCAAAATTATTGGTGAAGTCGGAACCATAGAGCGTTTTTTCAGCCAATCGGAAACTGTCCGTGGCTACAAATTTAATGGTTTCACCGTCAATATCCCACATTATTCCGCTTATCTCCGGTCTTAATTCCGAAATTTGAGCCGCGCTCATAACGGAAAGAAGACTTTCTTTTAAAATATCTCCTTTTATTTCAATAAATTCGTCTTTTACGCCAACTTTCGGAATTATCGGAAATTCCTCGTAATTCATTCCTTGTATTTTGGCTTCGTAACTATCCGTTTTAATAAGGATATTTATGTCCTTGTTTTCAATATCAATCCGCTCGCTTTGAATGTTATTTATAACATTGTTAAAAACGGTAAAAGGAATTGTTATTTGGCCTTCTTCGGTTATTTTACCGGCCACGGTTTTAATTATGGCCGTTTCCAGGTCGGTTGAAATTATATTTATTTTTCCATTTTCGGTTTTAATAAGGATGTTTTTAAGAATGGGCAGAGTAGTATTCTCTCCCACTATTCTTGAAACGGCGTCTAAGGAATTTTTCAGATTGTTTTTTAATACAGTTATCTTCATTGAATTAATTAATAAATAAATATAATTTGTTGTAATAGTAGTATCTGTAAGAAAGTGGAAAAGTTAATTTTTACATTACGCAATCTATTTAATGGTTGATGGGAATTAATTTTAAGATGTGATTAATTTTGTGGAAATGTAACGGAATTTAGCAGGGGAAGCATTAGGCGCGTAATTTATACAGAATTAATTCACATGGTTTTCAGGATTTATTAACCAATTCTTTTATCATAATCAGTTTTTGATTAAAGGCAGGATTTTCGTTTAAAGAGTGGGTTATTTTATCAAAAGCGTATATGGCCGTGGTGTGATCTCTTTTACCCATTTTCTCGGCAATAAACGGGTAGGACATATTTAACATCTCGCGAAGAAGATACATGGCCACTTGTCTCGGTTCAACGATTTCTTTTTTACGGCCGCGGCCAATTAAGTCGGTCGTGGAAATTTCATAGAACTCGGCCACGGCCTTAATAATCTGGGAGTGGGTGATATTCACGGCCGATTGTTCCAATATCTCATTCATTATTTTTTCGGCGATCATCAGATCAAAAGAACTGCCGTGATTTTTATGGAAAACGAGCTTATTAATTATCCCTTCAAGTTCTCTTATATTTCGCTGAACTTTATCGGCCACGAAATTAACCACTTCATCGTCTAAATGTTCTTTTTTATCCTGAAGTTTAACTTTTATTATCGCCACTCTCGTTTCAAAATCGGGAAAACCGATATCAACCGTCATTCCGCCTTCAAAACGGGACTTTAATCGTTCTTCAAGAATAGGTATCGCGCGCGGAGGACGATCGGAAGAAATGATTATCTGTTTGTTGTTTTCATGAAGAGCGTTAAAAGTGTGGAAGAACTCTTCTTCCGTCTTTTCTTTGCCGCCGATAAACTGAATGTCATCAATGATAAGGACGTCAATGTTCCGATAAGTGTTTTTAATGTCTTCAACTCTCTTGTTTCTGATAGCCCAAATGACATCATTGGTGAATTTTTCGGAGGAAACGTACTTAACTTTGAATTTTCCTTTATATTTTTTGTGTATTTCGTTGCCTATAGCCTGGATAAAATGGGTTTTTCCGAGTCCCGTACCGCCATATATGAATAAAGGATTATATTTATTACCGATTTCCTCAATTATTGACGTTCCGGCCGCATAAGCGAGCTCGTTTGAGGAACCCACGACGAAAGTTTTGAGGTTATATTTTGGGTTTAACCCGGACTCTGGATCGGCTTTGAATTCATTGAAGGCAAGCTGCTTCGTTTCTTCGGCGGGTCTTACGGATTCGCTCTTCTTTAAGACGGCGCCATCCACAATGTAAGTTATTTTTCTAATGGAACTGTCTTCAGTTCTCAAAATACCGAGGATTACTTTCCCGTATTTGGCTTCAACCCATTCTTTGGCGAAGTGATTCGGTAACGCCACGATCGCATCGCCATCTTTATTGTTGACGAGTCGGCTGTTCTTAAGCCAGGTCAGAAAATTAGGTCTTGATATCTGTAATTCCAGCTCGCCTAATGATCTATCCCAAAGCTCATCAACGTTCATAGATGTAATTTTATTTAAGCGTTACCGAAGCGTCAAAATACCGGAATGCGCCATTGAAAAAATTTTAAATTTGTAATCAAGACGTTTATAAACAAAGTTTGTCCGGAAACGGAGCAAAGAGAGGATTATCTGATAAAAACCGGATTGGCTGAAATTCCAGCCACTGTGGATAACTTGTGGATTAAGGGTAATTTCTGTTGACAAAAAGACTCAAATGTACCGAAAAATCATTGACTAAACCTTGAAAATTACTTATTTTAAGCCTCATGAAACCGACTTATAACCCTAAAAAGAAGAAAAGAGCGAGAACGCACGGTTTTCTAAAGAGGCAGTCAACTAGGGGAGGGAAAAGAACGATCGCGAGAAGAAGAGCTAAAGGCAGAAAAAGACTCTCCGTCTAGACAGAAATGATCAGTGCCAGGTACAAATTGAACATTTCCCTGGCTTTAAGAGATTTTAAAGCCTTTTATAAGGGCAAATTCTTCTCGGTTAAGCGAAAAGAGAATGGTCTAAAGGTATCGCGCGTAGGAGTGGTTATTTCCAAGAAATTTTCGCGATCCGCCGTTAAGAGAAACAAAATCAGAAGATCAATATTTCGGTTTTTTCAGGAGAACAAAACGTTTCTTCTACGTTTTAACCCGCCATCCGATTTTTTAGTGATTGTTTTGACTACTACTTCCGAGATAGAAGATAATAAGGAGATTCTCACAAAAGAATTAAAAAATGTCATATCTATTTAATACTTTCTTGTATCAGCCGATAATCAACGTACTCGTGTTTCTTTACAATACCGTGGCTTTTCATGATCTAGGGGTCGCAATATTAATGCTTACGGTTTTAGTTCGTCTGATACTCGCGCCGTTATATCACAAGATGCTTCACCAGCAGGCGATGACCCAGAAAATGAGGCCGGAAATGATGAAGATACAGGAGGAATATAAAGGAGACAAAGAAAAGCAGACGCAGCTTTTGATGGAGCTTTATAAGAAGCACAAAGTAAATCCGTTCTTTTCTTTTATCGTTTTAATCATCCAATTACCCATTTTATGGGCGCTATTCAGAGCTTTTACGAACGGACTGAACGGAGGGATTTCGGGTCTTTTGTATCCTTTTATAAGCGATCCGGGGACGTTTAATTCAGTGGCGTTCGGATTCATAAACTTAAACGAGAGAAACATAGTACTGATAGTTTTGACGGCGATTGTTCAATTCGTTCAATCGTGGCTTTCGTCTCCGACAGTCAAAAAAGAAGCAGTTGATCCAAAGGCGCCGAAAGCAATGCCGATGCCTTCCGGGAAAGTAATGGGCGTGTTTTTGGCTCTTTTCACGGCGTTTGTCTTATGGAAATTGCCGGCGGCAGTTGCTATTTATTGGTTTACGAGTACGCTATTTGCCATAGGACAGCAGTCTTTTTGCCTCCGACTAATCAAAAATGCAGAATCTAAAGGAAATAACAACTAAATTACTTTCTTTTTTTGGATTTAAAGAAGCAAGCGTAGAAATAGACGAAGAAAGAAAAAGGGTTTCCCTAAAAATTGACGATGAGGCGGTGAATGCCAAGAACATGCCGGCTCTTATAGGATCGTTCAATAAGGTGCTTAAACTTATCGCCAAGAAATACGATGAAGGACCGATAACGGTTGACGTAAACAACCATCATCGGGAGAGAGAAAAACTCGTGGTGGAACTCGCGAAAGCGGGAGCAAAAAAAGCGGCAACCACTAAAAACGACGTCGTTCTACCGCCGATGAACGCATTTGAGAGACATTTAGTTCACGAGGAACTTTCGGTAAGACCGGATCTCAAAACGGAAAGCGTGGGAGAAGGACAATCAAGAAGAGTAGTGATTAAATTTATTGGGTAAGTTCTAAATAATAGTTATCAGTTGTCACCGTCTCCACTAGAGCCTGACTTTTTTGATTGGAGAGAAAAAGAAGAAACCTAAAGAGAAGAGGGATCAAATGAGGGAGGAAAAGTAACAGCTTCAAAGACAGTGTTTGTGAAATTAGCATTCGTAAAGTTAGCGCCTGCAAAAACAGCACCTTCAAAAACTAAGCTTTCGAAGCTAGCACCTGTAAGATTGGTATTTGTAAAGTAGGTCCCTTTAAAAGTATTTCTTCCAAATTTAGCGCCAGTAAAGTCAATACCTCTAAGATCGGTTCCTCTGAGCAATACAGCACACTCTTCAGGTATAGATGAAGAACCACTTCCTCCTCCATTTTCTGGTACTTGAGCAGCGGACGCAGAGATAATTCGCGGGAATATATCAAATATTGATGAGATGATCATATCTCCACTAACACCCGTAAGAGTAGCAGTTGAGAGATCGACTCCTTTAAAAACAACACTTGTAAATTTAGTGTTTGATAAATTGGCGTTTGTAAAGTTAGCACCTGATAAGTCCGCTTCCGTAAAACTGGTATTTGTAAATTTAGTACCTGAGAAAATGGCCCCATCAAACTCGTAACCAGTTAAATCAGCTCCAGCTAGACTAGTACACTGTGCTGGGGGAGGAGGAAGGTTTGGAAGAATAACGTCTGGAATGGTTCCGGGTCTATCGGTAGTAGGATTGAGATTTGTACCTTCAAGGCTAGTTTCTTGTACCTTTAATACATTCGGATTGATTACGTTCAATAAAATGGCTCCGAGGGCGATTATTCCTAATCCTTTTGCGGCCGCCCAAATCCACGCGCGAGCTTCTTTTTCTCTCGTATCATTCCCACCGGCAGTGGAGTGCATAATACCTGCGAAAATTATAGTGCCTAACGCAAGAATTGCTGCAAGGCCGAGACCGACGTTAAAAATATTTACGATACCACCGGGTATAAAGCTACTTATAGCGCCGACTATGCCCGTTGGTGCTTCTTCTGCTAACGCAAGAGGAATCATATGCTTAATTATACTTTTACTTGTTGTTAATACACCAGGTCATTCTTCGGTACTTCATAAAGTGACCTATTTCCGAAGACCTGACGCCTCTTCCCGCCGGGTCATTGATATACACTCTGTTCTTACTCTCGTCTATACCTTTGACTACAATGTAATGTCCTCCCAATGTAAAAATCGGAGTGCGATCACGGGGGGTATTTTTCAACAGTTCCACTTCTTCGGCGGTTGGCGCTTTCATAAGAGCGATTACAATTCCGCCGTTTCTTAAACAGCTAGCAAGACTTCTCTGGGTGTTTGATATACCGGCGGATTTAAGTCCGTATAGCTTAGGTATGCCGATCATAGCGGCCCAAGCGGTTCCGTGATTGCAGGGTCTCCATTTATTCGCGACAATCGCATTACCCACGGTTTCTACGGCTGTTGTAGGAGTCATATACCTGTTACCGGTGAAATAGAGCATTACCATGGCGAGAGACGTCGCTCCACAACCAGAGCTACCATAAGTTCCCGAGCAATTCGCACCGTATTTTTTACCTCCCCACGGACTGCTACCTTGCTTCAAAAGAGGAACTTCGGAATATGCGGGAGCTCCCGTGACTAAAGGCGCGCCTCCACCCCCCAAACCTGCGGAAGATAACACTTGCCACTTTGAGGTATCAGTGGGGAGAACACCAGTATTTGCTTCAAGAGCTATGTAAGAAACATTTTTATAAGCGACTTCGTCTCCTGGTAGATATGCGGTGGAAGAAGAGTATGTTCCTCTCCAACGAGCACCGGAAGGAAAAGCGGTCGGCGGAATATACCCAACGACTGGTTGAACGTTTGTCTCGGGAACGGCAAGCTCTACGAATTCCAAGTCAACGTCTTCAATAGTCGTGGCTTTTGGGTTAACTACCGAAACTATTATGAATCCGAAAGCGATAACGGCGAGTCCTTTTGCGGCCGCCCAAATCCACGCGCGAGCTTCTTTTTGCCGAGATTCATTATCTCCGGCGGTGGAATACAAAATTCCCGCAAATATTATGGTGCCCAATGCCAAAATGGCACCTATACCCAAACCGATAAAGAAAATATTGGCAATGCCGCCCGGTAAAATATCGTTAATAACGGAAACAAGACCGGGATCTTCAGCCAATGCAACCTGAATAAAACTCATGTACTGAATTATAACACTCCTCCCGAATTTTCTTCAGTCCCAGAATCCGCTTCGGCAATAATTCTCTGCGATAAAAGTTCTTCCGGGTTTGTGGTTATGATCTGATTTTCAAAAGCGGACGGAACGATCTGGATGGCAATGTGTTTCTGTCCGACAAGGATGAGTCCTTGTCCTATATCTACGTCCACAAGATAATTCTTTTCAACTTCGGTTAAGCTAAACGCTCGCGCCACAACGTCAATCGTGGCCGGAGATTGCTTGAGCAGAAGCTGGAGCGAAGAGTTCGTAATAACGGGACGGCCGTAAGGAGAACTCAAGAAGTCTTCCACGTCTTGGGTAATGGTCGTAATGCCAAGATAATATTTTCTGGCTCTTCTTACGAGGTTAAACAAGAAAGAGGCCGAGTCGGGATATTTCATCAAGAGCCAGGCTTCGTCTACGACCATGATTCGGCGTTTGAGTTTTGAACGGACGATATTCCAGACGTGGTTCAAGACGATATACATGGCAATTGGTCTCAACTCTTCTTCCAAATCGCGGATGGAAAAAACAATGACTCTGCTTCGGATATTTATATTCGTGGGGCGGTTGGTAAAACCGGCATAGCTGCCCTTGGTAAAGCGGTAAAGTCTTTCCGCCAACTCTTTTCCTCCTTCCATGTTTCGGAGAATGTTTTCCAAATCTTCCAATAAAGGGGGGGTCGCTTTGCCAAAATCTCTTCCTGGAGAAATATCGTGAGAGGCATACGTTTCGTTTATGGCGCGGTCTAGGATCCCTTCTTCGGCGGGCGTAACGATTCCCACCATAAGTTTTACGAGGCCGGTAAGGCTCGCGATGTGGGATTGAAGCACCTCGGATTCGTTTTCGCCTTCGGGAACGATGGGAATTTCAAAGGGATTAATACTATCTTTAGACGTGAGAGATATCTTAAACGTTGTTCCGCCAACCGCGTCGGCGAGCGACTGATATTCGTTCTCCGGATCAAGAATGAGAACGTCCGTTCCAAGCATGATCGATCTCAACAATTCCAGTTTTGCCGCATAAGATTTACCGGAACCGGATTTGGCGAAGATAACGGAATTGTTATTTTCAAGATCAAAGCGGTCAAATATAACAAGCGTATTGTTGTGAAGATTTAATCCGTACATTATTCCTTCATCGGTCGTTAGATCGGGCGAAATGAAAGGAAAGAAAGCCGAAGCGGGACTGGAATTCATGGCGGAAGAAATATCCATTATGTTTCGGCCGAGAGGACAAACCGAACGCCAAAGCCTGACTTGCTCAAACATAGGGGTTTTCACCGTAACGAGCGATCGCTCCAAAGTAGAGGTAATTCTGTATTCAAGTTTCTTTAATTCTTCCAGAGAATCGGTGTAAATTGAACAATAAAAACTCACGGAGAAAAGTTTTTCTCTGGTTTGCTGGAGAGTATCGCGAAGATTTTCCGCGTCTGCAAGAGCGGTTTCAAGAGCGGGATCTCTTATTAATCCTTTTTCTTGCCGTTCTATCATAGAGGCGGAAATGGAGGCGACTTTTCTCGTAAGGTTTTTAAGGGCGATGCTCGTGTCGACGGGGGAAATGTGAATGGATATATCCATTAATTCCGGAAGATTGATAATCGGTTCGAGCCAACCGGAAGAAAGATAACGCGGGTAATTCAAAACAAATAAACTTTTGACGAATTTGTCGTTGATCTTCAGATAATCGGGTTTTATCTCAATAAGTTTGGAGGAAACCGGATCCCCTTCGGGGATGGGTTCTTTTTCCGTGGTTTTTGGGTTGTAAAAATTGGCGCAGAGTTCTCTCAGTTCCGCATCATTCAGGGTCACGGCGCGGAGCCCGATGTGGCGCAATCCTTGAAGAACTTGTTCCGTCCGGAAATTGAGTTTTTCCATATGCTGCATAAGCTCTTCAACGGACATATTGGCAATTCTTTCCTCTTCTTCCCGGTGTTTTTTGCCGATGCCCGGCAGGACGGTCGGTTCAAAAGGGACGGTAACGAAAAAGCTCTTTTCAACGACGGCGTTTTCGGAAATAAAATTTTCAATGAATTTGACGTATTCGGAGAGCTGATTTTTGATAAGAGGATTTTCCTCCGTTTCCATCCGACTCTTTATGTTCTCTATGTATTCTTTGATAGCCAGGCGGCGCGAGTGAACGCTTAACTGAATGGCAAAATCAAGGGAATTAAGGAGATTCTGGAAAGCGGTAATTATGGAGTTCTGTTCTTCCTCGGATTTTAAATCCATATTAATTCCGGCGACCATAATCACTTTTCTCATGCCTCCCCTTTTAAGAAAGACGGCATCGTTTCTGATTTCCCTTACGTCCGACAAGCTTTCGGTTGAACCAAAGGAAGTTTTAGATGGAGATTTTGGCATAATATGTGTTATCTGTAATCAACCCTTCTTGCAGCTATCGTTTCACCGGTCGGCTTTTCTATGAGTTCATATCCTTTTGGTAATCTGGCAGAAGTCTGCTGCAAAGTCTCTTCCCTAAAAGGAATGGGCAAGGAAGTGGTAGTCATCTTATTGAATAAGTTCTGGAGCCGAGACTTCTTTTTTTCCGGAGCCAACTCGCCGATTGGCGGGGGAGCGGGTTCAACCAAGGGGCTTACAAATACAGCGGGAGAAGGAGGTTCCATTATAGGAGGAGAGACGGGCTCAACCGGGATCATAACCGGAGGAATTTCGGTTGGGGCTTCCGGCGAGACGGGCGGCATAGCGGGAAAACTTCCAGCTGATGGGATAGTAGCGATAGGTACTTCAGGGGAAATTGTTTCTCGAACTCTTTCTCCAATAACTTTCAATTTTAGGGCGAGAGTCTTGGGCTCCCAGAGATAACTGAAAGCTGCCGATATAAAGATAGGCATGGGGCGGCCGTTAACTTTGACGAGAGCAATAATAAGAGAACTTCCGACAAGGATGGCGGAGACGATAAGCCAAAACCAGGTTGTGAGAACGGTGAATAAAAGGAAAGATATGACAATGGCCGCTCCGACATATACAAACTGAATAAGAGTAAAAGGACCGACAAGCTTACTCTCCGTTTCAAACTGCGGAACCTGAAACTGCATATATTTGATTTTAAGTAAGCCGAGAGTGGCTTACAAGGGCAAGTCTTTTAAATTTAGAACGTTTTCGGGGTTAACTTTTTTCGCTTTTTCTTCCGGATTAAATTCAAGACTGGCAAATGACGTCTTTTGTTGCGTTTCCGGGCTTCCTGAATAAAACATCGGTCGCAAGGGAATTTCTCCTTGAACATTGCTTGCGGATACTTGTTCGGGAAGTTTCTCTTCGTGAATGACAAAAGGAGTGGGAGTGGCGGGTTCACCGAGATTAGGGACAACGGGATTCATTTCGATAGGAACAGCGGGTGAAGCTTGCGCCTCCGCTAAGGCTCCTGGTGAAGTAATATTTTCAGGCACTTCTTCAGAAGAAACGGTCAAAGCAGGGTTGAAAGGAGCAATATTCTCGTCTATTGGAGCGATAACTGAAATATCAATACCGGATTCGGCGAGAGGCGCTCTTATTGGAGTAAGGGTGGCGTTCACAAGTCTACCGACAACGGCTTCGTTTTGTTTATCCTGCGGGAGAGAAGAAAGTAATTTATTTCTGAATTCTTCGGACGGGATATTTTTGAGAATCAGGTCAAAAATAGTATTGATTAAGGGAGCAGAGCTTTGAATATTAAATTCCTCCTGAACGGATACGATTGAGTCAATAAAACCGTCCGAATCCATCCATTGCTGAATTGTAGGATTTAATTCTTTAAAATTCATTTTTTCATGAATGTTTACCAATCACCTTTGCCTATGTGGTAATTGACTTTAGCGTCAACACGACGATACTCACGTGTTTCATCAGCCGTTAAATGTGTTCCACCAACACCAAGTGTTCTAAGGCTAAGAGCGGCAAGTGCATTATTAATATCTGTTTTTTCAGTGGCTGATCCTTCTTCTTTTATTTTATTGATGTCAGTGACCGAGAGAAGAAGAGCACTATCGGTCTTAGGCGTTACTCCGGAAAGATCATCTAAAATTCTCTCTCTAACTTTATCTGCGTGTGTATGAAGTAGTTTGTTAACTTTTGTTAAGTCAGAAGCGTTAAGGGCAGACGTACCACTTAAATGATCTAGTTTTACTTGTTTCATTGCATCTAAAACATTATTAACCACTGCCTCCGTACCATTCTCCATTATTTTAGCAACATTCTTTAGTCCGAGTTTCATTACCATTGCCGGATCTTTAGCTATTTCGGCTCCGATATGCTGTGCATATACCTTAAATGTTTCGGAGTCCATATTTTCTGCATCTTTGTCAGAGATACCAAGAACACCAGAGGATTCTCCAAGAAGGGTGCTTGATAAGACCGTTCCTTTAACGACTCCTTTTCTAATTTCTTCGTCAGTTTTGGTTTTAATTGTCGGTTTAACACCTACCTGGCTTAACAATGATCTAGCTCCTTTGCCTACTCCGCTTTCTGCGGGATTAAACCTAAGTCCTCTTGAAAGTCCGCTAAAAGCCGCAGCTGCGCCTTTATTTCCTTTTGCTGCAGCTGTCTTAGAAGCCATTTCGGCCATCATTTGACCTCTTTTGGCTAGGTTCTGGGCTTTACCGACTAAGAATCCGACTCCGCCGGAAACTCCGGCCATTACCAGATTTCCGGCAACACCGCTGAATTTAGCCGTGAGAAATAACCCCATGGCGCTTATGATGATGGTAGCAATAAGCTGACCGATTGTGACAAGCCAACCGGCTTGAGTGGTGGAAACTGCGCCGGCAGAGCTAAGGTATTGTGAAGTAAAGGCAAGGAACAGAACTATAACGGGGCCAAAAAACACCCACTTGAGGAATTCTTTCCACCATCTCTCCCAGGCTAATTTCTTTAGAGGAGGAAATACGAATCCGAGCCAAATGAGAGGTGAAAAGGTGAGGAGGAGCATAAGAATAACGAATCTGATGATAAGGAAAATAGCCATAGCAAAGAAAGTAAGGGCGGCAACTACACTAATGGCAATACTTGCGTAATAGAAAAGAACGTTAGAGAGCAAGAAATTAATAAGATTGATAAAAGGCTGAATAAACAAGAGAGCTACTGCTAAAAGAGGACTTGCGATGTTTCTGGCTGCTTCTGCAGCGGTTCCACCACCAGGTATTCCGGTAATCTGGTTCGAAGCACCACCTATCTGATTCTGTATTTCACCACTGTCAACAATAGTGTTTATATCCGGGGATGAACCACTAATCACATTGCTTTGCATGAATATATTGTGTAAATGCCAGACGGTAAAATAGGTACTCATAGCGCCTGGGCAGGGAGCGGAAGCGTTAAACATTCTTTCGGTTAATGTTGTTCCTAGGCCCACAATTCCACTTGTGGCAGGAATGGTTAAATTCACCAAAGCAACGGCAACTACAAGTTTAAGAAGGAGCTTATTAACGGAAAACTCTTCTCGGCGAAGAATGGTAGCGATACCTATAACGATAATAGCCAATATGAGTCCAAGGTTTGTAATCTGAAGGATAACTTTACCTCCATAGGTTACTAAAGGATTATTAACATTGAGGGAAAAATTTAGCGCTAGAGCCGCATTAATTAGTCCTCCGGCTAAAAGATTGAAGGCGGAAGCGACAAGCGCTCCAATCATCGTGGTTAAGAGAAAATTTCTTATAGCTTCTATGGCTTGATCAATGGGCTCAAATATTCCACCCGGAGCGAGACTTATGCCAAAAGTAGCGGCCTCAATGCCAAATTCAAAATTCTCAAGAAAGCTTACGATAAAATCAAGACCGATAATTCCACCAAGAACAGCACTATTTGCCTGCCAAATAGGCGATTGAAAGAAATTTATAGCGTCTGAAAATTGGGTAGTAAATATATTAGCGCATTCAGTGTTTATTGCCGGATCATCCGCTTTAGCGGTCGGCACAATAGCCCAAATAAACATCAGGAGCAAAACAACGCTTACAACTTTGCGGAACATGAGTATACCTAAATAATAGCAGATTCTCTTACAGTTTTTTAGAAATACAAAAAATATCTCCGGATGAAAGATTCTGAGGACGAATACTTGAAGGTAAATTACAGGAATTAAAAATTTTTTCTGCTTCGGACTTTGGAATATTAAAGAAATCAGAGAAATTATTTATGGCCTTTTTTCGGGGATGGAGGAATAAGGCATGAACGACGGTAGAATACGCCTTTTCGGCCATATATTCGTTTCGATCAAGCGAGACAACAGCGGAGTCAACTTTAGGTTTGGGATAAAAATCATTTTTTGGGACGGTAAATAGGTAATTGGGGGTTGCCCATCCGCGAATTACGGAAGATAAAAGGTTGGCTTTTCCAAGGGTCGCACAGATGCGCTCGGCTACTTCACGCTGAACAAGAAAAACGGTTTTAGCGGGAGGAATTGACAGTTCGGAGGTGATTCTTAACAGTTGCCCCGTGATGTAGTAAGGGATATTTCCTATGAGTTTCCAATTCTTAGGCAGCTTAATTTCTGGCAATATTTTAAGAGCGTCACCCGCAATGACTTGAACATTGCGGAATTCTTGTCGTAAAAGACCGGCTAAATTCTCATCTTTTTCTATAGTAATGAGTTTTTGAGGGTTTTTGGCGACTAAAAAGCTAGTCAGCTCGCCATGACCCGGGCCGATTTCAACTACGGTATCACCTTCTTTGATATCTAGGGCGTCAGCGATTCTTTGCAAAGCGGTATCATTTTGCAAAAAGTTCTGTCCGAGTGATTTTTTCGGCTTCATATTTATAGATTTACGTCAACTTGAAAACCATTTTGGCCGCATGATAACATCCCGGCCATTAGTACAGTATTGCCAAAAATCGCATATTTTGCCATTTTAGGCGCTTTAACACTTATATCGGTGGCCGTGTTGCTGTTTATTCCGTCTCTCGGCGATTTAGTCTTGGGAGGCGAATCGGGGATTCAGGAGAATAAAATACAATTAGCAGGGATTATTTTTTCTTCGGAGAAACCGCTCGTATTAAATGAAGGTTCAATGCTTTTGGACGCCCAGCCGATAGTGAATGAAGTAACTCAAGAAAATAAGCCAGATTTACTTGATGGAGAGAATACGCAATTTGCGGGAGAATATGGAGACGAAGACATATTTTTCGCCGTTTGCGGAATGGAAATAAACGCCAGCTTTCCCGGTCTTATAACCGATACGGGCGAACCCGAAAAATGGAATGAAGGCAAGGGAGGGTACGTGACGATACAGAACGCTTATTCTCTTAGAAACGTCGTTTTTTCGCATTTCTCCGAAGTTAGCGTTACTCCGGGAGATTTCGTGGAATTGGGAGAATCTTTGGGAACGGCGGGTTCTTCCGGAAATGTTTTTTCCGGGAGAGCGTGCCAGGTGGGTATAGCTAACAAATAATTTTTTTGGATTCCCTAACGGGGTAAACCGGAGCGCAATCTGTATTGAAAAGCTTCGGCTACGTGTTCGGGCCTAACGATTTCCGAGAGATCAAGGTCGGCGATGGTTCGGGAGACTTTAAGGAGCCGATAATAGCCTCTAGAAGACAATCGCGCGGATTCAAACATTTTTTTGATGAATTCCTCCGCTTCTTTGGAAAGGGTTATGGTCTCATCGCACTGTTTTGAAGAAAGGAAAGCGTTCCCGTCCGCTTTTACGCCGAATTTTTTTAGTCTTTCTTCTCTGAAGTTGCCGGATGCGGAAACTTTTTCCCGATAATCTTTGGCGGACGAAATCGATTTGCCTTTCAATTCTTCGTATTTAATCCGGGGAACGTTTATCTGGATGTCTATTCTATCAAGCAAGGGTCCCGAAACTTTTTTCTGATAGCGAATAATATCGTAAACGCCGCAACGACATTCAACGTCTTCATCGCCGTAATAACCGCAAGGACAGGGATTCATGGCGGAGATGAATTGGAATCTTGCGGGGAAATAAGCGCTTGCTTTGGCGCGAGAAACCGATACTTCGCCGGACTCCATCGGTTGCCGCAAAGCTTCAAGAACGTCGCGGTGAAATTCGGGCAGTTCGTCAAAGAAGAGGACTCCGTTGTGAGCGAGACTTATTTCTCCCGGACGGGGATTTGAACCGCCTCCGATAATGGAAGAAGCGGACGAAGAATGATGCGGATTTCTGAAAGGCCGCGAAATGATGAAAGGCGTTTCGGCGGATAAGAGACCGGCGGCGCTCCAATTTTTGGAAGTTTCTATGGCGTATTCCAAATTCAGCGGAGGCAGAATGGAGTTAATGGCTCTCGCAAGCATCGTTTTTCCCGAGCCGGGAGGTCCCACCATCAACATGTTGTGTCGTCCGGCGGCGGCAACGAGAAGAGCGCGCTTTGCCAACTCATGGCCTTTGATGTCCGATATGGAAACGAAATCGGATGAAGACTCGGGGAAACTGCTTTTCTCGGCTGGAGCAATAATAATAGAACCTTCAACGTGTCTTACGGCTTCAAGCAAATCTCTTACAGGAATGACGTTGATTTCCGGGACAAGCGCCGCTTCTTTAGCGTTTTCTTTCGGCAGAATTATTTCTTTGAATCCCAACTCTTTCGCGAGACAAGCGATATTCAAGGCTCCTCTTATTCCGCGAAGACTTCCGTCAAGAGAAAGTTCGCCGACTATGATTCGGTTGCTGAAATCGGCTTCTTTGATTTCACCGGTAGCGGCGGCATAACCCAAAGCGATACCCAAGGCGTATTGCGAGCCGGTTTTATGAATAGCCGCCGGAGCGAGATTTACCGTGATGCGGCGGTTTTCACGATTCGGCGGTTTAAAACCCGAATTTTTCAAGGCGGCATTTACCCGCTCTTTGGCTTCGGAAAGAGCCTTATCGGCCAATCCGACAATCGTAAAATCGTGCAGACCGACATTCAAGTCCACTTCAATAGTGATAAGTTTGGCCGTAATTCCTAAAAGCTCGGCGGAAAAGAGCCTTGAGATACTACGGGGCATTACGTCACGACTTAATCTTATGAACCTTGCAAAGGGAAGATTCGGGAACGATGTCTAAAATTTCTTTTTCAATCTCTTTGCCGCAAACCTCGCATAAGCCGTACGTGCCCGATTGGATTTTGTTTAAAGCCCGGCGGACGTCTTCAAGGCGAGACCTAATTTCGTCTCTGATTCCCGTCTGTTCATCTGCGGCAACCGATTCGTCTGCTTCATCTTCTTCCTGATCAACTTGATCGCCAAAGTCCAGTCTTTCGGGTATCTCTTTTAAATCGTTTTCAAGCCTCTTTTCCAGGGATTCCAGTGAATCCTTATATTTTTCCAGTTCTTCGCTCGTCATTGTACAATTCTAACATAACCTTAGAGTATGATATACGCGCTTCATGGCATAACGGAAGAAATACACGTGAACTTTGCGGTTTTGGCGGTTTCCGGGGGAGAATCGTATAAGGTTTTCATGCCTCAAGGAGATTTGGGAGCGCTCCAGAAGGGCAAAGAGATAAAATTATTTACTTGTCTTTATTCAAGGGAAGACGGGATGGATTTATACGGTTTTTTATCGGAGGAAGAAAGGGATTTATTTGAAACGTTAAACACCGTTTCGGGAGTGGGCCCAAAAGCCGCGATCGGTATTTTAGGTTTAGGACCGACGGACCAAATAAAAGCGGCGATAAGAGAAGGCAAAACGGAGACGCTCACGAAGTCGTTTGGCATCGGAAAGAAAACGGCGGAGAGAATTGTCGTAGAATTGAGAGATAAAATAAAAGGAGGAGGGGACGCTCCCGAATGGGACGAGGACGTTTACGACGCGCTCATTAAACTCGGTTACAGACGGGATGCCGCGAAGGAAGCGGTAAGGAAGGTAAATAAGGAGACGAAGGATATAAACGAAAGACTAAAAGAAGCGTTGAAATACATTAAATGAGTCTAAAACAAATAAAATACGCATACGGGATACCGCTCCGAGGCCGCTTGGGCCGGTCTTTAATATCCCTTAATGCGTATTTTATTTGTTTTTAAACATAAAATGATTAAGAAACTTAAGAATATATACCATTATATCCTCGCTTGGGCGGGGAAGGTTGTGTTTAGGAATCCGTCTCGGAAACTTGTGGTGATAGGCGTAACCGGGACGAAAGGAAAAACCGTAACGGTAGAACTTATCGCGACCGCATTAAACGCGTGCGGACAAAAGGCGGCCATAATTTCTTCGGCGCACATTGTCGTGGGAGACAAAGAAAGACCGAACACGACCGAGAATACCATGATCGGCCGAGGCAGAGTTCAGAGAATACTCGCGGAGGCCGTAAAAAAAGGATGCGGATTCGCGGTCATTGAAGTTACTTCCCAGGGCGTCATCCAGCACAGGCATAAATTCATTGAATGGGACGCGGCAGTTCTCACCAATCTATATCCCGAACACATTGAATCTCACGGGGGCTTTGAGAAATACAGGGAAGCGAAGCTTGATTTTTTCCGGTACGTTGCCAATTCGCCGAAGAACGGAAGAATATTCTTTATCAATAAAGAAGACGAGAACGCGGAATATTTCGTGAAGGCCGCGGGCGACAATAAAATAATATTTTTCGGCGGAACTTTTCTTAAAGCCGATTATGAAGCGGCGGTGGAGGTCGCAGATCATTTTGGATGTGACAGAAAAATGGTGGAAAAAGAACTCGCCGATTTTAGAGGCGTGCCCGGAAGGATGGAAACGGTCGTTAAAGAACCTTCCAGGGTAATCGTGGACTATGCGCATACGCCCGACTCGCTTGAACAAGTTTATAAATGGGCGGCGTTGCCTCAGAAAATCGGCCAAGACGGGCGCAAATTAATTTGCGTTTTGGGTTCGGCCGGAGGAGGAAGAGATAAATGGAAGAGACCGAAGATGGGGGAAATAGCGGCAAAATATTGCGACGAAATAATCCTTACAAACGAAGATCCTTATAACGAAAATCCGATGGGTATATTGGAAGAGATTAATAGAGGCGTTCTAGGCGCGGGGAAAGAGGCGATTAAAATATTGGATCGGCAAGAAGCGATAGATAAGGCGGTTTCCGAAGCGAAAGAAGGAGACACGGTAATCCTTACCGGAAAAGGGAGCGAAAGGTACATCCATCTTGCGAGAGGAAAAAAATTGCTCTGGTCTGAAAAAGAAGCGGTTATGCGGGCGATCAAAGATAAAAACAAAATGTAGAAATAAAAACCCCTTTCATCAAGAAAGGGGTATATCGGAAAGTCGGTGAATTTTAATGACAGTCGGTTTCTTGATGTCCGGGTAATTCTTCCCGGTATCAATGATCACCGCATCGTTTCTTATCGGACTGAGCTCGCATCCTTTTGGCAGGCCAAGGAATTCGCTTGCCGTTATCGTCATCAGTTTTTTCGCTTGCTTTTTGGTATAAGCGGCAATCTTTGCCACTATGGTTTCGGTTCCGGTGGCGAATTCACAACTAAATATATAGAGCGGCTTTTTCCTTTGCTTTGCTTTGCCGGGGACCTTATTGAAAAAGTCCAGTTGTTCTTCCTGCGCAGCTCGACCAGTCATCAAAACTACCTCCTTTTTAAACTTCAGTCTTCATTCTGTCACAAAAAATACTTTTTGTCAATAAATATTTTCTTTTCTTGCTATAATGAATAAAAACCATGTTAAAAGATCACAATCACGATTTGGTGCAGCAGTTGTCCGAAATATCGGACAGTTTGTGGAGGATGAAGCAATATAAAGAAAACGCCGGAGGGTGCGAGTCGTGCAAGCTCATGTGGGAGAAAATGCAGGGAGACTACGAAAATCACGTGGATATGCTTAAAGGGGAAATTGCGAGACACGTGGGAGAGAATAGGTTTGATTAGTAACTGGCAAAAGACCCTTCGTGAAGATTACGGGGTCTTTTTGTTATCATTGGGGTAATGAAACTGTATTTCTACGGAGGAGCGAAAGCGGTAACGGGCGCGAATTATTTATTGCTGGGTGAGCCGAACGCGAAGGGGGAGACGACTAAAATTTTAATTGACTGCGGATTGACGCAAGGGACCAGAAAAGAAGAGGAAAAAAACTATGATCCGTTTCCTTACGATCCAAAAGAGATTGACGCGCTTTTCATCACTCACGCGCACGTAGACCATACGGGCAGAATTCCTTATCTATACAAACTCGGATTCAGAGGGGCTATTTATTCAACGGCGCCGACAAAAGACTTTGCGGAAGAACTTTTAATAGATTCGCAGGGACTCATTGAAAAGGAAGCGAAGGAAGACAAACACGAACCGCTTTACACGTTAAAGGACGTAACGGATTCGTTGAACATCTGGAAGAGAGTTCGATATCACGAGCCCGTTAGGGTTAAAGAATTTGACGCGGAGTTTTACGATGCCGGGCATATTTTGGGATCGTCTTTCATTCGGGTTACGGAGAACCCGCCCGTTTATAAAACGGGCGAGGCGGGTCCCGCTGACAAAAAAGTCAGTAAGAAAACAATTGTTTTTTCGGGAGACATAGGGAACGTCAAAACGCCGCTCGTGAAAGATACGGAACCGTTGCCCGAAGGGACCGATTACGTCGTAATGGAAGCTCTTTACGGGGATAAGATTCATGAGCATACGGAAGACAGAAAGAACGTTTTGGAAGACACGATCGAGGAAGCGGTGACGGCGGGAGGAACGCTCATGATACCGGCTTTCGCGATGGAGAGGACGCAGGAACTCTTGTACGAAATAAACGAACTTCGTGAGAACATGCGAATTCCCAAAACGCCGGTATTTATAGACAGTCCTTTGGCCATAAAACTTCTCGCCATATATAAAAAATACTCGGACGATCCGGAATATTTTGACAGCGAGGCCATAGATCTTTTTAAACGGGGAGACGAGATATTCAATTTTCCCGGACTGAAATTTACGCTGACAACCGAGCAGTCAAAAGAGATAAACGACGTTTCTCCGCCGAAAATAATAATCGCCGGTTCGGGAATGAGCGAAGGAGGGAGAATGATACATCACGAATATCGGTATTTGGGCGATCAAAAGAGCACAATATTATTTATAAGTTATCAGGCGCCTGGTTCGCTCGGACGAAAAGTTCTTGAAGGAGAAAAGCTGGTTAAGATATTCGGGGAAGAAATAGTGGTGCGTTGCAGAATACGGCAGATTGGCGGATATTCCGCTCACGGGGATCAAAAAAAGTTGCTCGGCTGGTTGAAGCCGGTCAAAGCATCGGTTAGGAAACTGTGTCTCGTACAGAGCGAGGACAATGCCGCAACCGTATTTTCGGGGAAAGTGAGGGACGAACTTGCCATAGATACTATCATTCCCGAGCCGGGAACGGCCATAGATTTTTAGTGGTATAATTTGGTGAACAAGAAAATTCACATGCAAGATTTTTATTTAAAATACAAAATATGCGTTTCGGGGGCGGCCGAGACCAGCCATTGCGGGGACGAGGCATTTGCAGTCGCCGAAGAGTTGGGGAAAGAAATAATCAAACAGGGAGCGGTACTCGTTGACGGCGCCACTACCGGTTTTCCGTTTTGGGCCGCCAAGGGAGCCAAAAGCGAGGATGGAATCGTGATCGGCGTATCGCCCGCCGAGTCTAAAAAAGAACACGTAGCGACTTATGAACTGCCGGTGGATTATCACGACATAGTGATGTATACGGGACACGGATATTCCGGGAGAAACTTGCTTTTAACGAGAATGGCAGATGCGGTAATCGTCGGATGCGGACGTATGGGAACATTAAACGAATTTACCATCGCTTTTGAGGATAAAAAACCGATCGGAGTGCTTAAAGGCGCCTGGGAGACGGACGAAGTAATTGACATCGTCATAAATAAATCCCAGCGCTCGGAAGAAATGAAGCATAAAATAGTTTATTCGGAAGATCCGAAAGAGCTGGTCAAAAAAGTAATTGAACTTATAGAAGAAGAAGAGAAGAACGGGGAGAAATAACCATGGTCTTAAAAAACGTTTTTAGAAAGCGGCTCAAACCGGCTTTGTTACTATCGTCACTTATCGTGGGAGCGGGAATGTTTTCTCTCCCGCACGTTTTCGTCAGATCGGGAATCGCGTACGGACTCATCGCCCTCACGTTTTTCACGTGGGTTTCCATATCGCTCAATTCAAGATACGCGGAGATAATAGACCGGGACAAAAATAAAAGATTTGCCAGTTACGCAAAAGACTATTTGGGAAAGAAAGGGTATCTTTCCTCGTTAGTTTTCGTCTTGGGCGGAATCGTCTTTACTTTGACGGTTTACATCGCGCTTGCACCGAGCTTTTTTTCGCTTATTTTTCAGGGACTCTCACCCGCGGTAGGGGCGCTCGTTTTTTGGGCGGCGGGATCGGCAATCGTACTTTTGGGCAACAAAAAAGCTTCCGCGGCGGGACTCCTGATATTTTCCGCGATGACGGCGATAATCATTTTTGTGGGCATCCTGGCCTTTGTTAAAGGAGACACGGGAAACATTGCTTCGGCCGCTTTATTCAATCCGAAGAATTTGCTCTTGCCTTTCGGTCCGCTTCTTTTTTCGCTTTCCGGCCGTTCGGCGCTTTCTTCAATCAGGGAAGGATACGAAGGGAAAGATTACAGCCTGAAGGGATTCAAACGAGCGCTTCAGATTGGAGCCGTAGTGCCGGCTCTCATTTACGTGATTTTTGTCGCGGCAACAATCGCTCTTTCGGGCAGCGGAGTTTCGCCCGATGCGGTTACCGGACTTACGATGTTTCCTTCGTTGGGAAGGATGGTTATAGGCATACTTGGGATTCTCGCCATATTGGACTCGTTCGCATTGCTTGGCATGGAATTTGTCGGCATCGTTTCAAAAGACGTTAAATTACCGAAAGCCGTTTCTTATCTTTTGTTTGCGGCGATCCCCGTAATTATTTATTTTCTGGGAACAAACGATTTCCTGACATTAGTCGGAATTACGGGAGGGATATTTCTTGCGGCCGAGTCAATAATGGTCGTCTTTATGAGTCGGAAAGCTTTTGGCACGCATCTTTCGGACTTTCCCTTGATAGTTACTTTTGCTTTGGGAATAATCTACACGTTGTTCTCGGCACTAACAGGTTGACGCTCACTTAATTGCTCTCATATCCATCCTGCCTGCTGGCGGGAGGATACAGAAGCTTCACTCGACAATAATATAAAAATAGATTTTCATACTCTTGTCTCATTTGCTCCCGTCATTCAACGGATAGGATACAAGCTTCCGAAGCTTGCCATAGAGGTTCGAATCCTCTCGGGAGCACAGCGATAGAAAGGATTCGAACGTTTCAGGGGGTCGGGGAAACTTTTTAAAAGTTTCCCCGT
>JBAZMT010000005.1:0-58319 GCA_041649615.1 Parcubacteria group bacterium
TATTTCAAATTCTTCTATTGACTCCCCGGTGAGTTTTCGGTGCGTAAGATATTCGCGGGCAACGGGAGCGGAAGATAATCGGTCGCGAAAATAATCGGCGGCGGCGCGGGAAATGTCATAAAGAACTCCGAATTCTTTTTGTTCGGACGGACTTACGCGGCTTAAAGGAACGTTGGCTTTTTCGGCAAGAAGTTTAAGGGCTTCGTAAAACTCCAAATTCTCGTACTTCATCAAAAATTTGAATATGTCTCCCCCTTCGTTACAGCCGAAGCAGTGCCATATTTGCCTGTCGGGAGACACCATGAAAGAAGGGGTCTTCTCCTTATGAAACGGACAATTGGCTTTAAAATTAACTCCCGCGGGTTTGAGTTCCAGATAACCGCGCAGAAACTCCACAAGGTCCAGTCTCTCTTTTATTTGTTGAGTGGCATTATCGGGCATGATGACCATAACCATTATCGCAAAAATAAGAGGGCTCAAAAAGAGCCTGTAACGACCCTATTAAAAGCTTTTTTTAGCGCCTATTTCTTCTTATAGCGGCAGCGATGATTTTGTCCAAAAGAGCTTTACTTGTAAGCCCCATGTAATTTGCTTCCTGCGATAAGAGAGTTTTCGGATCAAGGCCGGGAAGCGTATTAATTTCCAGGACGTAAATCTGGTTATCGTTTCCGATAATCATGTCCGTTCGAGAATAGCCGGATGCGCCTATAATCCGATGAACGGCAAGAGCGATCTTCTGAATGTCTTCCGTCTCTTTCCTGGTTATGGGAGCCGGAGTGATTTCTTTGGAGGCTCCCTCCACGTACTTGGCCTCGTAATCAAACAATTCCGTTTTGACGGGAAAGACTTCGGTCGGAGGCAAGGGAATATTTCCGCGCTCGTCTTCCAAAACTCCGCAGGTGATTTCCCTTCCCGAAATGTATTTTTGGACCATGGCAACTCGGCTTATTTCAAACACTTTGCATAAAGCCTCGCGCATATCAAATTCATTTCGCACGATGCTCGTGCCGAGGGAGGAACCGCGATCCGCGGGCTTCACCACCACCGGATAACCGAACGGCGAATTAAAGCGTGCCCAGTCGTCGTAGCGCGTGATTTCTTTCCAGGCGGGAACTAAGAGATCGTTCGCCGCAAAAAGCTTTGAGGAAGCAAGTTTGTTCATTCCGAGCGCGCTCGCTTCCGCCGAGGAACCCGTATATAGGAGACCAATGCTGTCTAAAAATTGTTGAATGGTTCCGTCTTCACCGTATTCGCCGTGAAGGGCGAGAAAAGCGATGTCCGCTTTATCAATCAATTCCTCAAAAGGGAGAGACCATTCGCCGTCCCGACCGATATGCACCGGAATTATTTCGTATCTTTCCTTGTCCAGGCTGTCGCAAACCGCCCGGCCGCTTGCCATGGAAACGTCGTGCTCGGAGGATGGTCCTCCCATTAATACGGCAACCCTGATCTTTCGCATTTCGTATCTAAAAATTATACATCAAAAAACAAAAATCCCGCGATATTGCGGGATTTTTGCGTTGGATTACCAGCTCTTTCCGAAGTCTCCTCCGTTATCACGCCTAGGGCGTTCTTCCATGGGGCGAGCCTCGTTCACTTTGATGGTGCGGCCACCGAGATCGGTGCCGTCAAACATCTCTATGGCGCGCTGTGCTTCCTCATCGGAGGCGAATTCAACGAATCCGAATCCTTTAGAGCGGCCGCTCATCTTATCAATGATGACGGTAGCCGACTCAACAGTACCAGCTTTGGAGAAAGCATCTTTCAGCTCTTCATCCCTAGTGGCATAAGGAAGGCCTCCTACGTAGAGTTTTTTGGCCATTAATTTTTCTTTTATAATTAGTAAGCCCGACCTCTTTCCTCTGGGGATTTCGCACTGACTGCTAACTTCCACGCACCGGAAACCTTGAACTTACAGTTTGAGATTATCCAAGAAAAGCTCCGTTTTGTCAATTGGCGGCAATCTTATACACCTTTCCCGTGTTGCTCCCCAGACCAACCGTATCCGATGTTAAGAGGTACAATTCCCCTTTCTTGTCTTCACCAAATCCCAGGACAAAGGAATTGATTTTTTTGGTCTCAATGATATTCCAATTATTGTCTTTTTCTTCCGCCATCAATATCTTTCCTCCGGCACCTTCAAAACTATTGCTCCAGTCCCCGAAAACGTATTTCCCGTTCCATTTGGGGACTTTGCTGCCTCTATAAACAAATCCGCCGATGACCGATACTCCGTCCGAATGATTGTATTCAAGAATCGGCGGCACGAGTTCTTCTCCTGCATAACCCGTATTTGCGCAATCTACCGGAGAATCATTGGGACTTTCGTGACTGAAACAATGAGTTCCTTCTTTGATGTTCCATCCGTAATTTTTCCCTTTTTCCACGATATCAACTTCTTCCCACAGATTTTGTCCTACGTCTCCGACAAAGAGCCTTCCTGTTTCTTTATCAAACGACATTCTGAATGGGTTCCTGAATCCATAGGCATAAATTTCGTCTCTTCCCGGTTTTCCCACGAACGGATTATCCGCCGGAATCCCCCCGTCTTCGTCAATTCGCAAGACTTTTCCGAGTAAATTGTTTAAATCTTGTCCGTTCCCGTTTATTGAGTGCCCCAAACCGAAATCATCCGCGTTTCCACCGTCACCCGTTGCCACGTACAAATAACCGTCCGGTCCGAAAATTATTTCTCCGCCATTGTGATTGAATTGCGGTTCGTCAATTTCCAAGATTATCCTTTCCGAATTCAAATCTATTTTGTCCGGATTGTCGCCAGAAACTTTAAACACCGAGACTTTGCTTGTGTGGTTCCATCCGGCCATAGCTCCGATTCGTAGAGGCGCGCTGTAATAGACGTAAAACTTTTGATCGTTTTTGAAGTCGGGGCTAAAGGCCATTCCCAAGAGTCCTCGTTCATCATAACTTTCCTGCAGTCCGGCCATTTTGTTCCTCAAATCCAAAAAGGGTTCGTCAATCACTTTCCCGTCTTTTATGATTTTTACCACGCCGATTTGATCAGCCACGAACAATCTGCCGCTATCGTCGGGCGATTCAATTATTTTCACGGGAGAAACAAAACCGTCTGCCAATAATTCCAAATTCATTGCCGCCGATCTTTTTGCGGGATTAAACAAAATAAAAAGCAAAGCCGCTAACGCTATGACGATAATCCCGATATAAATTAAAGTCTTTTTCATTGTACTATAATTTTACCCTTCATAAACGGATGAGGCACACAGTGATAGGAGTATTCTCCCGTTTCGTTAAAAGTATGCGAGTAACTCTCATTTTGACCGAGCAATTCCGTATATAGTTCATCCCCGCTGTCGGAGGCGACGTTGTGTTTAATTGAATCTTTATTCGTCCAAGTTACCGTTTCTCCTTTGGAAATCGTTAGTTCCTGCGGAGAATAGGCAAAATTTTCAATAGCGACCTTTTTTTCGCCTTCCTGCACAGCGGAACTTTCCGGCTCTCCCTGAACCTTTACTTGGGGCTTCGCCAAATAAAAATAAGCGGCCGCCCCGATGACCGCAATTACAACAATCGCGGCAATAACAATAAGCGCTTTTTTCATAATTTAATTTTACAACATACGGTGTTTATTGCTATAAATTAGCCGTACTGTTGGTCGTTTCTATTTCCATTTTGTCTTTCCCGCGGAAGGCGGAAATCCAGTATTGGAGAGGTCGCATAGTGGCCTAGTGCGCTCGCTTGGAAAGCGGGTATACCGCAAGGTATCGAGGGTTCGAATCCCTCCCTCTCCGCCATGTTTCAAAATTAGGATTTTGAAATAACATGAACGAAGCATACAACTGGTATCAAACTTTAATAAAACCGAATTGGGCACCGCCGAGCTGGCTTTTTGGACCGGTCTGGACGGTTCTTTACGTTATTATCGTGATTTCTTTCGGCACGGTATTTCACAAAGCATTTACTAAACAAATCTCATGGCTTGTCGCACTTCCTTTTGTGCTTAATCTCATTTTCAACTTCGCATTCACACCGATTCAATTCGGTCTTAAAAATAACTACTTTGCCGCGCTCGATATTCTTCTCGTTTTTGGCACGCTCATCTGGGCGCTTATCACCGTCTGGCCTCATGTGCGCTGGGTGGTTTTTGCCAACATTCCATATCTCCTCTGGGTTTTTTTCGCGACAGTCTTGCAACTGACGATAACGTATTTGAATTGAAAAATAATATGGCAACAAAAAGAGCAAATTCAAATTTACATAGAGCGGTTAATAAAAGATTAATAAATACAGCAACAGCCCTGAAATAAAAATTCATATTTATTTTATGTTCTCGCTAGTTTAGTCGTGGCAGTAACTGCCAGTGAGCGTGTCCGTGTTGTGTAAATCGTAGTCAGTGCAGTTGTATTGCGGAGCGGTTCGCGTGTAAATGGCGCAATAGCAGGCGTCAAAAGCGTTGTTACAAGCTTGTACTTCGGCGCCGTAAGTATCACCAAACGGCTCTTTGCAGGTCTTCCAGGTGGTAGAACAATCAGCACGTTCTTCCGGTGCGGAAGCCGTCCAGGCTTCGTAATCACAAGAAGAAGACAAGGGTTGTACAGTGCGGGAAGAAAGTCGTCCAGCGTAAATCCAATAGCCCATTACAGCCACTAACACTATTCCTATCACTATCCATATCCATTTCTTAACCAATACTTTAGGCATAGTTTTTATATTATCACACTGGGTTTTCTACCTAATATTTTTTGGTCCTAGAGCGACAATAAGAAGATTATTTGGAGACAGATACTTTTTCGTCACTTCCATTAATTTCTCTTTGGCAATGCTTGAAATAGTGGAAATGTAGTCCTCCGTCGTATAAAGAGAATCCCTTAGGATGAATCCTCTCCCCAGATCTCTTATGCTAAGTGGATCAATGTTCCGAACTTTATAAAAATTAATAAGTCTCATCTTTAAATCTTCAAATTTTTCCTCCGATAAATATTTTTCTAGGTTTTTCATGATTTCTTTAACCGCATCAACCATTTCTTCTGGATTTTTGGTTGACGTACTGATACTGAATAATCCTGCATCGGAAAAAATACTAAACGGACAAGAAACACTATATGTGAGTTTTCTTTTGTCTCTTATTTCTTGGCTAAGAAGAGAACTCATGCCGTACCCTAAATAAGCGGCTATTATCTCAAGAGCGGCGTTGTCTTCATCTTTATCAATTCCGTTTATTATGTAACTGAACCAAAGTTGAGTTTCTTCTGTGTTCCTTTTTTCAAAAGAGTAAGATTCTTTTTCTCTTGGTAAAAATGGAGCATTATTTGCCAACGAAACAGCGTTTTGACTTTGCCAATTCCCGAAATGTTTTTTAGCTAATTTTTCGGAATCAGCGGGAGATAATCCTCCGGTAATGATGAGAATTGAATTTTGAGGGATAAAAACTTTTTTGTGATAGTCCTCTAATGTTTTTATATCAGCTTTTAAGACGGTTTCTTCTGAACCAAGGGGATCGTTTGCGAGTGGATGCCCTTCAAAGTTTTTATTAAATGCTAAGTGAGCGGCCCACAACATAGGATTATCTCTACTACGCTGAATTTCCCTTAGGACGATTTGTTTTTCTTTCTCTAGGTCTTCTCTTTTAAGTAATGGGTTTAGAACTAAATGAGACAAGACATCAAATGAATCTTCCGCGTATTCAGCGGCTCCCTCAATATAAAACAGAACGTTGTCTCTCCCCGTAGCACCATTTATTTTGGCTCCTTTGGCTTCAACTGCGTTTGATATCTCAAACTTGTTCTTATATTTGTCATTTCCCAAAAATAACAAGTGCTCGAAAAGATGGCTGAATCCTAATTCGTTTTCATTTTCGTAACGAGACCCCGCTTTTAACCATACGGATACATGCACTCCCTCAAATTGAGAGGTATAGCTTGTGATAACCTTGAGCCCGTTATTTAAAGTTGTGAGATTGTATTGTTTCACTGGTTTCTTCACTTCTCCATGTCCCTTAATGCTTTTACCCTGTCCTCAATCGGGGGGTGGGTCATAAAGAGTTTCATAATGCCCATATTCTTGCCGTCTTTTATCGGGCTTGAGAGCCAAAGATGAGCAGTGGCGGAAGAGATGTGACGCATGGGGGTCGGATCGTCTGCAATCTTTATAAGCGCGTTTGCGAGGCCTTCCGGGTAACGAGTTAAAAGCGCTCCTGAAGCATCCGCCAAAAATTCCCTTTTTCTTGAGACGGCCAGTTGAATGAGCATCGCGGCAAAGGGGGCAATGATCGCACCGATAACCGAGAGCAAAGCGAAAACATTGTCTTCCGAGTTTTTGTTCCGGCTCTTAAAGATATTCGCCCTAAGCAAAGTGTCTGAAATCACGGAAATGAATCCGACAAGTACGACTATCACCGTTCCAAGCAACATGTCCCTGTTACCTATATGGGAAAGTTCGTGGGCGATGACTCCTTCAAGTTCACTGCGATCAAGACGATCTAATAATCCTTCCGTTACGGCAAGAGCGGCGTGATTCGGGTCGCGACCGGTTGCAAAAGCGTTTGGGGCCATTTCCGGCACGATATAGACTTTCGGCATCGGGAGTCCCGCGGTAATTGCGAGATTTTCAACGATTCGGATAAGTTCGGGATTGGTTTTTATCGTAACTTCTTCCGCTCGCGTGGAAGCAATAACGAACTTATCCGAGAACCAATAACTTACGATACTCATAAGCGAGGCTATGCCGGCAAAGACATAAAGAATTGTCGGATTGTTATACGCTCTGGAGATTATCCAGCCGAAAGAAATTACGAGTACTAGAAAAACGGTAATGATAATCCAAGTCTTGCGGATATTTCTATCCTTGTATTCGTATATCGTCGCCATTGGCAACTAAAATTCCACCTTAACGTTTTGGCGTTCCTCTTCGCTTCCCGCTTCAAAGAAAGGCTCTTCTTTAAACTTGAAAATATTCGCAACAATCACCGAAGGGAAAGTATTAACTTTAATGTTAAGCTCCCGAACGTTTCCGTTGTAGAATCGGCGCGATGCCTGGATTTTATTTTCCGTATCGGTAAGTTCGCGTTGTAAATCAAGAAAATTAGCGTTCGCTTTGAGATCGGGATAATTTTCGGCAACGGCGAAAAGAGTTTTAAGCGTGGCCGAAAGATGATTCTCCGCTTCGGCGCGATTTATGGGATTTCCGCCGGCGCTTTGAATTTCCGCTCGAGCTTTCGTGACGTTTTCCAAGACGTCTTTTTCGTGAGACATATATCCCTTGACCGTTGAAACAAGATTCGGGATAAGGTCAAAACGGCGTTTTAGTTGAACGTCTATGTCCGAGAATGCTTCTTTGACTCTCTTTTTTAAAACTATAAGGCGGTTGTAAGTTGCCGCGAACCAAATTAAAAGAACGGCAATGACCGCCAGAATTACGAAGATTATGGTCATGCATTGATTATACATCAAAAACTGCAGAAACCTGGACCACCGCTTTCGCGGGGGTGACAGTAGAGAAAAGGGTCTTTTTAGTAGTCCATTCCGCCGTGGTTGTGCGGCTCGGGTTCTTCTTTCTTGGGAATTTCGGTGATGGCGGCGCCGATAGTCAGGTAATTCGCGGCTACTGAAACGGCGTTCGTAAAAGCAGTTTTCGTAACCTTAAGCGGATCTACGATGCCTTTTTCCTTCAAATCCGAAATTTCGTTCGTAATGGCGTTAAAACCAAACCATTTTTTACCCTCGGTCTCTTTTTCAAGACGAGAGATTACGCTAGAAGCAGACTCTCCGCTGTTTGTAATAATAGCGCTCAAAGGAGATTCCAAAGCTTTTGCGAGAATGCTTTTCGCGGCGGCAACGGCTGGTTTGTCGTCCGAATCCTTCTTGATCAACTTCGCGATCGTCCAGAGGGCCATTCCTCCTCCGGGGACGATTCCCTCTTCCATGGCGGCCCTGGTTGCCGAAACGGAATCTTCAACGCGCTGTTTTAATTCTTTTTGCGCTGATTCGGTGGGAGCGCCGACTTTAATAACGGCTACTCCGCCCGAAAGTTTGCCGAGCCTTTCTTTAAGTTTTTCTTTATCATAATCGGAATCGGACTTTTCAATTTGATTCTTTATTTGGGCGATGCGCTTTTCAATTTCGTCTTTCGTGCCCGCTCCATTTACGATGGTCGTATTGTCTTTCGTAGAAATGACTTTCGTGGCTTTTCCAAGAGTCGTTACGTCGACGTTTTGGATTTTTCTGCCTAAATCTTCCGAAATTAATTCGGCGCCGCAAACGGTTGCGATGTCCGCGAGCATTTCTTTTCGTCTATCGCCGAATCCCGGAGCTTTAACGGCCAATACAGAAAATATTCCGCGGAGTTTGTTTACGACCAAAGTCGTAAGAGCCTCTCCTTCGACGTCTTCGGCAACAATCATGAGTTCTTTTTTTCCGCTCGCGACTATTTTCTCGAGCAAAGGCAATAAGTCTTGAATGGAAGAAATCTTCTGATCGGTCACGAGAACGTAAGGCTCTTCAAGCACCGCTTCCATTTTATCGGGGTTCGTTACCATATATTGGGAGATATACCCGCGATCAAATTGCATCCCTTCCACCATTTCGTAGGAATTGCCGATGGTATTTGAATCTTCAATCGTCACAACTCCTTCCTTGCCGATCTTCTGCATTACTTCGGCGATCAAGGAACCGATAGCCGGATCTTTCGCGGAAAGAGTGGCGACTTCTTCCACTTTCTTAACGTCATCAATGATCTCCTTCTGCGATTCCAGATTATCAATGACAAATTTAGTCTGTTCTTTTAGAGCTTCCGAAAGCTGAATGACGTTAAATCCTTTTTCCTTAACCGCTTTCTCGCCTTCTTCAATAAGCGCGTGTGAAATGACAACGGCCGTAGTCGTGCCGTCTCCCACGTTGTCGTTCGTTTTATCGGCGGCTTGTTTTAAAAATTCCGCGCCGAGATTTTCATATTTATCTTCAAGTTCAATTTCTTTCGCGACCGTGACGCCGTCAAAAGTGACTTGCGGAGCGCCGTAGCTTTTTTCAATGACAACCGCGCGGCCGCGAGGACCTAAAGTGATTTTTACGGCATCGGCGAGTTTGTCTATGCCTTTTTTAAGGGCTTTTCTTGCATCTTCGTTAAAAACAATTTGTTTAGACATATTTTTAGTGGCTTATTTTATTCTTCTATAACGGCCAAAACATCATCTTCGCTTCCGATGAGATATTTTTTGCCGTCCATTTCCAGCTCGTCCGGACCGTATTTGCGGAAAAGTACTGTATCGCCGGGTTTGACGGACATCGGGACGAATTCCCCATTGTCATCTCTCTTCCCCGGTCCTACGGCCAAAATTTTGCCTTTTGTAGGCCTTTCTTTGTCCGCGGTATCGGGAATGACTATTCCCGACTTGGTGATTTTTTCCTCCTCCGCGGCCTCAAGAAGTATATGATTTGAAAGAGGTTTGATGTTCATTTTGTGTATTAGTTTTAATGATTTTTAAGTTTTTTGTCAATGGATATTGTAATAAGTTTCTATGCGATTGAGACTGGTTATGACGCGCGTTTTCTGACCATTTTTTGCGAGTTCTTCGATGCGGCGTTGAATTTTTTTTGATTGTTTTTTGCGTGCAAAAGATTCAAATGTGTCGCCCAGTCTGCCTGAAAACATTTTTTCCGCGATTCGGATAAATCGGTTTTTTCCTCCGCCGACATAAAGCGAATATTCTCTGTAATCCGGAACTTTTTTGATAACGTGAGTATTTGCCATAAAGAATTCTTCGCAGGCAGAATAGTCGCCATAAACGGGAAAAAGAAAAGGATATGATTCGGTCTCATAAGAATTTTCGGGGTCGTTCATTTTCAAATCGGACATACACATAAAGTGGCTGAGGCAGAGCTTGTTAGTTTCAGGTTTTGGAGGTTTGTTTCTTATATGAAGCAAGTCGCAAATGAAAAGCGTGAGAGCGCGGCAGAGATAGACCCGGTTATCTTTCACGCCGATGATTATATCAATGTCCGAACCGTTTTTGACGTTACCCGTGACGCATGAGCCGGAAATGACAGCAAGTCTAACAAAAGGAACGTATCGGAATAGTGATATTCTTTTCTTGATTATTTTTTCTTTTTCCAAAGAGAGCATTAGGCTCTTCTCAATGATTTCGGCTTTTTGCTTTTTTCAACGTAAACTCCTTCGTCCGCCTTTTTAATAAGATCGTCCAAAAAGTCTCTCCAGATTTTATCAAGCTTTTCGCGAGAAAACCCGAAGAAAGCGGTTTTTTCGGGAAATTCCGCTTGCGCAGAACCGAAGCTCCAACTCAAAGATTTTTTGGCGAGCGCTTTTTTAAGTTTTTCCATAACAATGTCGGCTCCCTCGCGATTCGTTCCCGGAAGCAAAATGATAAATTCGTCTCCTCCATACCGGCCGATGATGTCTGAATCGCGCGTAGCACTTTGAAAGATTTCGGCCGAACGGCGGAGCATTTTGTCTCCTTCAATGTGGCCCTTCGTGTCATTAACTTTCTTAAGTCCGTCCATATCGGCGAGAATGAGACTTACGGAGAGATTATTTCTCTTGGCCGATTCAAGAGTTTTCAAGGCCATTTCCTTAAAAATGTTTCGGGTGTAAAGCTCCGTTCCTTCGTCGCGAAGCACGACGTCCGTACCGCTCCGTAAAATGAAAAGCGCCGCCTTTATGAAACTTTTGGCGCGACCAAGAAAGCTCCTTTTTATTTTTCTGATCATTCCGCGTCAGGTTTTTCCAAGCTTACCGGTTCCATTCCGGGCGTCGTTCCCGTAATTCGGAGCACGTCTTTATCCACTTTACCGAGCTCCTTGTAAGCCTGGTTATACATACTGACGGAAGTTCCCAAATGTCCGCCTAATTTTTTCATATATTCTTCGTAACTTGCCAAATGTTTTCCCAGTTCTTCCACGCGGCGGCGGATTTCTTTGGCCGATTCTTCAATTTGCAAAGCGCGGAGACCTTGAAGGACGGTTTGAAGATACGCGAGAAAGCTTGTGGGTGAAACGATAATCACTTTCTTTTCCTTAAAAGCGTACTCAATCAAGTCCCTTGTCGCCACTTTAACCGCTCCCACTTTATTTACGAGAAGATCGTAATAAATCGCCTCCGAAGGAATGAACATAAAAGCGAAATCCATCGTGTTTTCTTCGGGACGAACGTATTTGGAGGTCTCGTCAATCCGGTTTTTGAGGTCGGTCTTGAACTGGCGCTCAAGTTCTTCCCTAGAGGCGGGGTCTTTCTCATTCAAAATTCGCTCGTAATTTTCCAGGCTGAATTTGGAATCAATGGGAATGATTTTGTCTTTCACAAAAACGACAGCATCAACGATCTCGCCGTCCGAAAATTTATACTGCATTTCGTAAGAATTCGGCGGAAGAACGTTTTTTAAGGTTTCTTCCAAAAAATATTCGCCGAGCACTCCGCGTTGTTTCGGATTTTTTAAAATATCTTCAATGCCTTTAAGTTGGTCTGCAAGCGAAACAACCTGTTTTTGACCTTCGCTTACTTTGGTAAGTTCGCCCGTGATTTCCTTGATTATTTTCGCGCTTTCGCCGAATTGTTCCCTCATCATTTTGGGAACTTCGCCAAGGCGAGCGTCAAGCGTGCGAGAAAGCTCCGCCATCTGGTTTTGAAGAAGAATAAGCGAATCACTTTTGGGAGTTTCTTTGCGATTAGTGAATTTAAAAACAGCAAAAAGAATTGCCGCGCCGGCAACAACGCCCAAAACGACCGCCAAAACGATTTCCATTGCCTAATTCTAAGGGAAAAGGAAGAAAATCAAAATTCCACTCTTTTTATGTCCGCGCCTAAATCCCTGATTCTTTCGTCTATGCCTTCATATCCGCGATCAATGTGTTCCACGCCCGTTATTTCGGATTCGCTTGTCGCTACGAGAGCGGCGATAATATGCGCCATTCCGGCGCGAATGTCTTTCATCTCAAGTTCCGTTCCTTTAAGCGAAGTCGGTCCCTGAAAAATCGCGCTGTGATAATGATTTTCTCCCTGAAATCGACAGGGAAGATTCCCCAAACACTTAGTAACCACTTTTATCTTCGCTCCCATCCGGCGAAGATCCTCCGTGTAGCCGAATCGGTCTTCGTATACCGTTTCGTGAATAATTGAAGTGCCTTTCGCTTGCGTCATAAGAACGGCTAAAGGTTGCTGCCAGTCGGTTGCGAATCCGGGGTGGGTATCCGTTTCAAGCTGGACGGCTTGAAGGCGGCTACCCCTGAAAAAACGGATCCCCTCATTTTCCACGATATATTCCCCTCCCATGCGGCGAACCGTGTTCAAGAAGGTAATCATGTGTTCCTGATTCGCTCCCGAAACAAGAATATTCCCGTTTGTCGCGAGCGCCATAACGGCAAAAGAGGCGGCTTCAATTCTATCGGGTAAAAGCGCGTGTTCCGCTCCGTGAAGCGACTTGACCCCTTCAATATATATTTCTCTGTTTGCACCGAGCTCAATAATAGCTCCCATTTTCTGAAGAAGCTTTATCATGTCTATTATTTCCGGTTCTTTGGCGGCGTTTTTAACAGTCGTGCTTCCCTCGGCCAAGACCGCTGCGAGGATGGTGTTTTCGGTCGCGCCAACCGAAGGATACGGGAGAATGATCAGAGACCCTTTAAGTTTTTGCGCTTTCGCAAAAATAGTGGATTCTTTTATCTCCACTTCGGCGCCAAGTTTTTCCAAAGCGGCCGTGTGAAAATTAACCGGCCGAGGACCGATTTTGTCCCCGCCAACCATCGGCACTTCGCCTTCTCCCGAACGGGCAAGAAGCGGCCCCAACGCCAAAATGGGAATTCTGTTCCGGCGGGAAAGTTCCGTAACGCGAGAATTTTTTATTTTCGGAGTACGGATGGTAACCACCTCTCCCTCCATCTTAACTTCCGAGCCGATGTGCCGGCAGATTTCCATGGCTATTTCCGTTTCTTGGTTCCGAGGTACGTTTTTCAGTATTACCTTGTCTTTCGTAAGCAAACTCGCCATAAGCATTTTGCCGATGGCGTTTTTGGTCCCTTTTACTTGCACCGATCCCGTGAGTTTTTTACCTCCTTTGATTACAAGTTTTTCCATGATCTATTTCGGCTGGTTGCTTAAAATCCTGTCCCAATCACTCTTGTCCACCGTTTTGTTTTCTACCATTTTTAGGACAAGAGAGAAAATCTCGGGTAATTCACCGTTCGGAAGGTTTTTAAGAAGTCGCTCCGAAAGAGCGGTAACAGAAATCATTCCTTCGCTCTGGCGTTCGGGAGTTTTGCCGGTCGCAAAACTGAATCCCGTTTTTCGATTGCTTGAGGCAGGACTAATGCTCGTTGCCATAAGATCGCCTATACCCGCGGTATTTGTAGCTCCGACTTTTCCGCGAAGGGTTTTTGCGGCCGCGTCCATTTCCGAAACCGCTTTTGAAAACAGGTAAGACTTAACGTTTTCATCATATCCGAGTCCTTCGGCCGCTCCGAGAGCCATCGCGTATATATTCTTTAGCACCCCCAAAACGGCTATAGAGTACGCGTCTTTCGCCGTTTCAACGGAAATATTGTCGCCCCTAAATATTTGACTTACGAAATCGACAGTTTCTTTGTGCCCGCCTAAAACGGCGTGTCCTCCTTTGCCGGCTAAGATTTCTTCGGCAAGCATCGGACCGCCCATAAAAACGATTCTTTCTTCATTCGCGAATTCAGCGGCAATTTCGGGCGCCGTAAAACCGGTTTTTTCTTCAAGTCCTTTGGAAACAAAAACCAGTGGAACGTTTGACGGAATATTAGGCGATAATTCGGAGAGTACTGAACGAACGGCGGAAGTCGGGACACAAAAAAATATAACTTCCGCATTTTCAAGAGCTCTTCCTGGAAAAGAAACGGAAGATTTTGACGGATCTTTGTCCCAAACGGCAAAAGCGATGTTTGCGCCCGAAGCGATGAAAGAAATCGCTTTGCCTATTTCTCCCCCGCCGATAATTGAGATTTTCTTGATCATTCAAGCTAATTATAGCTTCTCTTGAACCATAGCGTTACTCTTCCTAAATTTACCGACCCTATTCCTTGTAAGAGAAGACAAATATCCGCCGGTTCCAAGCTTATCGCCCAAATCGCGGGCTATGGCGCGGATATAAACCCCGGGACCAGTAATGACGCTAAAAGAAACAAAAGGCCACTCATACGACAAAAGTTTTATTTTTTTAATTTCGGCTGGTCGCGACTTCATTTCCATTTTTTCTCCCTTGCGAACGCGTTTGTACGCTTCCTTTCCGCTTATTTTTATGGCGCTGTAGACCGGAGGAATTTGTTCGCGTTCATTTTTAAATGAACGCAACGCTTTTAAAACTGCTCTTCGCGTTGGAATTTTTGGATAGTAAATTTCGGTTTTTTTGCCCTCTTCATCATCCGTTTCGCTTACGACGCCGAGACGGACTACCCCCATGTACTCTTTTTCCGATCCCGAAACGTTTGTAAGCAATTTCGTTCCTTTGCCGATACCCACAACAAGAATTCCTTCAGCCAAAGGATCAAGCGTTCCGGCGTGGCCGATTTTTTTGATACCATTTTCTTTTTTAATCTTGCGCAAAAAACCGGCCGAAGAAACGCCTTTCGGTTTCCAAAAAGCGTAAATTCCCTCGCCTATCATAGAGAAAATAATTTGTTTCTATCACGCGCTCCTTTTAACAATTTTACCTGCGAAACGGGAACGCGGAAAAATTCGGCGAGCATTTTTGCAGCCGCTTTGTTCGCTTTTCCTCTCTCGGGAGATGCGGTCAGTCTGATTTCAAAAACATCGTCCCCTTTTTTAACGAGAGAATTTTTGGGAGAATTCGGAAACACTTTAACCGATAATTTCATTCAGGAGTCACCGTTATGAGACCGACTTCCGCCCGATCCATAAACCGCACGGGGATTACGCTCGTACCAAGACCAACCGAAACATAGAACCAAGTTCCATCGTCGTTTACGAGCCCATTTACAAGATTGGCGGGAATATTTTGATCAGGAAGAAGCAAGGCGCCAACAACGGGAAGTCTTATTTGCCCGCCGTGAGTGTGTCCCGCAAGAACGAGAGGGATGTTCAATCCGCGAATGGATTCGTTAATCGCCGGTGAGTGACTAAGGAGGATGTCGCAACGTCCGTTTGCCTCCATTGCCGCGGGAACGTCGGCTAGTCCCAAATTAATGTCGTCTACGCCGCAGATGGAGATACCGTTTATAATTCGGGAATCGTTTAGAAGGACGGTGGCGCCGGAACGGCGAACCGAATTGATAAATAATTCTCCTTTGGGATTCGCGTGTTCATGATTCCCTGGAATGAATAGAACGGGATATGCGCCGGATAACTCGCTAATCGTGTTTAAAACCGGGGTAAAATCGGTCGTTGATTTATCAATCATGTCTCCCGTTAAAACGACTACATCGGGAGAAAAAGAACGGATGGCGCGAATCAAACGACCATTTTCAGATATTTCGCGACCGTGAGAGTCACTTATGTGAACTATTTTCAGTTTGCCGGGGAAATCAGCAAGAGGGATGTTTATGTTTCTTATGGCAGGAACGTTCGTTTCCGACCAAATATAAATAACAAGTCCTGCGAACAAAAGCGTCAAAGCAATCAGCCATTTAGCGATTTTCCGAATCATTTTTCTTTAGTGGATTTTAATCTAAACCCAGGGCTACATCAAAAGAAAGAAAACAATTTAATTTAAAGGATTATTCTTTTCTCCTTCAATCGTGATGACAACGTTTTCCGTGGGAAATTGGCTCAAGGTTCTTACGATTTGCGTTCTTAAAGCAGAAGGACTGCAGCGGACAACGCTTGTGATGGAAGAATAAAAGTCAATGTAGACGGCATCAGCGCTTACGTTAATGGAACGAATGCGTTCCGTCGGTTTCGCAACAGAAAAAATGCCCGTCTTGGTTTCTTTAGCGTTCGGTCCTTTTAACATTTCCTCGATCGCGGCTCTTACCGGAGAACGGGAAGCCAAAATCACGCGCTCCACGTAATACGAAGTACTGCAAGAGTCTTTAAGAAAATAAACTTTTATGCGGGAAGTAAGCCCCGAATAATATCCCCATGAGACGGGAATATTTTCTTTTTCGCCGCAAACCGAAAGTTTTCCGTCAATCATATCGCCCGACATGGCGTCCAAGGCCGAAGAAAGATCAATAGGAATAGAAAATTTTCCGTCAGAGGAGATATCCGCCGAGAGATCGGTTTCATAGACGGTTCCCGTTCTTCGGTTATTGAGCTCAAGGCAGGCTTTTCCTTGTTTCCCGTAAGCGATACCTTCCACGTTAAAGGCAAGATTCGTGACGGAATTCAAGGTCGGGGAAATCACGGCAATAGGCGGATTTTTGGTTACGTGCAAAGACAAGGCGTAACCCTTCTCCACAACCGCTTCCACATCCATACCGACAACCAGGTCGGTTGAGTTAATCGGATTGTTATTGACGTCCGTTACGGCCGCCGAAAAAACGGAGAATGAATGTCCGCCGTCTTCCGATAAAACGGTTATGTCCGTTCGCTCAACCGAAATGGAAGTTATCGTTCCTTTTCTCGTATAAGTCCCTTCGCTAACGGAAGTCGTGGTTCCGTTTCCGGTCGGTTCCGGCGATGTAGCGGATTTTTCTTTACCCGAAAAGAAAAGCAATGCGGTGATAATGACGGCCGCTACAAGAAGAGCCAATCCGACAAGCAATATTTTTATCTTATCGGACAAGGAAATTTATTTTATTTCGTAAGTAAGGGTGACCGTAACCGTCAACTCTTGCGAACCGGGTTCAAGAGCAACGGGAGTTCTGGAAGAAAGAGCGGCTTCTTTATAGTAAGAATCCATTACCGCTCCCGCCGCATAATAAGGAGTCGCATAACCTTCGTTTATAGAGAGCAATCTTCCAACTTTGAATCCGGCCGAGTCGGCGAGTTCTTTCGCTTTTATTTTCGCTTTGGATATGGCCTTATCTCTCGCTTCTTTTCGCGTGGCGTCCTCATCGTCAATCTTAAACGTAAGGCTTGAAACGGTGTTTGCTCCTTTTGTGATAACTCCCGAAAGAATGTCTCCGGTTTTGCTGAAATCGCGCATTTTGACCGTTATGGAAGAAGAAATCGTATAGCCAACAATTTGGCGCGGAGGACAAATCCCGTCTCCGTAGCAAGTCGTATATCTCGGAGAAATATCATACCAGCTTGTTTTAACGTCTTTATCTTCCACGCCGTTTTCCTTGACGAAGGAAATGATGGCGTTCGTTTTGGCGGTATTTTCGTCTTGAAGAGTTCCTATGTTCGTTCCCCCTTCAGTTACGACGCCGACCGTAAATTCGGCGACATCCGGAATACCGACCGCTTCGCCTTCGGCCGACACGGAAAAGTTCCGGAACGACGAGGGCTCAATGGATTTTGAGTAAGTATTGACGTACGATGCGGCGCTTCCGGCGAGAATAATCGCGAATACCGCGCCCACAATGCCCAAAGCGTTCTTAATAGTCTTGTTCATTGGTATATCATACCAAATCTGTCGGAATTCAAGGAGTCTTTCTTTTAAGAGCGTTTAAAACGTAATAAATAATCTGGATTGCGAGGAAAGATATTGCGCCGACAAGGACGATCGCCGATCCCGCACCGATGTTTAAGGAATACGAGCTTATGAGACCGATACTTATGAATATTTCCGAGAAAACAATGGCAAGAATACTCATTGCCATAAACGATCGGGCGATGAGTTTGGCGCAAGACGCGGGAATTATTATGGCCGCCGAGACCAAGACGATCCCCAATACTTTAATGCCCAGAACCGTGGATATGGCCGTGATGATGTAAAAAAGCAATTTTATCGTTTTGGCTCTTTTGTCTTCGGCAGTGGCGAGTTCTTCACTTAAGGCCAAAAGCCCTATCCGCCTGCGAAGAACGAAAAGCACGATCGTAAACACGACGGCGAGAACGGCCGAAATAACGGCTTCCGATCTGCTTATCGCAAGAATATTTCCAAAAAGATACGACATAAGTTCCGTTCTGTATCCGGGCGCGAGGCCGATAAGAATTAGTCCCAAAGCCATGCCGGAGGTAAATATTATGCCCAAAGCCGCGTCCCCCGAGGCTCCGAATTTTTCTTCAAGAATAAAGATCAGAATGGCAAAAACAGCGGCGGCGGCGATGCCGCCGATAATGGGATTATTGCCCATAAGCACGGCGGCGGCGACTCCGGCAAGAGACGCGTGAGCGATACCGTCACCGAAAAACGACATTTTTTTCAATACGACAAAAACGCCGACGTAAGAAAGAAGTATCCCAAGCGAAAGGCCGGCAAGGGCCGCGTTCTGCATGAAAGAATATCCAAATATTTCGGTCATTTTTTTGATATGAAGCTGAATTCTTTCCCGTAAAGTTCTTTGAAATGAACCGAAGAAAGAGCTTCGTCCGGTTTTCCTTCAAAAATAATCTCGTTGTTAAGCCCGATCACTTTGTCGGCAAGACGATGCACTATGTCCATCTCGTGAGAAACGACGATAATCCCCGATTTCCATTTATCTTTCATTTTACGGACAAGATCAAAAAAGCCGGAAGTTTTAGCGGCATCAATTCCGCTCGTAGCCTCGTCCAAAAGCCAGAGCTTCGGTTTTTTGATGGCGGAGCGGGCTATCAAAACTTTCTGCAATTCGCCGCCGGAGAGAGATCCCACCATCCGGTTCTCGAGATAAGTAATTCCGATCTCTTCCATCATTTTCCATTTCTCTTTTTTTTTCGGCGGCGGAGTGGACATTCCTATGAGCTCCGAGACGGTTATGGGGAATTTAGGGTCAAATTGAAATCTTTGCGGAACGTAACCGATGTTTTTATTGCCGGCGCGGATTTTGGGCAAAGTTATTTTTCCAGAATACGGGATGAGGCCAAGAATGGCCCTAAGGAGAGTTGTTTTTCCCGAACCATTCGGACCTATGACGGCTACCACTTCGCCCATTGTGACGCTTAGCGATACGTCTCTTAAAACGTAGTTGTCGCCGAACAATACGGACAAATCTTTAATGTCTAAAACTTTTTTCATTTTAAAGCATCCCTTATCGTCTTAGCGTTTTCCAGAATAGTATCAAGATACGCGCCTTTTGTTTCCAAAGGATTCAACGGTACTATCTTTATTCCTTCATCTTCACCTATCGCCCGGAGCGGCGCCGAAGAATACTGGATTTCGGAGAAAAACGTTCCGATGTCGTATTCTTTCGCCTTGTCTATAAGAGACTTAACGTCCTGCGGAAGCGGTTCTTTTCCGGGAGAAGGTTCGTAAACCGCGACTACGTTTAAATCGTAATCCCTCGCAAAATATTCCCAAGCGTCATGGAAAGTGATGATGTTCCGGTTTTTTATTCCCGAAAGAGTTTCTTTTATCTCGGTATCGGTTTCATCGGCTTTTTTAACGAAGGCGGTTAGGTTTGCGGCGTAATAATCCGCGTTTTCTTTATCAAGACGGGTAAATTCCTCCGCGATGTTTTGAGCGATTATTTTTCCGTTTTTAATGGAAAGCCAGTAATGAGGATCTATTCCTTCGTTCGTTATAAGATCGGTTCCTTCGCCAACGTAAAATACGGGAATATTAAAAGAAGAAGCGACATCCGATGCCCAATCATCAATAATTCCGATCTTAAAAACGGATGCGGCGCCGGAAACGTTTTTCATCGTTTCCGGAGTAGGCTCAAAAGTGTGAGGAGATTGGCCTTCGGGCACTATGAGCGTAAGCGTTACCTTATCGCCTCCTATCTCCCGCGCGAGACTTTCAACCGGAATTACCGTGGTGGCTATTTTCAGTTTTTCCGCAGGCGCATTAACTTTCGTTCTTTCAGAAAAAGGATTCAGAAACACGAAAATCGCGATAACGGCGAAAAAAACAATTGTCCCGATAAAAATTATCTTGTCGGACGAATTTTTGAAAATAGAGGGCATTTAACGCCCAAATTATAACATCATCGGTGGTCGATTAGCAGCTTTGGAAAACGATTTCCGAGTTCTTCCGCCACGTTTTCGGCGAACAAATCAGTCTCCGCAAAAATTTCTTCCAGGGTTTTTTCGCGTTTTATGTTCTGAACAAAATATTTGCTTCCGTCCTTTAAATATCCGGCAATGGAGAGAAAATCGTCCATCGTATGCACGCCCGGAAAAATGGTCGTCCGGAATTCATGATCGGTGCGAGAATTTTGGAGCACGGCAAGGGATTTCTTAACTTTGTCAGCGGAAGAATCCGGACGAGCGATGCGCGAATAATTTTCCCAAGAGGATTTGATATCCATAGCCACGTAATCGGCGAGGCCTTTGTCTAGGATAAACCCAAGCATGTCGGGCTCCGAACCGTTCGTATCAAGTTTGACCTTAAACCCCATGTCTTTCAGTTTAGACAGGAATTCCGGAAGTTCGAGTTGAAGACAAGGTTCTCCTCCGGTAACGCAGACTCCATCAAGCATTCGGCGATTTGCGAAAAGCATTGAGAAAAATTCTTCTTCCAAAACGATTCCTCCTTCCGCGGAAAGAAGCTCCGGATTATGACAATAAGGGCACATAAAATTGCAGCCACGCAAAAAAACAACGGATGCGACAACGCCCGGGTAGTCTATGAGGCTAACCTTTTGATAACCGCCGAGAAACATAATTATTGGTTTATAACGGGAACGACGTATTCTTTCCGGTCCTTGAATTCGGATTGCTTGCCTTTGTTCCAATGTTTAACCGGTCGATAATAACCGACTACTCTTGACCAGATTTCGCATTCCGAACCGCATTTGGGACAGTTCTCCACTTCGCCGTTCAAGTATCCGTCCTTACTGCAGATGCTAAAGGTGGGAGTAATCGTGAAATAAGGAAGCTTGTAATTATTCGCTACTTTTCTCGCGAAATCGCGGCAAGCGCGCCAATCGGGAACGCTTTCGCCGAAGAAAAGATGAGCGACCGTCCCGCCGGTATATTTCGTTTGAAGTTCGTCCTGATGGGTCAAAACGGCAAGTGGATCGTCCGTGTAGTTAACGGGCAGGTGGGTTGAGTTCGTGTAATAAGGAGCTTCGTTCGGCCCTTGATGAATGATACCGGGGAACCGGCTTACGTCTTCTTTGGCAAAACGATAGGTGGCTCCTTCCGCCGGAGTTGCTTCAAGATTGTAAATATTTCCCGTTTCTTCCTGATAATCGGAGAGTTTGTTGCGGATGTGATCAAGCACTTCCAAGGCGAATTTCTTGGCTTCGGGATCCGAAATGTCCTTGTCCATGAAATTCATAAGCGCTTCGTTCATTCCGTTTATGCCGATCGTAGAGAAATGATTGTGGAGACTCCCCAAATACCTTTTGGTGTAGGGCAAAAGTCCGCGTTCCATGTTCTCGTCAACCACTTTTCTCTTCATTTCAAGAGATTGCTTTGCGATATCCATCAGTCGTCCGACACTGTCCAAAAATTCTTTTTTGGTCTTTGAAAGATATCCTATGCGGGCAAGATTCAAGGTTACTACGCCCAAAGAGCCGGTGAGTTCCGCCGAACCGAAAAGCCCTCCTTGGCGGGCGCGAAGTTCCCGAAGATCAAGCTGGAGCCTGCAGCACATGCTGCGGACATCGGAAGGATTTAAACTGGAATTCACGAAGTTCTGGAAATACGGAATGCCGTATTTTGCGGTCATTTCAAACAAGGGTTTTACGTTTTCGTTCTCCCAGTCAAAGTCACGCGTGATGTTATAGGTCGGAATGGGAAAAGTGAAAATCCGGCCGTGCATGTCTCCTTCGGTCAAAACCTCAATGAAGGCTTTGTTTATCATATCCATCTCTTTTTGGCAGTCGCTATAGGTAAAATTAAGCTCTTCTCCGCCGATCGTCGGATGCTTCTCCTTCATGTCCGGCGGACAGACCCAATCAAAAGTAACGTTTACGAAAGGAGTTTGCGTTCCCCAGCGAGACGGAGTGTTAATGCTGAACACGAATTGTTGAATGCACTGTTTGACCCGTTTTTGATCCAGATTATCAATTTTCACGAGAGGGGCCAGATAAGTATCAAAAGAAGAAAACGCTTGCGCTCCTGCCCATTCGTTTTGCAACGTACCCAGAAAATTAACCATTTGAGCAACGGCCACTTCCAAGTGTTTTGCCGGTTTTGATTCCACTTTCCCCGGGACGCCATTGAATCCTTCTTCCAAAAGCTGGCGCAAACTCCAACCGGCGCAATATCCGGCAAAGAAATCCAGATCATGAATGTGAATGTCGCCCGATTTGTGCGCTTCCCTGATCTCTTCCGTGTAAACGTAGTTTAACCAATAATTCGCGACTATTTTTCCTGCGATCCGAATAATGAGTCCGCCTAAGGAATAGTCCAAATTGGCGTTTTCTTTTACTCTCCAATCGGCTTGTTCCAAATATTCCTTCATCGCGTTCTCCACCTCAATGACGACTCCTTTGGTCGCCCGCGCTTGAGAACGTTTCTCGCGATAAACGATGTAAGCCTTAGCCGTTTTCCAATAGCCGGAGCTCATTAAGGCGAACTCCACCACGTCTTGGATTTCCTCAACGTGAACGTCCGCCTTGAATTTCTCCGCTTTTCCGAGATAGTGGGTAACGATTTCCGTTATTTTCCTCGCTTCAGCTTCTTTTAGTTCGCCGGTCGTTTCGGCCGCCTTCATTATGGCGTTATAGATGCGACCCTTATCAAACTCGGCTTTGGTGCCGTCTCTTTTTATTACCGTCATGTTAGGAGTTACTAGTTAACTTAATTTTAGTCCCCGAAGAAGAAAGGACAAGGACGCAAAAAGCGAGCATTGAAAGGGGTGCCTTCAGTTGTCCACAGACGGGAATAATTTTCGCTTAACCCGCGAGCGGATTTAACGCTTCGGAGAGAAGACGAAACAGTTCTTCCGGAGTCGCGTGAAGGTAATTTCCTTCCTTGATTACCCTTACTTTACCCTCTTTTTCGGTTTTTGGGATGTCAAAACAGCCGATAATTTCGTGTAAAACGTTTGAAGGAGCAAGTAGGGCAATATAATCAAATTTTTCATTCCTCAGCTCGTCGTATTTACGGGCTAGAAGCTCCATAAACTGTTTTTTCTCGCGTTCCGAGACGTCATCCAAAACGCTGCCGCCGCGAAATAGGCCGCCGGGGGCGTTGTAAGTCCCTTCTTTGTCGGAATATTTTATTTTTTCCAGAGAAACTAAACCGATGTCTTCCATTTCTCCGTTTTGAGTTTTAAATAATTTGGCACGTTCAGTTCCCGAAACGACGACCAATACTTTTTCGTTTTTAAATTGGTAAAAAATGCTCGGTATCTTCATATACTTTTATTTTAGCTCATTTTGACAAAAAGGGCGCGGAGTAGTTTAATCACCGTACGTATTCTTAAAAAATTTTAATAGGAGGTTTTTATTGATGGCCAACGCACGTAAGATCAGCAGGAGAGGTCAAATGGTCCTCACGCAGACCGAAGAGCAGCTTTCCCGGTTGAAGAGAATGGGATGTGACGACAGACGCCATTTCATGAAAAGGGTAAGAACGCTTCTCCGAGACACGCTCTTTCGTTATCTCTCTGGAGCCGAAGGTAGGGATGTAGGAGGGCGAGTTTGCCTAGTACCCTGCGAGCCGGACCGGCTTATGGGACCGAGCTATCAGACTTCAGAGGTGGACTTGGAGCGAGTGAAAAATTTGATCGCTCCGCCGCCAACACCTTATATCGTGTATCACGTAAGACCCCATGCAAAAGACGAACTGGCAATCGCTCCGGAGCGGGAGAAGAGCAGAAGATACCTTACTCTCGCGGAACTTTTGTGGTGGTACGAATACATGATGAATGCCCAAGAGTCGGATATTGAACTTTTCGGTTCAACGGTCTTTGCTCTGGGTTCAAGGGTTGACGATAAATACGTTGGCGTAGACTTCTCTTCGGGTGGCAAACCCCGATTGATTCTTTCCACAAGAGCCGATGGCGAAACGTGGACGTGCATGAGAAAAGTTGTTTCCTTCTAAATAAAAACCAAAAACGGCTATCTCTAAGATAGCCGTTTTTATTTATTTACAAACCGATTTAAGAAAGGATATATCTTCCGCAGAGAGTTTCGCCTCCTGGCTTATCATCTTGGGATACATTACAGAATCTTCCGTAGTTGCGTGCGGGAGACCCAGAGCGTGACCCATTTCGTGAGCGAGAATAACCACCAGGTCTTTGTCGTCGTAAAACTGATAAACGTCAATTGATTTTTCGCCGTTTTGCACTTTGTAATTGCCCGTGACAAATTCCTCGCGATCCGCCTGCAAACGATTATAATCTTCTATGCCTACGTTTAACGAGTTGGCAAGCCGGTTTGTCATTCCCGCAACGGTATTTACCTGTGAAACCAATTCGTTATACGCGGCAATTTTTTCATTCAAATTGGTTTCTCTTATCTTTAGCGTTTCTTCTTTGACTCTAATTTGTTCGTAAAGATTATCTAGTTCTTTTTTCTCCGACATAATCCGGGAATATTCCGGTTCAGAGGCACCGCCGCGAGCGTTCCAATAAGCAACTTCGCTCTCATAATTTTCAACTTTAGCGTTATAGAGAGTATTTGCGGAAACAAGCTCGTTCTTAAGCGAAGAATACGCGTTTTCCAAGAAATCTATTTCTAGTTTTCGTGAGGTAAGTCCCCCAGACAAACTAAGATATTCGTTCCGGGCCGCTTCGTATTTTCCTTCCGCGGAATTTATTCCCTCAATCTTATTTTTAAGCGCGATTGTTCCGGCTTGCCTGTCATCAAAAACAAGGTTGATATCCATGCGATCGGGAGAAGTGCTTTCCACAAAAACATCTTTTCCCAGGGCTGATTCCCAGAGCGTTTCCGCTTTTTTCACCGCTTCGGTAAATTCACTTTTCGAAATGCTGAATTCGGGGTCTATCGTACCGATGCCGTACGGTATTTCCCCCGTAACGCAAAACGAAGTCTTATCTTGCAGAAAAAAGAAATTTCTCGCTTCCGGATAAAAAATAATCGTTCCGATCAAGGAAAGAAGAGTAACGCAAAAAACGAGTCCCAGAATGATTTTTCGACGTTCCGACATGGTCCATCTAAATGATAACCTTTGACCCCTACCCTTACTAGGATGTATACATGTGGGTGTATGAGACTCGTTCTCTATCAGGAAATAATTTCGGAAAAGCTCAAGCGCCAGCAGTCAATCAAGGGACTTGAGTTTCACGCTTCCGGACACGCGGTGCATATCGGCAAAATATCGCCCGGATGCCGGGGATGTTTTACGCCGGAACTTTCAACCGGAATGCAAATCGGCGCTCAGTGCATGTGCCGCTGTCCTTATTGTTATTACGATCCCGCAAGAAGAGACCAAACTCAGGGGGAAATAGATCGGATGTTAACGGATGTTTTTGCGAAGTCCTTGAATCCCACTTGGCGACCGATAATAGTGGCTCTTCAAAGTTCGGGAGAGACTTTGCTTTACATGGATCAGCTTGAAAGATTCGTAAAAGTGATCCGGGAAGCCGAAGTCAAAAAGAGACTCAATACCTATTTATACGTTTACACGAATGGCATTTTGGCGAATGAAGAAAATCTCTTGCGAATGAAAGACTGGGGAGTGCAAGAGCTTCGGTTTCATATCGCCGCGAGCGGTTTTTCGGAAGAAGTTTATCAAAACTTGGAACGTGCAATTAAAAAAGGATTTACGGGCACGGTGGAATTGCCTTCTTTGCCCCATTATCGCGATAAATTGTTTGCGGCACTTCCGCGCTTAAACGACATGGGCGTAAAACATTTGGATTTGGTGGAATGCCAAGTTACCAATTTCAACAAAAATACCCTCCATACGATGTTCCCCAAGGGGAGAATATATCAAGATTTCTTCATTCATTTCTACGATGAGGGAATGAGTTACGACGTGATTGAAGAGACATTAAACAAGGGTTACAAGTTTTCGGTGCTTGATTGCAATTCCGGCGTTGAACGTTGCCGTCACGGTCCCGGAAAAGAAGTGGCGTTTGATATGAATTCCATTGACGGAATGTGCGCTCCATGGGATTACTACAAAACGAGCGGAATAAATAATGCTTCGCCCAAGTATTCAAGCGGCGAGATAAAATAAAAACCGCGTAAAGCGCGGTTTTTTTGTTAATCCACGCTTAACGCGGGTTAATCGTTCCAGTTTCCCGGATGCGGACAGTTGGGATTCGGGCATCTATCTCTCCCAAAAAAGATTTCCGCCGGAGCGACGTAACCGCACTCCCAGCAATATTCATCTCCGGGTGTGCATACATCCCCTCTCGGTACGTTCTTAATTCTAACTTTGCGTTCTTTAAAAACGTGATCCGGGGCGGCAAGCAGGCCAATAAAGAATTTGGTCACATAAAAAGTCCCAGCCGCGTCTTTTAAGACATAACAGGGCGGAAAGGACCGAAAAGTAAAACGGGGGCCAATTGCGTCCACTTGATCTATGAGATTAGAAAAGTTGTCGTCGGGTTCGAGAAGACCATTTTTTAAGAGCATTGCCCTTTCGGTAATTGTGAGCGCGCCCCAAAATCCTTTCTTCTTGAAAACGGCAAGAAGGCCTTCGACCGCTTTTGTTGAATTGCCGAATCGAACGCAGTGTTCTTTTGGAATATTTTCCGGACGAATGTGATAAAAACGATAATCGGGTTTTTCCGTAAGAATATCATCGAGTAAGATAAGTCCGCTCGGTTCCGAAAGACGAAACATAAAAATCCCTCCTTTTTAAAAAAGCTCCGCTAAAGTTAAACTATCGGGCAATAAACTTCAAGCTATCGTTTCTCCCGTAATTATTGTCGCGTTAATGTAGGGTAAAGTTTTCTCGAGTCCTTTCTCATCGTGAGCAATCGCGTTGTCGTCAAAGATAACGTTTATTTTTCCATTATTACCAGTTCCGAAAATCGTCCGCAGTTCATCAAGCGTTTTGTCAATAGACCACATTTGATTTGAAAAATCAAAAACTTTTTTTCGGTTCAATCCCTCGGGGTCGGTGTCGCTTTCGGCGAGAGTGGCGATTACGTTATTAAATTCCTCGGGAGAATAGGCGGTGATGCAGTTAATAAACTGTTTGTGTTCTTCCTGTTCCGTTTCAAGCACTATCGGAATGCATCCGTTAACGAGCGCTTCGCCAGCAACAAGGGTGATACACTCGGTTGTTGAGGGCACGAGCAGATATTCTGTTTTTCTCAAATATCCGGCGATATCTCCGACATTTGCGTCTTTAAAGCCGGTTTTCGCGATCGTGTCGGGCGAATAGCCGTCATCTATAATATTTACGAAAACAAAATCCATTTTGATTTTATTTTCTTCCATGAATTTTTTGACGGAGGGATGGAACTTGGCTTCGCACCAGCGTCCGGCATAAACGAATTTGTACGGCCGGTCGCGTTCATATTCCCGCTTGTCGTAGGCGTAAGGATAAGTAAGCGGAAAAATCACTTTGCGGGCGTTTTGCTCCGGAAGAAATTGGTACTGATGAAGATAGTTTAGGCTAAGCTGCTTACAGAATACTGGTAATTCGGTGCCATCGTGAGAAATGTTAAAAATGTTATCCGCCGGAGATTTTATAATCCGGTCAAAAGACAGTTTGTGGGCGGCGTTTAAGAAAACCATGTCGTAGTTACCGACCGTTTTGGATATGAAATTTTCCTGTTGATTGGCGCATTGGGTGTTCCATAAATCAATCTCATGACCGAGCTTTTTTAAAAGCAAAAGAAAAATGTAACCGATCTGTTCAATCCCCGATCCGCAAGTGGGGTTATGGTAGAGAATTCTCATACGCTGATTTTACCTCACTCCGGAATGACTTGGGTAGTCCTCGAAAGAAAGGCTTAAAACGCACGTAAAGGATTTCCCGCAATGATTTGCTCCACTTCCTCAAATCCTACGGGAAAGGCAAAGTTATATCTCGCGGGAAGAGCAAACACGTAATTCGTGTTTTGACCAAGTTCGCTCGGAGGAATAGGCGCTGCTCCGACACTAAGACGTTCGGCTACGACAGCTTCCCATTCGGAATGGGTGAAAATCATAATGGGGATATCTTGCCTTGGCACATCTTCTGACCAGTCGGGATGTCTTATTGAAAGAAGCGGTCCCGATGTCGTTCCGGAAGAGCTATCTATGAAGTTTCCTTCCCAACCGCCTTTAACGATGGAGTACCCTTCCCAGCTATCAGGCAGGGTAAAATAAAAACCGTAGGTGTCGTTTCTATATTCCAAAGAAGGATTTTCATCAAACATAACCGCATTGATGAGCCATTTTTTTTCTTGCTTAACGATAGCGAGCGAAATGGGAATTCTCGCGGCTTTTCCTCCTTCCGTAGTTTCTACGCTCGTGAGCTCAATAATAAAGCCCTCAACCTTATAAGTGTCGTTTGACCTACTCATGCTCGTTATTTCAATGCGATCGGGCCAAGGACTAGAAGTGAGTCTCCCCGGTGTAATACTCGGGTCCGCTTCCCAAGCAGATAAAAGAGCGGGTACGACTAATTCTTTGTAATTTTTCTCCATACTTTGCTTTAGTACATCCGCGGGAGCAAGCAAAGAAACGTTTTTAAGACGCGAACCAAATTCCTCTATTACTTTTCTTGCGGCCTCTTCATCGTTTGTCGCTGGCACGCTCAAACGATTCATTCCGTAATAGACGAGACCCGCAAGAACGCTAAGTCCCAATAAAACCGTGATGATTTTAACTGCTAGTTTCATAGGCATAATTATAACACCAAAAACCCGAACGTTTCGTTCGGGTTTTTGAATACAATCAGACTTCGGTAACTATTCTCCAGGGCAAGCTGGAAATTCACAGTTTGGCCCTTCTCTTCCAACAGCCGTTCCGTCAGAGCAAAGTTTCGCGTCTTGAGTGCAAGCCGTAACTTGCGTAGCGACTTTACAATTCCTGAAATCCGCTTCTTCGCCGTTTTCAAGAATCAGGGCGTCATCTCCCTTATTCCAAAAAACAAACGATTCGTCGCTGTTCGCATATCTCGCGCCGGAAGCGGCAATAACTTGAGTCAAGTCAAATTTGCGGCCATCGCTTAAGACGAGTTTAACGCTGTCCGTAGAAACCGGCATTTCTTCGGGTTCCACCGGAACAGATTCGCCTTTAAAGAACGAAGCTTCAATCGTCTTGTCATTTTCGCAAACGAAAGTGGCCGTCAGGGACGGAGTGGGAGAAGCTTTTTTCTCACCAAAGAAATACCAAGCGCCCGCTCCGAGCAAGAGCAAGACCACGATCAATATTATTATCTTTTTGATCATTGGATTTCCGTTAAAACTAATGTTTTGCCGCTTCCCGAAAGGGTTAACGTATCACCCGAGAGCGAAGCGGAGGCACCCGAGGTCAAAAGAGATTTCAACGCGTCTTCAATGTTCATCATTTCGGCCGGTTCAATGCAATACATGAGGGTTGAGGCCAACATTCCTCTTAGAGTGCTGTTTGTAAGAGCGAATCCGCCAAACATCGCATTGCAAACGTGCGCGTTAATGGAATTCTCGCTAAAGGCAACGGTATATTCGTAATCGAGATCGGTCGCAACGCCGTTATAGGAAGCTATGCGGAACGTTTTTCCTTCCAAGTCTTCCGTCTTGAGCGCTCCTTCGGAAGAGGTACTGGTGGCAGAAAGCATCAAATCAACGTTTTGTATCGGTTCTTCTTCTTCAAGAAGGAAGGTGGGAGTGTCGGTAACCCATCTCAATTCGTCATCCATAAAGATGCGCGCAAAGACGGTATAAACGTGACCGGAAATAATATCTTCGGGATTGTATTTTATCGCGAAAGGAATCGGGACGTTTTCGCCGCTGGTGACGATATTTTCTTCGGCCACGATTTTTGCGGTCGCGTTGTCATCTTCTTCCGAAACGTCCCTTATCTGAACGTCAATAATGCTGCCTGAAGGCAACGCGATGCGTTCGCGATAGGACACGGTTCCCGTGAGTTCCGCGCTCGGGGCTTCGGGAACGGAAGGAGAAGGCTTCCAAACAAATATCGCGTAGATGGCAATCGCGACTATAATTACGCCGACAATAATTCCTAAGATTACTTTTTTATTCATTCGCTTATTTTTTATTTAAAACCTTTATTTAATTATACAATAAGCGCAATTTGGGTTGTGGATAAACATTTGCAACAGGAGTGCGCGAGTCAGCCGATAAAAAGACAGGGGCTATGATAAAATGAAGTCGTTATGAAACTTTCCGTCCGGTATCGTCTGGACGCCGTTTTGTCTTTCTTTTTAATCGTTACCCTTACCCTTCATTTCAGTCGGATGCTTTCGGGTATAGGCGTTTACGTGCTTCCCATTATGGCCGTTATCGGTTTGGTACCCGTACTCTTGGGAGTAATTCGTTCGTTCCGCGAGAAAGAGTGGGCTTCAATGGATTCACTCGCTTCGGTGGCTCTTATATTTTCACTTTTAAGCCGTGAATGGATGTCCGCCGTTTTTATTGAGTTGATGCTTGCCGCCGCGCGAATACTTGATGACGTTACGCGCGACAGGACGGAAAAGAGCGTTCGCGGTCTTTTGAAATTGCGGCCGGAAATCGCGCGGGTCGAAAAAGACGGAATGTTGGTTGATGTCCATATCCGGAGCGTTAAAATCGGCGATATTGTTGCCGTGGGAATAGGAGAACGCATGCCGGTAGACGGCATAGTGCTTTCGGGAAATGCGGCCGTCGATGAGTCGTCACTGACCGGCGAGTCGATTCCCGTGGATAAATCGGAGAAAAGTCGCGTAATGAGCGGAACGCTTATGCAATCGGGCAGTTTGCGCGTCAAAACGACTCACGTGGGTAAAGACACGACAATAGAGAGAGTGATAGCGCTCGTTGAATCGGCGCAGAATGAAAAACCTTCGGCGCAGACTTTGGGCGAACGATTTGGGAAAATATATCTTATTTCCGTGTTTTTGGGAGTAATCGTTCTTTTTGCGATAACTCGTAATTTACCTCTTGTTTTAGCCGTAGTACTCGTGGTCTGCGCGGACGATCTCGCCATCGCCATACCCATTACCTATTTGCGAGCCATTCACGCGGCGGCCAATCTAGGAATTATCGTAAAAGGCAGCCGGCATTTGGAAATGTTCGGCAAGCTCCGGACGATCGTTTTTGACAAGACGGGAACGCTTACGACCGGCGTTCTTTCCGTAGCCTCGATTATCAGGACGAAAGGACACTCTGAAGACGACGTGCTTGAATGGAGCCTCTTCGCCGATTCTTTTTCCAATCACCCAATATCGCGCGCTATCGTGAATTACGCCCTGGAGCGCGGATTTAAGACCACCGCTCCCGATTCCGCCGAAGAGAAGGGAGGTAAAGGGGTCGTAGCGAAGACAGGGAAAAACAAAATCGTTACCGGGAAAAGAATTTTTTTGGAGGAACAGGGCATCACTTTTCCTCCGGAAATCATTGAAGCCGCGGACAGGGAAGCTTCTCTTGGACGCAGCGTTTCTTACGTTTCCAAAAATGGGCGCGTTATCGGATGTATTACAGCGGCCGACACGATAAGAGAAAACGCCAAAAAATCGATAAAGGAGCTCCGAGAGCTTGGCATCCAAAAAATAGTCATGCTTACGGGCGACAATAAACGCGCCGCGGAAGCAATCGCTGAACAATTAGGCGTAGACGAGTGGCACGCCGAGCTCATGCCCGAAGAAAAAGTAGAAATTATAAGACAACTTCAAAAAAATGATTTAGTCGCCATGGTCGGCGACGGAGTGAACGACGCAGCGGCGCTTTCAATTGCCGGCGTCGGTGTTGCCATGGGAGGTCTCGGCGCCGAGGGGACGATCGATTCGGCGCAAATTGTTCTAATGCGGGACAATCTCTTGACTCTTCCCGCAGCCATGCGCATCGCTCGGGCGGCGCGCCGAGTTTCAATTGAGGACTTCGGAATATGGGGAGCCACGAACGCTTGCGGACTCGCGCTTGTTTTTCTCGGATTTATCGGACCCGCGGGCGCGGCGGCTTATAATTTTCTTTCAGATTTTTTGCCCCTTTTTAATTCTATGAGAATAAAAATAAAACGACGTCAATTGTCGTAAGGACAATTTTGTGCTTTACTTTCGTCCAGTCCGTTACAAACTAAAAAAGCGCGAAAGGAGGAAACTCAATGTTTTCCATAAAAGATGCAGGGTCGGTAATTTCTGGCATCGCTTTTTGCAACAATGCACGGCATAGACGCCGCTCCAGAAAGACACTTAACCGGCTGGCAGAAGAAATAGAGGCATTCAAGAACTATCTCGCGGTTCGGGAAGAAGCGATTAAGGATACGGTGATCCTCATCTTGAATACTTCGGATGCAAACGGCCAGGAGCTTCAAAAACTTTCGGGAAGATTTTGGAGCAAATACAATTTGGGAAAAAGCAATTTTGTAATCAAGTCCGTTTCGCGCGAAGATGTGAGAAGGGCGCTCGCCTCTTTTGACGGAGAAGCGGCAATGAATTTGAATCTTTCAAATGAGTTCGTTGCCATTGTCGTTGATCGCGGTGTGGCCGGAGTTTTCGCCATATGACGCTTATGTTTCGCATTTTAGAATCCCCTTCTTCAAGGGGATTTTTATTAATAAAAAAGCCCCGATGTTAAAATCGAGGCTTTGCCGCAAGGAATTATTTCCTTTTGGCATCGAACAAGTAAAGAACTTTCAGGCCATAGACCCAATAACAAATACGATTTTCGTCAAAGGAATCCATATAGAAATGAACCGCGGCTCCTTCGTCAGATGCCACTCCTTCAAGGGCTTCCATTGAATGCTCATACTGCCGAGGGCCCGTCCATTGCGCGGAAATGTCTTCGAGCGACCGCCGATAGCTTTTTTTCGTAAGCTCGCGTTCTTTCTGCTTCAACAGACACTCTTTCGACGTTTCGTTTGATGCGGGCTTCTTTTTTAGGAATACGCCCACTAGCAGCAGAATAACGCTTGCGGGAAGCGAAATATACATGAGCACGATAAAAGCTTCGTATAAACCCGTGAGCCAACCGGCGCGCGTTTTTTCCGTTTCCTTCACCGCTCCCTGCTTTTCCACTTCGGGGCCGGTGTTCCAGACGATTTTGCCTCCTTCCAGTTTTCCCGTGAGGGATTCGGAAAGAAATTCATCGCTCACATTGGCTTCCGCGACAGAAGCCTCCAAATGAAGTTTCGCTTTGACCTTCAGGTCAACCGACATCGACGGGCGATGGTCAGCAGAGTCAAGGAGATTTACTGCCGTTTTAATGTCTTCCGAATTGAGCGGAATGACCATTTTCCCTTCCGCCGAATCGAACTGCAGGTTTTTCGAGAGAATGACCTTTTGCCACCTATCAAGGCTCGTTCCTTCCACTTCAACCGTTCCGGAAATTTTTACATTTCCGATTTCCTTATCGGAAGTCAGATCGTAGAGGAAGATTAGGTCAGCCGCGTTTTCTCCTTGGGTAACGGAGAAGGCTCCCTTCTCCACGGGCTCCGGTTTTTCCGTCTCCGCTTTTTTGCTTATTTTGGAGACGGAGATGAGCGCGTTTTCGCGGATTTGGGCATCATAGCCGAAGCCGTAAAGGGCCCAACATCCTTCGCCGCGGTGAGCGCCGCTCAATTGATCTTCTATTTCAAAAACCGAAGAATTGAGCTTTCCGCCTACCGAGGCGACGAGCGTTTCTTTCCCGTCAGTCACCGTCGCTATGATGTCCAGACGGTAGGTGTTGTCCATGAAGTACTCTATCTGGGAGTTGTATCGCGGGTTTAAGTCCCTTTCGATTTGGGCTCCCGTAGCGAGAATGTTTCCGAAGTCCAGCGGGAAAGAGATTTCCATTTTGTCGGAGCGCTTTTTTACTTCGTCCGTTTGGAGAACTTCCTTTTGCCATTTCCCGTTGACTTCCGAAAGTACCGCTCTTACGGAGACAGTCTTTTCCGACGGTTCGGCTTTTGTGGCTTCATCGCGCGCCAAGACATAGGCGAAATTCATCGTCATATTTTCCGTTATAGGCGGGAAAATGGTCTCGGCGGCGTTTTGATGATTGCCGTAGGGTTGCAAGGTGAAGCTTCCCGTTTGCTTATAGGAAGCGATTGTCTTTTCTTTTCCGTCTCCCGCGGCGGGGCCGATGATGAGCGAACCCACCAGGGACACGACAAAGATAAAAAGAAGAACGAACGGCGCGAGGGTGATGAACGGACGCTTTGTCCGCCACTTTGGAATTCTCATTCAGTTATCCTCCTTTTGATTCTTTCTTTCCGTCGAGGTTTTTTAACCGCCACGAGGACGATTACTACGCCGACCGGAATGAGTATTTCGAGAGTCATCGCGGCCACCACTGCATAGGGCGACCATTTGAAAAGATTGTGAACAAGAGAGAGCGGCAAGGGCAGCAACGGGAGAAACGAACCGCTTTTGAGCGTGATATTTTTTTTATCCGACTCAATCGCGATTATTTTTTCTTCTCCCGGAATCAAAAGAAAGTTATCTTCCGATAGCGTGCCGTCGGAGACAAGAAAGATCTCCATGGGCAACAGGGTTGTCACTTTTTTTTCCATCACATATCCGCCATCGGGATGTTCAATGAGAACCGTTCTCTGTTCGGTCACACCGTGGCCAATCATTGACCACGCGCATATTCCGATGACCGCGAGAATAACCAAAGCGTTTTTCATCGAGAACGCTTCGGCACGCGTCGGTCTCCTCTTTTCCTTTTCAAGAAGAATGACGAGAATCAGCGCACTTCCCAGAACAAAGAGAAGGCTCATTAGGGCGATCTTGTTTCCAAGAACGAATCCGAGAAGAGGAATTCTTCCGCGAGCTTTCCCGAGAAAATTGTCTTTAGTGACAACTTTCTGGTCAGGCGTTTTGTTGGCGTCTCCTTTCGTCGTTATGAAGATGTCCTCCCCGCGTTTTTCGATGCTTACGGCTCTATGCACCGTCAAATCGGTGCTGTCGTTAGGGCTACTGAAGACGATTATGTCTCCGATTTCCACTTTGGATATGTCGGTTTTGATACAAAGATGTTCGTCTCCAAGACATAGGGTCGGAACCATGCTTTCGCTCGTGACATGATGAAAGCTCCAGCCGACAAGAGGCATTACAACGGCGATAAAAAAGAAGATGAAAAGAGCTATTACGGTGAGTGCATCGGGAACGATTTTTTTGAGAGTCACTACGCACGAACCTCCTTTACGCGAATTATTTATCTTATTTGGTTGAAAAAGGCCTGGCTCCGGTGTTCCAGAGTTCGGGTTAGAATAATCAGAAAAAGTAGTTTTTGTCAAGTAACAAATTTAAAACCCCTCTTTAAGAGAGGGGCTTATGGGAAGCGGAGAGAAGAAGAAATTGCTGGCTACTTAGGCCGGTAGTTTTTACTGCGCAGTCGTCTGGCCTATCTGGAATTCGAAGCTCACGGTGACCTTATCGGTCTGAGCAAGATCGTCGTTCGGGCTGGACCACCAGTCTATCAGAGGCCTGATGCTTATTTCCTGGCCGGGAGCCAAAGGCTCATTCAGTTCAAACGACGCGGGTAAATTGTCCAGCTTGCCGTCATAGATGACCTTGTCGCCCGCGGATATCCATCCGTTCAAGTCATAGTCAATGAAGAGCCTCAAATTGACCAGCGAGCCGAGTTCGCCGACATCGCTCGTAGTGTCGCCGGCGAGGATTTCGGGGTTCGTGAGACCTTTCTCTTCGTTCACCACGCTGAAGTTTTCGAGGTCAAGGTAACCCGGCTTGGTGCCGATGTTTTTGACCTTATACGACAGGTGGCTGATCTGGCTCGGGCCCATATTCTCCACGGCGAAAACAGCGACATTGTCCTGCTTGCCGTTCACCGTGATATCCAAGCTGCCTGCCTGGAAGTAGTTGCCGATGGAGGTCCCGATGTCGCTGAAGCTAGCGCCCGTGCCGAGGCTTAAGCCGCCTACGACCATTATGGCCGCTAACGCAATGACAAGCAGGATTTTGCTGCGGTTTTTCAAGATTGATTCCTCCTAAAGATATTTTGAAATGGATTTCTTCTTCCCCTTCCGCAAATTTGGATTTGTTAAATAGCCAGCAAACGAGGTTGAAAATAATATATATTATAATATTTGTCAATAGAGCGGATATGAAAAGCCCCTCTTTAAGAGAGGGGCTTTGAGGAAAGGCGAAAGAAAGAAGAGATTTCATCAGCTGCCGGCGCCGCGCGTCAGGGCTGTTCGAGGACGAACTCCACGTCGAAACCGAGCGAATCGGTCATCGACATATTTTGGTGATAATTGTTGTCCGTGGTCTCCGTCGGGAACTGCCAGGGAATGACTATGTCAACCGAGGCGCCCGGGGCGAGGATCATAATGCTATTCCAGCGCGCTGCATAGGAATTCAGGCCGCTCCAGTAAGGAACGCCGCTCCGGAAGCCCGGATAGGGGGTGGACTGGCCGTTGTAGGCAAGCTGGATATCGCCGGCATCAAATACCCTGTCGCTGTTCAGATCGGCATAAGGCGCGAACTGCATAAAGATGTCCAGCTCGCCGCCATTGCCCGGGTAGTCTCCCGTTGTGAGCCCGGGGCCGCCGAGAGGTCTTGGGTAGGCTTTGGCTTCGGGGTCAAGGATGCCGTTTTCCTCATCGATGGTTTTGGTCCAGTCCATGGCCAATCTGGCATCGATGCTGCCATCGTTCGTGATGGTCACGAAGCCCATGCCGTTGTCGCCCGGTTTGATGTTCTCGAGGGCGAAGGGCAGGGTCGCGGATTCTCCGACGCGCAGTACGAGCGAACCGGCTACGAACGTGTTGTTCTCGATCTTCTTCGAGTCCACCCACGAGGCGGACACGCCGAGGCTGCCGATGGCGACGACCATGATGAGCGCGATCAGAATGGCGATGAGGGTTTTCTTGTTCTTCAAAGTATCTTCCTCCTCTGAAATATTGTTGGAATAGATTTCTTCTTCTCCTTCCGCAAACTTGTTAAGGCAACTGATAAACGGAGGGTAGAATAATATATGCACAAACCATTGTCAAGAGGGCTAATAAAGATATAAAAAGCCCCTTACCAGACGGTATGGGGCGAGGTTAGGGGTTTTTATCCCCAGTAGCTGAAGGTGTTCATCGGCATAACAGTGAACGTATAGGTAAACGTAGCTTCAACGTTTTGAGAGGTATTGTCTGCGGCATCATCGAGCTTGAATTCCCAGATAAAACAGTGGATGGCACCGGAATTTAGGTTTCCCAATGTTTCAGCCGAGTCAATATGAAGGTTATTTAATTTCCCCTCATAAATTATCGGCCAATCGCTAGCGTCGGTTGTCCCGCCGTTCGTTTTGCGAATGCAAACCATAATCGCGTCCGCGAAGCCGGGAAACGATTCAGAACTGGCCTCTGCGCTGATTTTATATCTGACGGGCAGAAGGCCGAGGTTCTTTATAGTCATCGGTTTGGGTTCACTCCAAACGCCAGGAGCCAGTTTTCCGTCTGGAGACGGCGAGCCGGTAATTGTTATTCCCGTGGCGTTTATCTTCGCGTTTGCACCAGCGGATGCGACGTCTATCGAGACTTTGTTGCAAAGAAGGCAAATGATGTTCCCGATAGCGGTGACAAGAAGCAGGAAAACTAAGACGATAAAGATAATAGTCGAGACGGGCGTCTTTTTCTTCTCATCCACGGATGATTCCTCCTAGTCTTTCAATTTTAAAAGATGCGGCTACCGTATCACGAAAATATTATCTTGTCAAAATGAGCTAGGTTCTCATCTTACTGATCAAACACAGGATCACGCCTATGGCCGTAAGCACTATGATGGCGATTAAAAATATTTCTCGCCATTTTTCTTGATTGGAAACAGCTTTTTTCTTTTTCTTCATCGCTTTAATAATTATACCAACAAAGACACCGCGATCGCGGTGTCTTTGTTGTTTAATGTCTGCTTATGGCTTTTGTATGCAATAGGTGTTATAGGCGGCGTTAAAGTAATGAGTTATCTGGGACGAGACAGTATTTTGTTTTGATGGATCCTTAAAATAAACAATATTAGTGTCTGGATTAATCTTGCCTGTCGCGTCAAGAGTAAGGGACATTCCGTCCAAGACAAGGTAATGATTCCCGAAACGAGGTTGCCAGGTAAGGTCGCTTAGAGAAAATTTGATGCTGTTGGTTTTTGTGTGTCCGATCGCTACTCCTCCCGATTCAAAACAAGTTTTCAGGTCTTCCGGCGTTTCCGGTATAACGTAAGAAGTAAGCCCATATTGAGCGGGAATATTTTGAGAAACAAAAGCTCTTTCCACCGTGCCCTTGCCGCATATTCGATACCCTTTAGTGGTCATCAGGCTTCCAACTGTTGTAACGGCGTTTTCGGAAGTGGCGTATTGATTGCCCGTGAAGTAAAGAAGAACCATGGCAAAAGAAGTGGGAGCGCATCCGGACCAGGAGAAATTTTTGCATCCTGCTTTGCCGTATCTTATTTTCCCCCAGCGGGGATCTCCCTGCGCCAAGCGAATAACTCCCATTTGGATAGTAGGAATCTCATCGTTAGGTTTCTTTATGGGAATAGGTTCTACTGCCAAACAGTATTTTTGACTCGTGGGCTTGTTAAAAACGGGGCCGGTAGTGAAATTAATGCTGCTCGGGTTATTTGTGACTGGCGTGAATAATTTATTCACGATGGCTTGCAGGCTTTGACCCGTTTGATTAAAAGCGATAATTATGCGTACGGTTTTTCCTTTGGATTCGTTTCGCAGTTCTTTTATGGGTATGCATCTGTTGCTTATTCGAGTGTTTAAATCAGCGAGTATTTTTGCAACCGTTACGTTAGTAGGAATATTTATGATGGCAATGGTGCGGCTTCTTTCATCCAATTTCATTTTTTTAGAGTCAACTTTCAAGTCCCCCGTCTTCGGATCACGCCCTAAAATATAAAATCTTTCCGGTTCGTAAGAATTGTCATCTCCGACAAGAGGACTGTCAGCGGGTGGATCCATGTCTATGTCTTCATCCACCGAACCGATTTTTGGATCAATCTTCGGGGTACCTATAACCGCACCAAGATTCGTAATGGATGGAAGAGAGATTCCTCCTATAGACGCTCCCAATTTTTCAAAAATATTAAGCGTTTGGGATATTGCTCCCATCTTCAGGCTCGTACCGGTTTTAGCAAGACTCGGATTTGTCCGATCATTTATCGTTGAAAGTCCGATGTCTACAGCTGAAATGATTAAATAACTTCCTGTGATTATCACGAGTCCTTGGATGGCCGCCCATGTCCAGGTCTCTTTTTCTTTGAGGCTTTTTTTCTTAGCGGTAGCTCTTTTTATCGCTCCATACGCAACAAGTCCGAGCGCAAATATCGCACTGATCCCTAAAGCATAGAGAAAGATATTTTGAACAGGATTATTCGGGGAAAGCCATTCGGTAATGTTCATCGGTGTGTTTTATTTTGTTTTTCTGCCGCTATTTGTATTAATACCTAAGAGTTGAATTACAGGTATTTGCGGGTCCAAAAGCGCCGCAGACCTCATAATATCCGCATGAACCGCATGAACTGACTGTTCGTTGCTTTCCACAGTTGTCAGGACCGGTGAAAGACCCGCATTCTAAACCGCGTCTGGAACAAAACGCGGTATCTGTTTCCGAAGTGCATCCGTTTTCGCAAACCGCGTTAATATTCACGTCCGCTTTTTTGCCGCCCGCTCCTGTGCCGCTGATGCACCAGGTTGCCCTGTCGCGTTTAAAATAGTGCGCTATTTCCGATGATTTAGTGCGACCCCCGGGGTCGGCTATGATAAATAAATTTTTAGTTTCGTCTATGCCTTTAACCACAATGTAGTGAGCATAATCCGTGAATTGAGGATGCCACGTGTGGTCTTTTGGATCATCGTTTGAAGCCGCCATCGAACCGATCATCACTCCTCCTTTAAGGAAACAATTTTTCGCTTCTTTTTGATTATTAACTTCGGTGGATGTTAGGCCGTAGCTTTTGGGAATTCTCGTGAATGCCGATGAGTACACTCCGCTTGGCTCGTTACCGTTGCATTTTTTCATTCCGCCTTTAACTATCTGCGCTCCTATGGTTTGAACAGCGGTGCTTTTAGTCAAATATTGGTTTTTTGTAAGATAAAGGATAGTCATGGCGAGAGACGTCGGTCCACATCCTCTGTTTCTAAACGTGTGTTGAGTCGGACAACCCGGCACGCATATTGGTTTGTCTCCCCAGGGGCTTTGGCCTTGATATAATTGCGGCACTGCGGCGGTGTAAACTAATTTATCGGACGGCGCTAATTCACCCGTTTCTCGAGGTGTAAGAAGTTGTCCGGCAATAGTATTTGCGTCAAAACCATCTTTGATGGTGATAACAATTGAAATATTGTTTCCAACGGACTCATCTTTTATTGAATCCACTCCTTGAATGTTCGCTTCCGTTATGCGCGCGTTCAGATCGTTGATTAATTCTTCCTTCGTTACCCCTTCCGGCAACCATTTCAACGTGATTTTGCCCGGCTCTATCAGGACTTTACTTGTGTCATATATGGGAAGGCCGGTCCCAAAATCAATTCCTTCAAAAAAAGAGCCTTCAAGCGGTGGAGGAATTTCTAACGGGTCAACTAAAAGATCAAGAGGAGCGGAGCTAATTGTTAATATCCCGGGATTTACAACGGAGAGAATAATGAATCCACCGGCAAGAATCATAAGTCCTTTGGCGGCAGACCATATCCAGGACATCGCTTCTTTTTTTTGACTCGCATTATCTCGCGAGAGGATATATCTTATGCCTCCGTACATTACGACTCCGAAAGAGACAACGGCTCCCAGTCCAAGACCGAACAGGAATATATTCTGGACTCCTCCGATTGCTCCAAACCAGTCGTTGATGTTCATAAAGTTAATTGTAACATAGAAAAACGCCCCATTTTTACGTGGGGCGTTATGATTTATGTGGAATACTCCGTTCCGATTTCGTGGCCGCCGTCGCAGATGTCACCGTCTCCGAATGATCTGCCGCAGATGTTGCATTTGTTCCCGTTCGCCTTACAAAGCACCCTTTGAAGCTTCTCGCTGTTCCAGTATTCCTCTGCCTCGGAAAAAATAACAGAGACTTTGGATTCCGAATAAAGTCTCTTTACGGCTTTTCCGATCATTCGGGCGAGTTGATGGCAAATTTCTGCTTTTCCCTGCAAGGTTATTTCTACAAGAATTGTTTCGCCTAATCCGAACTCCATGAGATTGGCCGAAAAAAGGCATAGCATCTCATCCTCGTTCGCTACCCCGAGTGCGGAAAGGCTGGTGCACACACTCGTGATCGCTCCAAAAAGGTATTTGAGTTGCACTTTCGAACTTTTCAGCGAGCACCAGACTCTGACGGTCAACATTTTCGCGTTCTCCTTTCTCCAGTCACCCTATTCGTCCATCAAACCAAGCTGCATAGAGGCCGTCTTTTTCGAGCCTCATGCCAACAATCGTCTCGATTACCCACGGTTCAACGTAACCGTAGAGCAATAAGTGCTGCGTCGCGAGTCTTTTTGCGGTCTCGATTCTCCGATTTAGCACGATTATTTCCATCGGGCGAGGCTGGTAAAACAGATAAGCGGCACGTTGGGCTATTTCTGGAGTGAATTTAATCGCGGGCATATCAAAACCTCCTTATTACGAATTTAAAAATCTGTGGACTAAACGAGTTCACAACAGTCTTTGTTGAAGCGCAGATAGCGCCCGATAGGTAAGCTTTCCCAAAAATCGGCTGCTTCGTTTTTTCCGGCATGTCGTAGGGCTTTGATGGCTTGCGATCTGAGAACAAAATAGCCTCCCCTATTTTCCGCACCGATGCTTATATTGCTCGGCGGGTCTTCTTTCAACTCTTCGGGCGTAGCCAGTGGAATTTGGAGTCCACACCATTGCTTGCGAATTCTTTCTTCGGCAAAGCCGGGTGGCATTTTCACGATAACAATCTTCTCACTCATCACAATTATCCTCCTTTTTACGTTGTTAATGTTCCTTGGTTTTACAGCTTAAGAGTTGTTTTGTCAAAAAAAACGCGCTAAGCGTGATTGTTGGAGTTACGCTTAACGCGGTTACAGAAGCCGCGTTGATTACATGTGGCGCATTAAGAAAAGAAATTATCTTAACGAGAATGAAGCGCGGACAATCGCGTTAATCTGTTTTTCTATGGAAGTCGTGTCGTAATATCCGTAATCGGATATCTCGGTCGAGTTTGGCGGAGTGATTTGCATTACGCCCATGCTCGCGGCTCTAATATCGCCAAGACGAGAACCGGCGCTTTCAGCGATTTTTTCGGCTCTGGCACGAGCATCTTTAGTCGCTTCGGCGAGCATTTCCACTTTAAGATCGGCTATTTTGCTGTAGTAATATTCAAGCGGCTGGCTTGAAAAAAGTATTCCCTGGTCAACAATCGGTCCGGTGTTGTTAGCCAAGTCAGTTATTTCCTGGACCTTATTTGATTCCACTTTAATGTTTTGACTCAAATTATATCCGCTGATTACTCCGCCGCCGCCATAGTAATATTTGCCTTCCATCTGTTCGTATACCGGATTGATGGATACGGGAAAAACAGTGATGTCTTTATCTTCCACTCCGTTGTCTTTTAAAAATTTTAGAACGGCGTCTAAATCGCTCTTGATTTGGGTGTTGCCTTGCCTCAATCCATCAGCTCCGGTGTTTCTAGAAAAGCTTGCCTGCCACTTAACCACGTCGGAGGTGATGTTCTTTTGTGCCGAACCGGTAACGGAAATAAGATCGCTTAAAGATTTTACTTTATAAAAAGTCCCGCCGATTATGAGCGTTCCGACAATAATGGCGGCGCTAAAAATTGCAACTGGAATAATGAAATTATTCTTGGGCATAACTATATTGTAGTCTTCCGGGAAAAAATTTCATATGCGTCGCGCGCGGGTCGAACAGATTAGCTGAATCTTCATATCACGAAATTAGATATCACCGCAGAGATATTCCGGTTTTTGAATCTATTTCTTGGCGCCGATTTCCAGTTTAAGGAGTTTTTTGGCAATTATGAATATGATAAAGGCGAGAATGACGAAATTAAAAAGTTCGGCTGCAAATGATCCGATCGCAAGGCGGATCGGGCCGATGTTCCACACGACGTCTGTCCATGATTCGACTCCCATAAAAGGAGCAATAAACGGCATAAGCACGTCGTTTACCATCGATTTCACGAGAGAAGTCGAAGCGGTCCCCATCACAAAGCCGACAGCTAAGGAGATGATGTTGAAATCCTTTAAAAATTTAGCGAATTCCTTGAACATTTATCGTCCATGAATTATAGCACTTTCGTTTGACCAGAGAACGGTTTACATACAGGGTCTTTCTTCATTTTAACGCTATAAGTATCGCGCCGGAAACCATGAGAAGGGCACCGACAACGGATTTCCAACCGAGACTTTCACCTAGGAGAATGACGGCGAGAACCACGACAAACACAATGCTCAGTCGGTCTACGGCAACGACTTTAGTTGCCTGTCCGCCTTTCAATGCGAGGAAATAAAAGAGCCAGGAAAGTGCGCCGGCAACGCCCGCGAGAGCGATAAAGATCCAATCTGCGGAGTCCATGCTTTTAAACGAAAATCCCTGGAATTTCTTCAGAAAGAAACTGACTATGACGAGAAACCCCGCCATGATTATGGAACGGATGGTAGTAGCAAGCGTCGGATCAATACCTTTGAGTCCCATCTTCCCAAAGATTGCCACCAAAGCGGCGGTAATGGCGGAGAGAAAAGCAAAAATCATCCAGGTCATATGTTAATAAGTATAAACTTTTTTGAATTTCTTTAGATTTTAATTCCCTTTTTCTTTATTTCTTCCGAGATTTTTCCGCCCAAGGGGCGGCATTTACAATTTTTGGCATGTTCTATATGCCATTTAACTTTTTCGTCTAAAGTTGGATTTTTAGGCATTTTGTGAGTTAAATGCCATTTGGCGTTTAGTTTCATTTTAAGAGGTCATATGGCGGATTTGGTGTTAAGAACGGTTTCTGGTTCTTTCCCAAAGAAGGTTGTATTATCGTCCTCAATCAGTATGCCTTGTCCGTCTTTTAGCAACCGAATTGGGTATTTGGAATTCTTCATGTTTTCTTTTACTTCCGTTTCTTTTTCATCCGTGTAATGAGCCTTTAGTACGAAAGAAACATAATTTAGAGCAGTAAAGTCTGTTACTCCGAATCTGTCTTTTCCTGTTCTATCCCAATCGGATACTTCGATAGTCGGACACATAATGTATGATCCCGCGCTTGTACCTATGTATATCTTTCCTTCCTCAAGAAATTCTTTAAGAACTTCCGCAAATCCGCTTTTTCTGATCGCTCTCAATAGATAAAATGTGCTGCCACCTTCAATGTGAATTATATTTTTGTCTTTAAACAGATTTATTAGTTCCTCTTTTGTTTTGCCTTCAATGTCTATTTCTTCAAAAGAATATCCATTGTCCTTAATAATCTGCTTTAGCTTTTTATTAAAATCCGTCCTATCTCCTTTGGAAGCGGTCGTGATGTAGCCGATTTTCATCTGCTCTTTTGGAATACCTGTTAGATTATAACCGTATTCTAGAAGGAAACTGATATCTGAACCAAGAATTAATTTCATTTCTCCGTTTTAAACATTTTTTCAAGTCCGGGAATTATATAATATAGTCTGCTATTTCAATAATTTCTTCTCTGCTTTTCTTAAGTTGTTTTTCGTTTTTAACATAAGGGTCTTCAATTTCTAACTAATACCGGCTAAGAATTCCAAAACTTTCGGATGGAGAGATGTGGTAAAATATTGCGTTACATCTGTCGGCTTCACCCACTTGATTTCCGTAAATTTTTCACCTGCTTGTTCTGTGCCACCGGATATCTCACAGAAATAATAGATGGAAAGAAATTCTCTTTTTTCCGGATATGTCTTTGCAAAGAAAACATTCTTTACGTTGACCTCCAGTCCTGTCTTAATGCGGATTTGTTCTTTGAGATATTTTTCCAAGTCCTCTTCGTATGCGGGTCTCCCGCCGGGGAAAGTTCATGAGAGCTCTTTAATGAAGGGGTCGTTTTCGCGATGACCAATAAGAATCAGTTTTGTCTTGGGATCATAAACGACGCCAAGGACATTGACTATAAAAACTCCCTTATCAAATTGATTAAAATCAATCATTTTTGCTCCGGGAACATAATAACATTATGACTGTCCTTTCCGACTCGTGTCTTTGGATGTTTAGTTAGTTTATTTCATAATTCCAACCCGGTTGTCAAGATTTGGTTTTCCGCCAGTCTTCGGCGAATACTTGCTCCCACGTTTTACCTTTAAGTAGCACATCTAAGGCTAATTGAGGCGCTTTATGAGCAACGATAGCCACATGCTTTCCTCCGTAGTTTTGTTTTAGAAATTCTAAAAAATGGCAATACGGACTTTAACATCTTCATAACTTTCGCCATTTGGAAATTTTTCCGTGATCATCTTTTCTTGAAGAGGTTCAACCGTTTCCGAGGGTTTGCCATTGTAGTCACCATAATTGCATTCACGAAGACGGGCGTCCTGGATTATTGGATAGATACCATTCCAGGTAATAGTCGCTGACTGGACTGCTCTTTTCAGATCGGAGCAAAAGACGACATTAAACTTTTTGTCTTTTGTTTGGCCCCTTAATGCCTCCGACTGCTCTATCCCTTTTTCGGATAGTTTTACATCCGACCAACCGGAAGAAACATCTCTTTGATTATCTGTCGTCATGCCATGGACAAAATATGTAATCTTTATCATTGCTCCCTCGGTAGGAATTTCACTGCTCAATAAATTGCATCCGCAATTTATCTGCGTTTTAAAACCTTACGATTTTAATATTTACACCATGGAAAATCTCTCGGTTTTCCGACCCATCTCGCCGAAGGCTAGCCGAGGCGGACCCTTTCCCTGTTCGATCCCTTCCGATACAAGTGTACAGAAAAAGTAGAAAACAAAAAAGCGCACATGCTCCTTTTTGTTTTCGGCTATGAACATGTCTGAAGCTTAAAATCGTTATTTTAAGCGTAGCGGTTTATATCGTTATGTGGAACTTATTTGTTCGAGTCTTTTTTGTCCTTTTCGTCTTTATCACTATTCCCTTCTCTTCTTTCCTTGGTCATAAAGTCATAATATCCTTCAAAGAATCCTTCCTCGTGGCTTCCTCTCCTTACAAAAAGATAAAACGGATAAATAAGAATGATGAGACCAATGATGTCGAAGAAATTATTTTTGAAATAGAGAATTATAAAGACGCCTATCAAGGCCAGAACAAGAAGCAGTGGAGAATTTATTGTCTCTACGTTGCCCATAAGCTTATGGTATTCTTCTCGGAACCGGCTGATTTCTTCCTCACTCGCGTTTTTAATGTTCCTTGCGTGTTTTTTAATGTTTTTGGAGTTTATCTTCATATCTTATTTTTCACTTCTTCCTAATTATTCTTATGATGACCGAAGCGACCGCTGCGATCAGGAGCAGGTGAATAAGCCACCCTGCCGTTTTTAAAACGAAAACCCCAAGAGCCCAAGAAATGGCAAGAACAATTGCTACCGCCCAAAGCATATTCTTTATTTTAAGCATTGATTGATGAAAGACACACGACCAGATGTCTTAATGCTGATTATACCAGAAAGTGCCATGCTGATCTCGCTTATCCAGTAAAATTTTCCGTGTCGGTGGGAATTATATGGCAGATTTGTGGAATCGGGTATTTTGTAATAACAAACTATAATAACTTTTTAATTAAACTAACGCGAGAATGGCCAGATGGAAAAAACTCTTCTTGTCGGACAAATACTTTGTAACCGTTTTTTTACTGTCGTTGAGACGAATGCGTTGGTGAAAAATAATGCTCCAAACTCTGGACGCCGTTAGAACTATCATCCTGCAGGGTCGGAGGCCCTACGAGATGGAAGCGGCCGTTAAAATGTTAAGAGGAGAGGAACCTTTCGCTGGAGAAACGATCAAGTGGATGGAGGCCGCAAAGCATTAGGCCGACTTATTTTCTTAATCACCGTTTATTACTTCTTTAAGATTCCAAAACATACTGTTGCCTTTTTCAATCAAAAGGTTAATAAGATCGATAACTTTCTGCTTCATCGCTGTATCGCCAGCCTTATAAATTATGTCGAGGGATTGTTTAATTTCATTGTCGAGATTAAATAATGGCGCACGTCGATTCTGGTTCAAATTACCAGTTGAATCCAATAGGAAATGCTGGATTATTTCTAAAGTCTTTTCTCCATTTTTTTGAGCAAAGACGGGGAGCCTTCTCATAAGACCGTAATCCCAGTCGATATCTCCATTTGATTTCTCAAGCGTCTCTGCTACTCGTCCAATCACCTCTTCATCACTCAAGACTTCTTTATTTGGATTTATCCAAAATCCAAAACCCGCAAGGGGCTCCGGCTCCCTAACGTTCTCCAATGCCCAATCCCAAAACTTCAATAGTTTATCCTTACTAACTTTATTTTCATTTAGCCATTCATCTCCAGCTTGATCTCGAATTAAGCAGCTGCGACCAATGAAGGATATGAACTCTTGATATCTCTTAGAATTAGACGTGCTCCAAAATTGCTGAAATAGCGAGTCCTCGATTTCAAGACCTAAATGAGCGAAAGCAAGCGCGATGTGGACCGCTAGGGATTCATCAAGCCCCTTGGAGTACTTTCGCCCTGTGTAGATCTTCGGATCAAGAGTAATCGCGTGGCTATAATAAGCACTAAGGTCGATAAAAAGTTTATCGTAGAGAGTATTGGAAAGATATCCTTCCCAGCTTGCTAGATAAAGGTCTTTTTTAGCAGGATCATCTTTAGGGAATATTTCCGGCAAAAGCCCAGTAACAAATTCCTTATCTCGAAAATAAAAGGTCGCCAAGTATCGACCAATGACAAACCGAACCGCAAGCGAATCATCAGCAAGAGCCTGCTTAAATAAAGCCTTTGTATCGTCGGCCAAAGTCTTGCCATCATTCTCAGTGAACACGACAAACGCCTCGTATGCCCGGCCACGCACAGAATTAATCGCCACATGATAAGGCTCACCGTACTCTGGTTTCTCATGCTCCTTGGAAGGACTATCTTTTATAGACAGAAGGTATGAAATTAAATCCTTTATTTTTATTCGGTTTTGTTTGTGATTATCATCTCGTGTTTCTTTATTCTCGAGAATGTATAACAGAGCGTCGGTTATTACCTTATGAACTTCAATCCAGTCTGCAAGCCATGATTTATCGTCTTTACGCCTAAAAGGAGTTGCCTCGCCGCTTTTTTTGATCGCGTCGCAGAGACCTAATAATTGTTCTATCTGAATTAGCGTCAATATTTGTTTATTACGAAGCATCTCTTCAATGCCGCGCAGAAGTGAATATACATAAGCAGGATGAATATTATCTCGATCGAAGAAAGAAGTGATTTTGCTTAGGTATTCATCGGTGCGCTTTTTAACGTCCTCTTTAATAGAATCACCCAAACCTTCCACACCTCGAGGGCTAAGAAAATCGTCATCTTTAAACTGCTCCTTTAATTTCTCTGGAGACCAGTCTGATTTTAGATTTGCAATAATTTGGTCAACAGCGTAATCCGCTACATTCACCGGGGACCTGTGAGCAACAAAACCAGATTGAATTTTTCCTACAGAAGGCTGAGGAGTATATTCTGCGTCACACTTGCTTCCAAATATTTCTTCACATTTTTCCGCCTCTTCTACTGTAAGGTGAGTACAAATGCTAGATATAATCTCCCAGCCTGTACGTTTATGCCAGGCCTGATCTGGATGCTCCTCCGCTTTCTTCGAAAAATAACTGAATACCTGAGCGACATAAGTACGCTGATCAGCGTCGTCAAGGTAATAAAATCCAATTTTTAGAGTTTTTTTGTATTCAGTCCCACCTTCAATATCGTAGTAATTTTCTACCTCAAATAATTTGAAAAAGGCGGCCTTAAGTTCTGTCTTAAATACAGTCGGGCATTGAGAAAGAGCAAACATTCTTAAACGCCATGTTGCCCGACAAGTTGGAAGAGTATCAATATATTCAAACAGCCTCTTGGCATTAGCAGGAGTATCACATTTCTTGCCGATCGTTCCTTCGATCAATTTCTTTATAATCGCAGCAAGATTTTTTATATCCTCTCGGTATGAATAACTGTGTTTATCTTCAATCTCTAAGGTGAAAATATCGACATCATACAAAGAAAATAGATCTGAATATTGAAATGCTCCAGAATCGTCTGGCGTAGCTAACTTAACAATCTCACTCATGACGGCCGTAGTTATTTGCAAGGCTTTTTCCTTATGCAAATCATCAATACCTTCTAATGCCTCAAAAATACCGGAAGCATCAAGATCACTAGCATAGAACGGATCGTCCATACCAAAACCAGCAGCTTTTTCAGCCATCTCCGCTTTGCTTTTAGCTAACAGCATCGCCTGTGCTAATTCCAAAATAGCGTCATTCTCTCTTTTCTCTACTAACTTTTCTACGATTCGAGTAAATTCATAACCGCTTTTACGGAAACTGCGCATAAGATAAACCCACTTCTCATCACGAATCTTTGCTGTGAGCGTCTTTATTTGTTCTGCCGGAAGCGAACCGATAATCCACATAAAGCGGTCTACCACTTCAGGATTGAAATTTGCTTCAGAGATCGAAGCAGATGTAATAATCTCAGCAACCTTGATTGGGTTCTTATTGACCATTCGAAGCAGATATTCCAATTCTGAAAGTCGATAAGAATAACTAGTTGTATTTTCTGCTTTCTTTTTTATCTCATCGAGAAAGCCGTTCTTCCAAAGCCACTCAATCCGAGTTTCATTGGCCTGCGAAAAGAAGTAACGCTTAGCGTCATAGCTCAAAGAGAACAGTAACCACAAGTATGACGCATCCTGATTATTCTCTTTAAGGAAAGCGTCGATCTTCTCGTGAATCTTGAGAGGATCAAGCGATGATTCCTTCAGTGTATTTTCAAATACTTGAACAAGATTATTAAAATCTTTTTCTGTGGGAAAATCCTTCTCATCTACAGTTATCCCAAGCTGTTTAAATATTCTTATAGCACCTTCCTTACTTTTCTTTTCTGCAAAGTGATGCGAGATTTTTGTAAAAGCTAAATGGGTTTTATATAGGGTGTTGGCAATGATTTTTGCACGTTTCTGTTCGTGAAGGACTTCAAGGACGCCTCCAATTTTCTCTCTTTTTGTCTGAAGGTTAAGAAGCTTATTGAGAGAATTATTTTTAAACCCAAACTTACTTAACAATGAATAAAGCTTAACCTTAATTTTGAAATAAACATTCTGATCCTTTTGGCCCCCTAGTCTATAAAGCAGTTCCCGGTAAGAATGAGCAGACTGAGCCATCCAATCAGGGTTAGAAGTGGCACTATGTACAACAGCTAGCGCACCTTTAATCAGGTCAGATGGCAAAACTCCATCCGGACAAATTTTTTCTTTCTCGTTAAGACGATCCAAATAATTACAAATCCACTCTTGATGTGACTCAAGTTTAAGTGGTCGATCTATCTTGATGTCTAAGTCCTTATCTTCCATAATTTCAGTTTCTAATTATCCACACTTACATTTTCGTAAGATTTTCGGTATACTATAAGTGTATCACCTAAATTTAAAAACATCGATCAATCTATGCCTATACCAATTACTAAAAGACAAAAAGAGGCTCTGGACTTTATAAAGAAGTTTATCCGTAAGAAAAAATACCCTCCAACATTGGAGGAAATATGTTTGGGGCTTAAGCTTTCGGCGGTCTCAACTGTCCATCAGCATATAAAGGCCTTGGCCGAAAAGGGTTATTTAAAAAAGGTTGGAAATAATGCTCGAGCTATTCATATCTACGAATCTGAGCCTATGATCCAAATTCCCTTCTTGGGAACAATCGCGGCAGGAGAGCCAATCGAAGCAATCAGACAAAACGAGTTTATATCAGTACCAAAGGCAAAACTACCGAAAAGCGGGCAAGTTTATGCTTTGCGTGTGAGCGGCAATAGTATGATTGATGAAAATATTAAAGACGGAGATGTTGTTTTGGTAAAACAGCAAGAGGTGGCAGAAAACGGCCAGCGAGTAGTTGCTTTGATAGATAACTATGAAGCAACCCTAAAGAAATTTTATAAAGAGCGTGCGCAAATTAGATTACAACCCGCAAATTCAGCCTACGAGCCGATAATCATTAGAAAAGATCGGGATATAAAAATTCAGGGAATTGTTGTTGACGTTATTCAAAATGAAAAAGAACTACTAGCGGAGAAGATAGAAACAGCGACTGTAAAAAGAACAAAAACTTTGCCACTCAATAAAATTATTTTAGGAGACGCGGTGGCAGAACTAAAAAAGCTCCCAAGTGAAAGTTGTGATGTTATCATAATCGACCCCCCTTACAATATCGGCAAAGATTTTGGGAATAATATTGATAAAAGAGAATTGAGCGAATACGTTGCTTGGTGTAAAGAATGGATAAACGAGTGTATTCGTGTGATGAAGCCGACAGCAACTATGTTTATTTACGGTTTTAGCGAAATCCTTGCTCATTTGTCGGTAGGGATACCAATAAACAAACGTTGGCTTATTTGGCACTACACAAACAAAAATATTGCCTCTCTTAATTTTTGGCAAAGAAGCCACGAGGCAATTATTTGTGCGTGGAAAGATAAACCGACTTTTAATCGCGATGAAGTTAGAGAGCCATACACCGAAGGGTTTTTGAATGGAGCCGCGGGGAAAGTGAGGAGAGGAACACTCGGCAGATTTAGTAAAAATGGAATAGAAACTGTTTACAAAGCACATGAAGGCGGAGCATTACCTCGCGATGTCATTAAAATTGCCGCTTTAGCCGGTGGAGCGGGAATGGTTGAAAGGTGGTTTTTGTGCAAAACTTGCAATGATGTTTTTGAACCGCAAGAACTACAAAAACACAGCGGACACAAAATTATGAAGCACCCAACACAAAAACCGCTTGAACTTTCGCGAAAACTTATAAAATCGGCAATGCCTAAAAAAGACGGGGTTGTCTTAGTGCCGTTCGTTGGTACTGGCTCGGAGTGTGCGGCCTCAAAAGAATTAGGACAATCTTACATCGGATTTGAAATAAACCCGGACTATGTGCGAATAGCGGAAAAAATGGTTGATAGTGTAAGAATTGCTCCTAAATTATTTTAGAGATTGATCTATTTCTGCCCTCTCTCTTTCAAAAGCAAAAGGAGTAAAAACAACAAATCCATTGGGAAGTCTCTTTAATTCTTTATTCGTCATAAATCTTGAATAGGGCAACTTATATGCACCGTCTTTTTTCTTTGGATTAACAAAATAATCATCGCTCGGTACTTCGTATTTTATATCAATAAATTTTCCGTCTATAATTTTCTTTGATTTTTTCTCCGCTCTAACCTCTCTGCTAAAAGTCGCTTTCTTAACTTGATAATTCAATATCACTCCATGGTATTTGACTTGAAAGTCGGCCCCTTGATGATCTAACTCCGCTGACATTGCAACCGTTCCGTCGCCGTAGACTGATTCCGCAACATAACCGGCATGAATTTGCGTAATGATGCTTGCCCATGTGCGATAAATTCTCGCCGGAAGTCCGCGATAAAAACAATCCTTGCACATTGTTATCTTTTGTCGGAATGATTCAATTTCTGATTTTTTAGAACCGAGATACTCTTCATAAAAATCCTCAAAGTCTAAAAATTTCTTTTGGTCCCAATAGACTTTGTACAGCATTTCTATCACCTGTATTTCTTTGGGCAAGTCCATTTCAACGAGTTTAATTGGCCTATATTTTTCGCGATAGACCTTAAGATCAACCGACTCTAAAAATTTTGTAAATTTATTTAGCAACATAAGTTATACGAAATACGAAACAGGCTTTTTGTAAATTTCCGCAATATTTTTTAACTCGGCAACATCAAGACGCCTTTCGCCGGACTCTATTTTTGAGATATAGGATTGCGGTTTGCCTAATTTATCGGCTACCGCCTGTTGGGATAAGCCAGCTTCAATACGCGCCGTTTTTAAACGCTCTATAATGTCTTTGTAATCTTTTGAGTAAGCTGACTTGCTCATAGTTATTTCTATGATATATCCTATTGTGGTATAATCCCAAAATGGGATATAATATGTTTATAGATCTAGTTGCCGAAAATTTTTTGCAAAGCCTAAGCGATCTGTCCGCTGAAGCATTAGGGCAGGCGGGAGTGAGGTGGTTAAATAAGGTTCCGCTTTTTGGATTTGTGTATTAGATTTGGCAAAGTGATTTCAAAAGCATGCCCCGTAAGGAGCTTGCTTTCCTGTGGGGTTTGCGAAGGTTTTAATTCGGGAGCAAACGCAAAAAAGATGCCACAAAAGCATCTTTTTTTACATTTGCTCCCCCGGTAGGATTCGAACCTACAACCCACTCCTTAACAGGGAGTCGCTCTACCATTGAGCTACAGGGGAATATTTTGTTCTAAAGAACAGGGTTATATTACAGAATACATACGCGATTTTCAAATAAAAAGACCCTGGGTTATAGACCAGGGTCTTTGGTATTACTCCATTTCCAGGAACAGGTTTGCCCAATGATCGCCGAATAGTTTGCGGCACGGATAATCCTTGCCGATCTTGTGGTTGTTGCGACACACGGTGTCTCCATAAGGAAGGTCACCTCCACATACGGAGCATTTTTCACCATCTCGTTCACAAAACACCCTGATGTTCCTTTCCCTTAGACGGCCAGTTAGATTCCCGACACTGATGCCCACAAGCTCGTGTTTCTCGTTTGTGATTAACAGCTTTTCGCCGTCATCTGAAAGATTGGCCAATACTTTCTTCCCTAGAGAGTACTGTTTCCGCAAATAGGATGGCAGTCCAATCAGTTTAAGCATCCGACACGCTCCTTTATTAGATTATTTTTGAACTAACCGTTTTATAACGGTTTTTCACAAAACAAGTCAAATGTTTTTGCTCTTTATTTTTTCTTTCTCCTTCTCAAAAAGGCGGGAATGTCCCAGATGTCGTGTTTGTCTTCTTCCTCTTCCTTTTTAACTTCTCTCGTCGCTTCTCCGCTCGTGAAAAGGTTTTCAATTCTTTTATCCTCTTCGGAAGAAACAGGTTTTATCTCTTCTTCTTTCGGTTTTACGATCGGCTTAATCGGCGTTGGTTCGTCCGCAAATCTTGCGGGAGAGAAAAGAGCGATGTCTTTTTCCCTTTCTTTGGCGACACCGAGCCCGTTGAATCCGGTGGCTATCAAATTTATTTTCAGATGTCCTTTGGGAACTTTTCGGTCAAAATAAGCGCCGAAGATTATCCGCGCGCCCGGATCGGTATTCTCGGTAATGATTTTCGCCGCTTCGTTAACTTCGGACATTTTAAGGTCCGCGCCACCGGAAATGCCAAAAAGCACTCCCTTTGCTCCTTCTATGGAGCGTTCGAGAAGCGGAGAGTTAATGGCTTGCGTGGCGGATTTGATGGCGCGATCCGCGCCGGAAGATTGGCCGACTCCGACAATGGCGACCCCCGTTCCCTGCATGATCGCCCTGATGTCGGCAAAATCAACGTTTACGAGTCCGGGACTTGAAATTATTTCCGAAACTCCCTGAACGGTGCTTTTAAGCACGTCGTCAATTTTCAAAAAAGCTTTGTTAATGGAAGTATCGTTTCCGATAATGGAAAATACGCGATCGTTCGGAATAACGATAAGCGAATCAACTTTGTCGCGGAGACGAAGAACTCCGTCCTCGGCGATTCTCGTTCTTTGCGAACCTTCAAAAGCGAACGGTTTCGTTACCACCGCAACCGTGAGCGCTCCCACTTCGCGCGCCGCTTCAGCAACTATGGGCGACGCTCCCGTACCCGTTCCGCCTCCCATGCCGGCCGTAAGAAAAATAAGATCGGCTCCCTGAAGCGCTTCAATGATTTCGGCGCGGGATTCTTCGGCCGATTGTCTTCCGATTTCCGGATTCATTCCGGCTCCCAGTCCTCTCGTCAGATTACGACCGATATTTATCCGGTGTCTTACGCTCGCTTTTTCCAAATCCTGAATATCGGTGTTAAGGGCAATAAAATCTATTCCGCGGGGAAAATCATCGTACATTCGGGAAACCGCGTTGTTTCCGCAGCCGCCAACGCCGACAACTTTAATTTTTACAACCGGCATATCGCCCAGTTCTTTATTTAAAACATAAAGCTTGGGCGTAGAGATAACGGAAGAAGTTTTTCGTGAACGTTTTTTTCTGGAATATGATTTTCTTGCAGGAGATTTCTTTGAACGACGTGTCGTTCTTTTATTTGTTCTTTTTGTTTTTTTCGGAGTGCGCTTGGAAGTTCTTTTTTTGGCCATTATGGCAATATGTTCTTTAATATTCTCGTTAAACGGGCCTTTCCGCTAGATTTTACCCTTAAATTTCCGTCATCGCTTGAGAGAAGAATAAGTCCCAGAACGGCGGCATAATCCGGCGATTCCACGTATTCTAGCAGACTCTGGTCTTGAACTTCAAAACTGCTCGCCTGGGGTAATCCGACCATGGCGGTGATTTTCAAGCGATCCTTAGCAAGGTCCACAATTCCTGGCAATTTGGCTCCTCCGCCCGCTAAAACGGCCCCGGCCGGGAGCTTGCCCGAAAAACCAACGGCCTTAAGATCGTTATCCACGAATTCAAAAATCTCCTCAAGACGGGATTCAATGACTTCGGCCACAAATCTCCTTGACGGGGCGCCGATCATGTTCAAATCCACTTTGCGGAGGTCTATCGTTTCCCTGCTCGGCACGTCTTTTGCCACGGCGTAGCCGTAGGCTATTTTTATTTTTTCGGCGATTGTTACCGGAATTTTAAGAGCCACTGCGATGTCGTTTGTAATGTGTCCCGCGCCTACCGGATAAATAGCCGCGTGAATAAGTTTATCTTCCTCATATACCGCCACTCCGGTCGTGCCAAAGCCGATGTCTATCATCACCACGCCGAGTTCTTTTTGATTTTTAGTGAGAACCGCACGTGCCGAAGCGAGAGGACTATAAATCAATCCGCCTATACTGCCGCTCGTAATCTCCACGCATTTTCTCAAATTTTTGACGGAAGGCGTAAAAGCGTCAACGAGAAAACTCGTAACTTCCAGTCTGGATCCGATCATACCCAAAGGGTCTTTAATGTCTGAAATGCCATCAACCGTAAATTCTTTGGTAATGGTGTGGAGAATCATCCTGTTCGGCCCCAAATTAATCGCTTCGGAAGCTTGAGTGGCGCGAGCGATGTCATCCGTTCCGATTTCGGAGTTCGCGCGCGCAACGGCAACGATGCCTTTAGAAAGCTGCGTCCTTACATCCGTTCCGCCGATGTTTAAGAATATATTCTTGATCGCCGGCCGGTAAAAATTTCTTATTTCCTGCAAAACGTTCCCGACCGCTTTGGCCGCATCGTCAATGCTTACGACAATCCCCTTCCTTATGCCGGCGGAAGGTTTTGTCAATCCGTAAACAAGTTTAATTTTGTCTTTTACCGGTTCGGCAACAACAGCTTTAATGCTGTCTCCGCCGATGTCTAGACCTAAAACCGTGTTGTGCGCCATTTAAAATTCTTTTTTCCGATAATTTTTTCATTACCTCCTCTTCCTTTTCCTCCATCTCTTTCGCGGCTTTTTTCCCCCACTCGTGATCATAACCCAAAAGATGAAGCACTCCGTGAATAAGGAGGCGCGATATATCTTCATTATGAGCGGAGATGTAATTAGGCGCAAGATATATTTCTCCCAAATGGCGCAGTTTTTCCCCGGGACGAGGAACGTCGGCCGCCTCAAAAGACAAAATGTTGGTTTCTTTATCCCTACCTCGGTATCCCTTGTTAATATCGCGCATAATTTTGTTGGAAACCAAAAAAATTTCCAAGTGACACCCGGAAATTTTAAGAATTTTAAGAATCTTTTTCGCCGCTTCCGCCAGTTTTTTTTCCATAACTATTAAAGAAGCGATTTAACCACTTCGGAGACAACTTTTCCGTCCGCCGTTCCCTTAAATTCCGCCATGACGATTTTCATAACCGAAGGAAAATCTTTGGCGCCCGAATCAATCGCTTTTTTTGCTGCTTCTTCTATTTCTTCTCTTTTCGGTTCGGCGGGTAAATATTCTCCGATCAGTTTAAGTTCTCTTTCCTCTTGCTCGGCCAAGTCCGAACGATTTCCCTCCGAGTAGGCCAAAATGGATTCTTTTCTTTTTTTAGCTTCGCGTTTTAAAACGGCGATTACCTCTTCTTCCGTAAGATCTCCTTCTTCACTTTTCGTTCGTTTCGCGATGGCTTCATTCTGAAGCGAGGAAGTGATTAAACGCAAAACGCCGAGTCGGAAACTATCGGCGTTTTTGAGGGCTGTTTTTAAATCAGAGGCTATTCTTTCTTTAAGAAGCATCAGTCCGAAATTATAACAAACCTTCTTTTCTCATTCTCTCGTATTCGGCTTTTTTATTTAACCGATGAAGAGCGGAGAGATGACGAGCTCGGTCGTTTTGGCTTCTTTTTTCAAACCTTCTTTTCTTGGCTTCCAAAAGAACGCCCGATTGCTGTACTTTCTTGGTAAAGCGAAAAATGAGCGATCCGGCCGATTCTGATTCCTTCTTTTTGACTGTGATTGGCATAAACGCTAAGTATTCATATCATTTAAGCCCAAATTCGGCAAGAGCTAGAGCGTAAGCTTCTCTCTTACAACGGAAAGAGGCTCTCCCGATGAAAAATGAGCGATAGACTGAATGGGCCTGCCGCCGTCACCATTGTAACGAGGGATGACGTGAACGTGAATATGTTTAACCCCCTCAACTTCTCCGTGATTGATGCCAATGGTAAATCCTTTTGGTTTTAGTTTTTCTTTGACAAGAGCCGTAATTTTTTTGACGGTACCGAAAAGCGGAGCAATTTCTTCATCGGGCAGAGCGATGATGTTTTCCGCGTGAAATTTCGGAATGATGACAACGTGTCCCGGAGTAACGGGCTTAATGTCTAAAAACGCGAATGTTTTTTTGTCTTCGTAAACAACTTCGGAAGGAATTTCTTTTGCCGCAATTTTGCAGAATAAGCAGTTTTTATTTTCCATGCAACCTTTTTTTGACTTCTTCCACGATTTTTCCCGTCGGAACGTTTTCTTGAACGCCGGTCTTCATGTCGCGAACGATGATCGTTTCTTCATAAACTTCTTTTTGCCCGATTATAAGGGCGATGGGACAGCCTTCTTTATCGGCTACCTTAAGCTGCGTTTGAAGGGAATCTTTGCCCAGCGCTTCAATCACTTTGACGCCGTTTTTGTAAAACTCGTCAATCAAAGCGAAAGCTTTGCGGCGCGCGGTGTCTCCCACGTGAGCGATAAAGGCTCTTTCCTTTTTTTTCGGTTCGGCGCCAATTTCTCTTTCCTTTAAAATGCCGATTATCCTATCAAGACCCAAGGCGACTCCGATCGCCGGAGTGCTTCGGCCGCCGATCATTTCAGCAAGATAATCGTACCGGCCTCCTCCACC
>JBAZMT010000006.1:0-38592 GCA_041649615.1 Parcubacteria group bacterium
GAGTTGTGCGGCTGTGCGGGGGGCGGGGGTCATGCGGCGTTCCCTCCGAGGCTCTCCAGGGCATCGGCGGCCATCGCCATGTTCACGCGGATACTGAGCAAGGGAACCGTCTTGCTGTTCTTTGAAGCCCGCCGCAATTCGGCGACGATCTGCGCCAGCTTCTCATCACTCGGACGCGTAGCGCTCCCAGGCCGCATAGTTGATTCAAAGCTAGTGGCCTCCCGGTCTTTAGATTGCCGGCCGATTGCCTTCCTAAGGCGCTTGTTTTCTAAAGCAAGAGCATCGCGTTCATCGTAGAGTTTTGCTAGCGCCGGTCTGTCGGTCGTAATGATGCGGTCGATCTCATGCAGTAATTCATCGCGTGTCTTATCTCCAAACCACGCTTTACAGCGCTCACTCACGTCACTCTCGTCACGCGTTCGCGCTTCATCGACCACGGCTGTATGTCCTCTCCAATTTCTGTATCTGGGCTGTCGTCTCCCCGATGACATGGCCCATTGCGTACATCTCAAAGATGATGAGGGCGATGAGCAGGATCGCGCCAGCGACGTTGAGGGCGCGGGTCATGCGGTGTCCTCGAGCCATGCTGCGAGCGCTCGGCGATGTCTTGGGAGTGGTCGGGTGGCCCCCGCCTCCCAACCCCAGATCGTGCGGGTGGAGACGCCTAGTAGCTCGGCCATCTCTGCTTGCGAGAGGTGAGCTTCCTCGCGCCGCTTTCTGATCGCCTCAGCGAGTTTGGCAGCGCGGCGGTGGGGGTATCGGCACTTGACGCGAAACATTTCTTCGCCGACAATAACATGAAGAGATGACGACATCAACCCGAAAGCATAGGCACACGACATCACTTTCGGCGACAAATCGTCGCAATTTGCGTAGTTTTCTTCTCGTGGCCCAGTTCAACCCGTTCGAGATCGGCGCTCGGATCAGACAAGCACGCGACGAGGCGGGGCTCACTCAAGAGCAACTCGCCGGGATGGGAACGTTCACCTCGCGCTCCCTCCAGTCTTGGGAAGCTGGCGTCCGGGTGCCGTTCAAACACCTAAACGAGCTGGCGAACTTGCTCGGGAAGGGTTCGTCAGAGTGGTTCCTCTATGGCGGCGAGACGCCCGATGAGGCTACCGAGCGTTACGACTGCGTACTCAGGAGGCTGTCTGAGGTAGAAGCGCAGACTCAGAAGACTTTCGAACTGGTTCGTGATCTTCACAAGCGGCTTCAACAGCCGCCCGGATCTCCTCCAGACGCTGAGCGATAGCCTCTATCTCTTCCTCATAGGCAACTAGTGGCGGCTCCACGGTCCAGTTCTTACCACAGGACATTTAGCGATTCAACCCCCTTCTATGTAAATAGAACGACGAAAGCCCCCGCCCCTCCGGGTTGGAGGAACGGGGGCGCCGCCACTGATGGGGGCGGGGGCTTAAGCGTCTAGCGCGATCTCCGGGATGCGCTTGGCGCTCCACTCGCGCGTCAGTACACCGACGAGGCCGAGGATCGCGGCCGCAAGCCCCATCAGCTTGACGCCTTGCTCGGGTGTTAGCACCACGCCGAACTCGACCAGTGTGGCTATGAACGCTTCCACGACGGCGAGGGTCGCCAGCTTGGTCGCGTTCGACATAACGAGAATCCGTTGCATTGCTTACCTTTCCGTGTTCCGTACTACCCCGCCTACGGTTTACATTCCCACCGCGACCAGTCCCGGCCGCTGTCAACGAAGTAGCGGTAGGCGGCGACTGCTTGGCCAAGTGCTGTATGTGAGTGCCCGTAAGTAGCTCGCTCCCATTCGCCCATCTGGAATATCCCGAGATACTGACCGTTTCGCGCATTCACGCTTGGGATCGGCCGGCCACCCTCGCACAAGGCCACTCGGTATGCCTCATCGGCGTAGGGACCGAACACCCACTGAATCGCGTCGAACGGTCGCTCGAATCTAGTAGCTATCCGCCACTCTGCTTGCGCCCGAACCTTCCAGAGACGACGGCACCACTGTAGATAGGGGACTGAACGCGAGCGGGCGCAGCCGTTAGCAGGTGTATGCGCGGCGAGCCGGTCGTCTTGCCGGTGCCAGACGGTGTTGCGGTTGTTTCGGATCGCCTTGCGTATCCAGGCGATCCCGGAGGGTTTCTGCTCGACTGACGCTGAAGCCGATTGGCAAACGCAACCGGCGATCAGGAACAGGGTTAGAAGGGCGCAGAACGCGCCCGCGTGTGAGTAACGCAGATTCGCGATACCTCCTGTTAGGGGTCCCCCGCTAGTGCGAGGGTCGGTCTAGCGAGCGCCACCATTCGAGTAGCTGCTCGCTCGGCTGCCGGTACTCAGCGCAGCCGCAATGCCACGTCCCCTTCATCCCAAGCGGAACGGAGAACGTGCAGCGTCCTTCATGGACGTGGCCGCAGGCGCAGCGGCCCGTCAGGCCAGCCATATCTTGTATTGCGAAGTAACCCGGCCCTGCTTGGGGTCAACGAAGTGAAGGCGCTGAGTCGGGCCACCGGCAGCGGCCATCGTGTCCTGGGCATAGCGGTTGTCAGACTCAGGCGAGCCCGACCAGTAGACCGCTCCCACACCATCCGGCAGCGAGTCCTCATCGTGGCGGTGGTAGTGACCCACGTAGCAATCGCGGAACCGCCAGGGATAGGCGCCCGACTTCCAATCGGCGACCTTCTTGCAGAACGTGGCCCGGGAGACGAAGCCATTCCGGCCTATCTCATCCCCATGCACGAGCAGTGCTCGGTAGTTGCCGATCTCGACCCGCTGGATATCCTCCTCGGAATCTTCCCAGGTCAACCGCTCCTCGCCGCGCAGGATCTCGCGGGCGAGTTCGTAGGTCATCCGGTCTACGTTGTCGGAGCGAGGTACGGCGGCGCGCTTGGAACCGACACGGCCATGATTACCCCACTCTGAGATCACGGTCACCTTTTCGTAGATCGCGAGCGCACGTCTAACGACATCTGCCTCAAGCCGGCCTACCGACGCGAATTGCCCGAAGATCGAGGCGTCGATCTCGAACGGCTGGGCAGGGAACTGGAACAGGCCCTCGACCATGTCGCCGCCGAAGAGAATCGCGCAGTCTCGGACGGGGTGGTCAGCGCGCTGGATCTCCGTGATCGCCTGCGCCTTGTCACAGAAGGCGAGTACGCGGTCGCGCATGATCTCGGAGTTGTACGACGAGGTGACCTTCGCCCCCTGCCAATCGGTCAGATGCCAGAGCGCCACCTCACCGCCCTTGCGTTTGTCCGGGGTGCGGGGGGGCACGGGCTTGATCGGCCCGTACGCGAGCAGTGCATCCTTGACGCCTTGCCTCACGGCCTCGACTAGATCGTCCTTCTCCTTGCGGCTACGCCTGAGACGGGCCTGAAGATCGGAGTTGACGCGCCGCAGATCGGCCACCTCCGTGAGGGCGTGGAACTCTTCGAGATTCGGCTCAGGAGTCATGGCAGGTACACGACCCTTGGCGATGGCTCAGAATCGCGGAGTTCGAGACATCCTGGCCGCGAAGCCGAAGCCACTCGCGAATAGCGCCCGCGTTGATGATTCCGCTGTCGGTAGCGAGCGCGGCGTTGAGCTGGGTACGCTCGGCAGGTTTCAACTGGGTGATCGCAAAGCCGACCCGGCAGGGCGGCTTCTTTGGACGGGCGAGCTTGAAGAACTCCGAGAGGTCTACCGCTTGATCGGGCATGACGCCTCCTCGATATCGTCGAGCGTTGGCGGGAGATGCCAGTCCTTCCAACTAGCATCACGATGTGGAAAGCGTATCTTCCTTCGCGGACGTAATCTTTCGTGTTTCTTTCGCCTACCCGGTCACGAGCTTGAACAGCGCGCTGGCGGTTTCCTTGCTGCCCCGGGGGATAAGGCGCTCAAGATCCGGGCCATAGACGCGAGCGAGCAGCGCGCCGAAAGCCGTATAGGCCACCCGTTGAAGCCACTTGAGATCGGTTTCAACGGTAACCAACCGTTCGATGACGGCTTCCCAGCCTGTCGTCGCGCTCGGTTCCTTGGGGGGTTTACGCGACACTCATTCTCCCTTCGGGGTAAGGAATCCAGGGCATTCCCACGCGGCCGAAGAGGCGGCGGAGCCAGCCGTTGTGCGGCTCCTTCCCGGGTACAGGTTTCTTCACTAGGGCGGGAAGATCGAAGTAGCGGAGCAGCGCTCCGTACCAGGCTTCCGCAATTCGCTTCACGTTCTTGTTGATCCAGGCGCGCTCGCCTGGGTTGGTGAGGAAGCCGTGCTCGATTAGTACCTTGGCATCGGCCCGCGTGCGCGACCAGCCGTAGTAGCGCACCATATTGGCGGTGTAGTTATCGGCGCGATGTACCGGGCAACCGGGAACCGCTCTGTACGCCGCGATGAGGGCGACGATCAACTTACGTGTCTTTGGGCCGAACTCTGAGGTGGGCCAGCCGAGCGAGTAGCCGCTGGCCTTGGGGTTCGATGAACCATCGCAGTGGAGGGCGAGTACGACGTTTCCCTGCCAGCCGTCGGGCACGTCTCCAGGGCAGAGGGTCGGCTTGATCCGTCCGTCGGCGCGTAGGAGGCGGTACAGCTCCTTGCCGATCGCTTCGACCACAGGTATCTCGCCGGCCGTTCCGGTGCCCGACTCAAAGCCGGGCTCGCGAGGCTGAACGTGACCCATGTGTATGAGCACGCGTCTTGCCATTGGGGGACCTCCTAACGTCGAGGCTTAGGCTTTTGGGGCTTCGATCTGGGTTTTGGCTTGGGCTTTGGCTTGGGCTTCGACTTGGGTTTCGGCTTCGGTTTAGCGCTGTAGAGTCCGCGCGGATCACCCGAGCGAACACCGAGATGGAGATGCGGCGAGCCGTTGGCCGAACCGGAGTAGCCGATGATCTGCCCCCTCTTGACCTTTGCGCCCGGCTTGATTCCCGGAGCGAAGGCGGACAGGTGGGCGTAGTAGAACTCGTTGTCCTTCGTATTAAGGTGCAACCTCAGCCCAGCCATGCGTGGGTTAGAACTGTTGAGCGCGCCGAAGGCTGAGCCGACTGTGCCGTCGGCGGCGGCGCGGATGGGCGTACCCTCCGGGATCGAGATATCGACGGCGTTATCGGACTCCCAATTCCCCAGCGAGTGTGTCCCCGCGTAGGGAGAGCCTATGAGCCTGCCTTGCACCGGGACGGCGTACTGGCCGCGTAGAAGAAGCTTCTGGGAGGCCCTCTGGGCGGGCGTGCCGCCGCCGAGCGTACTGCCGGACGCCGGATCAAGCCCGACCGTTCCTAGCGTCTGCGCCTCCCGATTGCTTAGTGCGTTGAGCAAAAGAGGGAGGACGTTGCCAGGGTCGGGAGCCGAGGGGAGCTTGGGCGCCCGGATAGACTCAACCAAATCGGTAAGCGATGAGACAGCCGTAGGCGGGAGTTCGGGCAGCGGTGTAAGCGCCGTCAGGCCCGGAAGCTCTTCCTCTGAATATCTAGGATTGCCGTAGATATCAAAGGGCATCTCACCGTCCTCGATAGCGGTAGTAGTTCGCTCGAGCGTTGTTGAGATTCACGTCCTTCACCGGGAAGCCCAGAAACGCCAGAATCTCTGAAAGCGGGGTCTTCTCGTAAGTCGCGTTCGGTGACGACTCCTCGCCCGCCAGCGCCTTCGCCAGTCGGATCTGCGGCAGGTTCTCGAACACGCTCTGCTTCGATGCGCCAGAGGAGCGAGCGAGTAGCCCGCCCACAAAGGGGTTGATCATGCCGACGCCGCTGCGCATCTCCGTGGATGAGGGGGGCTCACCACCGAAGTACGAGGCGCGCATGAGCTTGGCGAGTGCCTGCGCAGCCTCCGCCTCCTGCTTGACCGTCAGAAACGGGTTCATGCCCTGAGTACTGAGCGCCTTGACCTTCCCACCCTTCGGCTTGTCGAACAGGAAGAGAGCCCGCAGGTAGTCCTCAATCCCGTCAGGCCCGAGCTGCGCCACGCTCTCGTCCCAGCCAGCCTGCCCGAGCTTCGTCAGGAGGTTTGTCCGGCCGGGCACGTCGAGCGGCATCTTGAGCGTCACCAGCGAGATCGCGCGGTACCAGGCGTAGAAGGGGGCCACGCCGCGAAGAGCGGTTCGCTCGAAATGGGAGAGGCTGAGGTAGTCGCCCAACGCATCGTTGACCTCGCGGGACACGCGTTCGGCGAACTGCCGATCTTGCTTGAGAAGCTTTATCTCGGCCGCCCTGATGCTCCGCGTCTTTGCAGGCATCTCCTTGTAGACCTTCTTGAACTCCGGGCTCTTCTTAACAAGGTTATTTATCATCGCTAGGCGGATACGCTGCTCGATGGCGATGTCCGCCCTTCGAAGCGGCTGGGTGGTGTACTTCGCCGCCTTCTGGCCGGCCCTCGCCAGCCTGCTCGTTCCGGTGTCGAGGCCCTGAGTGCCGAAGAACGTACCGGCGACCTGCTCGGGGAAAACATCGATCGCGTCATCGAGGATCAGGCGATTGAGCACCTCTTTGTCACGAAGAAGTAGGCGCCGTACTGCCTGCGGTCCGGCGATGTCTGACATTGCTTGCAAGTAAGCCGTGAGGCCGCGAGGCCCGGCGTTCCGGATCGCGTAGAGGAGCGTGTTACCGACGACATTGTTCGTCAGCCAGCCGATGCGCAGGTTGAGCACGAGGGCTCGCCATACATCCGTTGGTTTCGTCCAGAACCACGTAAGGGCGTTTGATGAGCGGACGTACTCGCCGACGATCCTGTCGGACATAGCCTTCGGGACGACGAGCCGATTCCCAGCCGCATCGGTCACCGCGGCATCGCCTATCTTCGTGACCAGCTCCTCAGCGCCCTCCGCGCCTTCGGGGAACCACTCGGCCAGTCGGCTGTCGAACTCGCCGCCCATCCGCTCGGTGGCGGGGATCTTCTCCGCGAGGTTGCGCTTGACGTACTCGTACTTCCCGGTGGCGATCAGGGCGCTGGCGTCTTCCGGACTGACAAACTTGCCAGCGGTGGCGAGGTCGTTATGTCTGTCTACATAAACGGCCCACTTGGCCGTTCGCATGAAAGCCGGGGAGAGGGCGTCGATGTCGTAGGCGACGCGGCCCATCGTTTGCAGGATCGCGCGGTTCTTTTGCACCGGGTTACGTTGCGGTGCGCGTCCGCCTACCCCGACGTAGTTGCCCCGGTTCTCCTCGATCATCTTCTGGGGGTGGTAGATCGGCTGCCAGCGGCCCTCTTGGGCAATTTCGGAACTGATCTCGTCGATCATGCCCCGGATCGACTGACCCTCAGGAGCTTCGAGTCTCTGAGTGAGCCGCTGCGCGATGGAGCGCGGGATCGCGCCTAGCGACGTCTCCACTACCGGGACAGCCGAAAGGGATGCTGTCGGGAGTTCGACCGTCGCTTCCGATCCTTCGGCGCGGTTCACGAAATGGACGCGGCTCTTGTCGCCGCCAATGGACACGACGCGGCCGTAGTTCTGTCGATCGGCGGCTTTCACCAACGCGCCGGGAGCGACACCAGAGACCCCGTTTTCTCCGGTGAGCCCCAAGCGCCTAACCGCCCTCTCGAGCTCCTCGGGGTCGGGGACGTAACGCGCTCCTCGCGCAATCAGGATCGGCTGGTAGCGACGAATCTCCGCTGCTTCTTCCGTCAGCGCCGGGACGGTCCCCTTCTTGCCGCCCTTCTTGACCTCTCCACCGATCAGTAGCGCGGCCTGCTTGCCGGTCAGTTGCTCGGCTTCGTAGAGGGCTTGCTCGATCTTCTTCGTGGGCGCATCGACGAGCGCCAGGACTTTGGGATCGTCCATCATCGGGGAGGGAACGCCGGTGCGAGCGAGTCTTGCGCGTTCCTCGTCAAGCAGCTTGCGTGTGGGGAAGTCGCACAGAAGCCGCATGGCGACGAACTCTTCCTTACTCAGTTTGCCTATTGCAGCGTTGTATTTGCCGGGCGCCAGTTTGAGCCCGATTTGTGTTCTAAGATTTTTGTAGGCGATCTGGCGGGAGTAGCGGGAGTATTCGCCCAGCACTCGGAACTCGGGCGGGAGCTGCTTGAGCGTCTTGTCGGCGGCCAACTTGAGCCGCCTGGAAAGCTCGGAGCCGGTGACCGCCCTGGTGAGCTTCGCGCCGCTCGGAGCAGTCAGTTCAAGTGAGCGCCCGGCCTTGCCTACAACCCCGGCCTTTGCCGCTCCACCCACTCCAGCGGATGCAACGGTGAGCGCATCGAGAATCGGCCCCAGCGGGTGCTCGTAGACGTTCTCCGCGAACTGCCCGAGGTCACCGCGGAAAAGCGGGCCGTACATCTGCTTGTACGACTCAACCATCGGCTCAACGATCTTCTCTTTCGTCTCGCTGCCGCCGAGGTAATCCCACTCTCCGGTAGCCAGCCCACGGCCGACCGAGAAGTAGGCGCGCGGGCCAACACCGACCGCATCAAGGACTACCGCTTTACCCGCGCTTAGTAACCCCGGCCCGAGCCCGATCGCAGTCTCACCAGCATCCTCGAGCAAGTTACCGAGGAAGCCCCCCACGCTCTTTTTGCCCTTCTTCTTCTTTCGCGGTTTGGGCGTTCGCGAGACCGGTTCGCTTATCCCGTAACCGGATAGATCGAGGTCTCCGATCGGGGCTGAGCCGCGCCCTGACGATGGGGCTGTCGTGATCCCATAACCAGAGAGATCGAGATCGTCTGCCATTTACCCCTTCTTCCAGAGTTGGGGTGACATCTTCGAGCAGTAGGCGATGAGTTGAGAGCGAGACATCTTCTTCGCCCAGGCGATGTAACCAGCGTCCGGGTTCTGATAGCCAATCGAGGGGCCGTTGGGTGGAGGTCGAAGGCGTGCTTCTTCTTTGGCGAAGTTCGCCGCCATCGTTCTAAGCGCGCTAGTTGAGAGCTTCACGAGATCGGTGCGCCGATAGGGCCGGTCGCTTCCGGGCTTGTAGACGCGATCGAGGGACTGGCGGGCCATCTTCTCGGGGATGCCGGCGTTGATCTGCTGCGCCAGGGCCTCGCCGTACGTCTTTGGCTTTCGCTCTGTGACCGTTATCGACTTGTAAGTGTCGTTCGGTTGCTTCTCGCGCACCTTTCGCGTCTTCCTGGCGTGCGCTTCTTCGGCCAGCTTCCCAGAGGTCTGCTGGAGCTTCAGCCAGTCGCTCGGGGAGAGCCCGGCTTCCTTCGCCCATCGCTTTTCCTGTGCTGTGAGCCGCTCGCGCTGCATGTTGAGCGACTGCTGGCGCTGATTGAGTTGAGCCCTGCGATAGGCATTGAGGTCGGACTGCTGCTGCACGTCCAGCCCGAACGCCTGCTGGGCCATCATGTTCTCGAACTGCTGCTGCTGGGCTCGAGCGCGATTTTCTTGGATCATCGCGAGAACTTCCTGGATCATCCCTGGCCGCTTGAGATTGATCTGGCTCCGTTGTGCGCCGATGTCCTCGAAAACGTCCTCGGCCTGCTCCTGAGCCTGCCGAAGGTACTGCTGCCCGGCGCTTGCCATCGTGGTCGGGAGCTTCGCAGCGGCAGATGTCCAGCCCGCTCCTTCCCGCTCGAATGAGGAGGCGGGCAGGTAGCCGGATACGCCATAGAGCACGTCGGCCGCAGGAGTGGAGGTGGTGATCTGCTGAGCCTCGGGAGCACCCGACTGTTCGAGGATCTGATTGGCCGATCCGGCGTTCTGGGCCTGCTGTTGGTTGAAGGCATCAGAGAAGCCTCGGCCGAACGTGGCCTGGTTAGCCCCAGCCTGCTGGTAGGTTTGCTGGACAACCGGCGAGTAGCCCTTGGCCATCTCAGCCGTGGTGGCAGTGAGATCGTTGATGAACTGCTGGCGTCGCGCCGCATCGGCCCGAGCTCTCTCCTCCTGCCTCGTGATTTCGGCCAGAACGGGGTTGAGTTCGGCGTTTACCAATCGCTGCGCCTGCCGCCGATCTTTCTGGGCCTGGGTCAGCTTGGGCTTCTTGGGCTTCACGGGCTTCTTGGGCTTTGCAGGCTTCTTGGGTTTCTTAGCCATGTCAGCCTCTCAGAAGGTGATGTAGCGGTAGCTGGGATTACCGAGGGTGTCGAGGAGCGTTTGAAGGGTGCCCGCCCCGCGCGGTCGGCGGCTATCTGGCCCGGTGTCGCGGCGCACCGGACCTCTGGGGTGCGTCGGATCTTGCGGCCCCGATGGACCGCCGGGAGGCGGCTCTGGCATCGGAGGCGGGGGGGTGGGCGGCGGCGGATGGGTCGGATCTTGCGGCCCTGGGATTGGAGGTGCGCCGGGGTCGGAAGGATTCCCGTCGTCGGGCATCTCGTCTCCTCCGCCTCCGTCGTACGGACCGGGCGGGTCTACGCCGTTCGGGTATTGCTGGAGGACACGCGTATAGGCTTCGGAAAGTGCCTGCGCGAGAGCTAGCTGTCGCGCCCTTTCGGCCTCGGTGTAGCCGGACTGCGAGCCCGTCAGATAGTCGAGGAGCTGGCGCCGCGCAGCGTACTGGCGCTGCACATCCGCTAGTCCTTCTTTTTGAAGCCCGTAGCCGGTGTCGCCGGATCGGAGCATCCCACGACTCGCAAGGGCGTTTACTAGACCACGCTGGGCATCCCGATAAGCCTTCTGGAGTTGCGCTGCCATCGAGGTACCCGCCGCCGTGTTCGCTTGGGCGAGTTGGTTCGTCTGCGCGTTCATGATCTCGGCCGCATCTGCGGCTGTGATGCCAAGCTGCGCGGCGATCGCGGCTGGGTCGAGGGTCTGCCCGAAGTCGATCAGTGACCTGCGCATGGCCGTATCGCGGGATGTCTTGTCGGCTATCGCTTGCGCCTGTGCGTTAGCGATGGCTTGCTGGTAAATCGGGTCAGCATCTATTAGCGCTTGCAGCGCAGGGTCGATGGGCATTTCACCCCCTAATCAGGTCTAATGGGCGAGGCAGCCATTACGCCGCCTCATACGAGAAGCTGAGCCAGATGCGATCGGACACCGCCCAGGTCCAGGGATTAGCGTGAGTCACCGGACTGGTCGCGCTATCAATCCGGAGCACGACTCGGTTCACAGAGGCGTAGTAACACTCGACAAGTTTCGACGTGGACGTTGAGCTATCGAAGAGCCACCCGTGCCCGACGATCGCGATCGCCGCCCCCGTGCCCACACCAGTGACTGGCAGCGACACGTAGTAATTCCCGCTGCCAGGGTCGGCACCGGTCGTACCAAAGGTGATCGTCGCCGAGCCATTCACATGTTTCCCGATGACTACACGGCGGCCAGCAACGAATGCTCCATCTCCCAGCGTCGGGTTGGTGACTGAAGCAGTCAGCGCGGGGGTGTAGGAGGCGTACGTCGGGATGGTGAGCTTCGTATCGGCATACGTCTTGACGGCCTTCTCGCTCGGTATGTCGGTGTCCGAGTTGTCAGCGAGCGTGCCGTCCGTCGAGATCGCCGTCCAGCCGTCACCACGTAGATAGTGAGTGGCTGCGCCGGGGTACCCCGCCAGTTCGTCGATGTCCAGCGAGCCCGCGAGATACAGTCCTGTATCCGGGTCGTAGTAGATCTGCATTAGCGATAGAGCATCCCCATAAGCCGGAGGATGTCGGCGATTGGCGGCAGGGGTGTCCCCTTCGGAATCGGCGGGATCCTCTCAGGCAGGGGGCCTGGATATGGAACCGGGATCGGAGTCCCCTTCGGAATCGGCGGGATCTGCTCAGGCGGGATCGGAGTCCCCTTCGGAATCGGCGGGATCCTCTCAGGCAGGGGGCCTGGATATGGAACCGGCGGAACTTTCCCCGGCTTCGAGCCGGTCGCAGGGCCGGCAGCCGGGGCTAAGAGGTAAGACACTTCGGGGGAGACGATCCGGGGGTGTATTAGAAAGCCCATTTACGCTTACTCCTTAGTGTGTTACCCTGGGTTCATGCTGTTAGCACCGTCAGTGACAGCCGCGCTTGCCTTCTTCGCCAGTGGGCCAGTGGCGGTACAGTGTCCGGGAGATCTAGGTGTAGACAACGTCGGGCACGCAGACACGAAACGCCGGATCGTCTCGTTATTGGATTACGAGTGCGCGAGCCTCAACCGTTTTGCTCGCTCACGCATCTTGCCATCGCCGATTCAGATAGCCCCCGGTGAGTGGAATCATCCGGATGCCGATCTCGCTGATGCGATGATGCTCGCGATCCATGAAGCGACACACGTCCGCGACCCAAACGCCGGCGAAGCTACCGTCCAGTGCTTCGCCGTGAGAAACGTCGCGAGCCTCGCGAAGCGCTTGGGCGCTAGACGTACTGACCGGATGCGGCTTGCACGGCTCGCACGGTGGTCATGGCGCGAGATGATGCCGCTTCGCTACCAATCACCGTGCTAATACACGGGCGTGGTGTGGTGATTACTATCCCAGCACCCCGTAGCCATAGAGCTTGAGATAGTCGTATTGCCCGAGAGCAAACGGGGTAGTTGCATTCACGTTGGTTAACGTGGCATACGCTCCGGAAGTGGCGAGCACCGTGAGGTCCATCGAATTATGTCCGTTAACGCGCTGTGCTATCAAGCCTACGGTGGTAGAGCTGTATGTGAACGCGTCCGTATAGTTCATAATGTGGCAAGTGCCGCCCATGTTCGCGTCAATACCCGCTGGGAGAGAGACACCTATGTCCCCGGAGACTGATGTGGTCGAGCCGAACCTGAAACCTATATAGAAGAGGGTTAGATCGCCGATTGTGCAGACAGTGCCGGTATTTAATGTGGCATTACCGACGGTCAGGTTTATCCACGTTGGCGTGAAGTTCGTCGTAAGAACAGGATTGGCCCACTTCACACCAGCGGCTTGCGTCGAGTCGGCAGTGAACACTTGTCCGTTCGTCCCCACCGCTACCCGTGCTGGCGTTGAGGCAGCCGTAGCGGCGAAGGTATCGCCCTTGGCAGTGAGGATGGTCTTGTCGGTCATCTTCGCAAGCAGCGCGGCTACGGTCGCCTCGGCTACCGACGGGTTGACTCCCAGTTCGGCCTGAATCGCGTTGATCGCAGCGGCGATGTTCGCGTGGATCTGCGAATGGTCTTGCCCAGCCGCGTTTAGCGTCTCGGTCGACTCGATCGTCGAGTCGAAGGTGTCGATACCTGCCGGGTAGGCGGTCGCGCCTGTCTTTACGCTCAAGAGTCACCTCCCCATTGGTAGGTCGCATCGCCCCATGTCGCCGTTGCATCGCCCCAGGTAGACGCAGGATCGGCGGCGATCTTCTGCCACGTCCCGTCGCCGCGCAGGAAGTAGCGATTATCGGCCGGGTAGCCCTCGGTCTTCTTGATTTGCAGAAACCCGTTCACCTGCGAGATCGGTATGTCCGGCATGATGAGAGGCGTGACGTTCGCCAGCCAGGACTTGAATACCTCAGGAAAGTACGTCGGGTTAGAGAGCAGTTTGATGAGTAACGCTTTTTCGTTATCGGTAAGCTTCGTGTCGTCCGGCTTGGTCTTTCCGGCGAAGCTGCGGACGATCAGGTCCTGATCTTTCATAGACTGTCCTAGCTAGTACGCGACCGCTCCATACCGAACACATCGGCGTCCATCCCGTAGAACCGGAAGTCCGCTGCCGCATTTGAACGGGTCAGCCGTAGGGCGATCCCCGACGACTTCTTATTGACCTCGACCCTACTGCGCGTTTTCTCCGTCGTCTCAGCTTGGGCACTACCTACGTTCGTATAGGACGTAGACTCGGGCGAGAGGATGTATGAGAGTTGGAATGTCGGATTGTCGGATGCCGCATCGGCTAAATAGTAAGATGGATAGACGGCTCGCCACGTTTTTAGTCCAGTGGGTCCTTCGTAATAAAGCGTCTCAATAAGACTCGCAACCGGCGTACCGTTTGCATCGTTCTTGACGGCGGCAGTCTTCTCGAAGGTCGAGGATAACTCGCCCACATAGGGCGCATCGCTTCGGCCGAAGTAGAGATATGGCCCGCTTGACCAGAAGTTTCGTGCCGGAATGTTTGACCAGCGCCAGGCACGCCGCAATGGAAGGTCGATAACATACGCCGAGTCTGCCATCGTGATAACGTAGTACCGATCGCCGAGAATGCCCGCATAACTGCTCTCTTCGCCCGCAGTCGCGATAGTTTGCCAGTAGCGCTTCAGGCCACAATCGAGCGTCAGGTCTGATATCGATGCACCGTCCGTCATGAACACGCCGTCTCGATTCGCCCATATCACATATCCACCGGATTGCACGATCGACGTGATATATGGCGCTTGAGAGACCGCGAGTGTGTCGTGTGTGATATCCGATTCGGGGGGTGCTATCGAGCCACGCAAACGCTCAATGCCGTGATCTGTGAAGATCAGAATGGCGCGATTGACCGTGACGAGGCCCTTGATTTTATGGTCGGCATCGATCCACGCGGCCGAGGTGTCCCAACTCTCTGGGTCCCCGGCGGCAGAGAAGTAGACTCGGTTCGGCAGAGCGGTCGTGCCGCCCAGGACGAACCAGTCATTGAACACGCTGGAGAACTTTGCCAGTGGGGGAGAACCCGCGAGTGCTGATATCGTCGCCCCGTTGTATTTTTTGGGGTAGTTGTTACCCCAGTAGTCTGTAAAGATGACACACTCGCGATAGAAGCGGCCACCCCGGGCAGCGAATCCGAGAGCGCCGAGATCGCTCGCTACAGTCGAAGATGTGATCTTGTAAAGCTCGCCGTCTTCATCCACACAGAGGTTCTGATCCCCCGCCGAAAACGGGGCGACGAGGCCGCTGACTACATAGGAGGCGGTGGCCTTGATAGTCGAAAGGTCGGGCGAGGCGTGTGTCCAGCCACCTCGCTCTTGCAGGCCGGCGCCGCCGAGTACCACGTCTCGCAGATCCCAGGCCGCATCCTTGGGGAGCATGTGCCGGGATACCTCTCGCCGCATCCCCTTCTCAAAGGAGACCTGGAGCGTCGCTGGGTTGGACATTTACCAGTCCGCTGAATTGTCGTGCGGGACGATTCGGCGCGGGCCAACCCTCGCCCTAGGCAGTCGGCGACCGCCCATCCGCCGCATGTTCTTGCGGATGCGGGCAACCATCTGCTCGTATTTCATCCGGTAGAGCTCGCCGGAGTCGTCGTCGCGATCATCCGACATCTCGGAGCAGGCGTACCAGAAAAGGGCCTTATGCCACTGTGCGGGGATATCGGAGGGGGTGTCGCCAGCCACTGCGAGGGCAGTTGGGCGTGGAACGTAGTAGTAGTAGAGCGTATCGGCCGAGGCCGGGGTGGGCCAGAGCATCAACGTCATGCCATCCACTGCATAGCGGGTCACGGGATCGGCCGAATCGCAGTTGGCCCGAAGCCTCAGGATTTCTTCCGGTGTGACACGCTGGGCGCGGTAGTCCAGGCCGCCCGAGACGATCTTTGAGACTTCGGTGATCTCCAGAACGGTGGTAGCAGGGATTGTGTAATCGGCTGTACCTGCTACCAGCGAGAGGGTGGTCGAGGACACCTTGCAGCGCGTCCGGAGTAGCACGTCCGCGTAGGCTTCGTTCAGGTACTCCAGGCAGGCGGTCGTATCGTCGTTACCTGTGCGCCTCGTAACGGAAGTCTGAAGCTGGGCGAGAGTTGACAATGCGCTCTCCTAGTTACTGCCGGTCGTTGTTCTCGCCGCGCTTGGCCTGCTTGGAGCGCTTGCGCTTACCCAGCGTCTTACGGCGCTTCCGCGTCTTCCGGACGGCACCAGTAAGACCGGCCCGGCGAGCCAACTAACGGCCCTTCTTGCGCCAGCGTTTCCAGGGCTTCAGACGTTCCCCAAGATAGAACTCGTCGAAGGTGGAGACATGGAAGCGGCAATAGCAATGCGGATGGGCACACTTGCGGAGGATCTTGAACGGCCGCCAGCTCGCTGGCTTTCGGCACACAGCACAGCCGTCGTGCTTGGCGGAATCGAACTCGGACGGCTCGTCGAGATCGACGCCGAGGCAGCCGCGCGGACAATCAAGCCGTTTGATGTGTTCCGAGCAGACCGAGATCGGTTTCCCTAGTCCGTGCATGTATCTCGCACCCTTCTTCCACGCTCGATCGACTCGGCCATCCAGTCCTCGAACCACGGCTGGGCGTTCATTCGGTTGGGCGCGTATCCCCAGGGCAGAACTTCCAGAGGTAGATCGACTCTCTTGATACGCGACGGGATCGAAACGAGCGCCTCGGGGTAGAGGTAGAAGATATCGTCGCGGGGGTAGAGCCGGTCGTACTTGGCGAACGCCCTGTCGGGAATGTCGCGGTCGAGGATCGCACCGGCTCCGACGAACACGGAGTCGTGGAGATCGCGTCCAGCGACCCAACCGGGCGCCATGTTGGCGCAGATCACGCCGGGCTCGTAGGCGCTAAGAATCCCCCGAATTGTGTCCACCGGAAGCACGATGTCGTCGTCCTGAAAGAACACCACGTCGTGTTTCGCTTCGGGAAGCGCGGCGTAGCGACCGAAGGTCTTGAGGTCGCTACGCCTGGAGTTGTCCCAGATCACCACGTCTTCGACCCCGGAGGCGGCGATCGACTGCAAGATCCGCGATAGGTCTACGTCTCCTCGCGTTACTAAGACGGCCGATACTGCATCGACGGTTAGCAATCAAAACACCGTTCGACAAGCAGCGGCCTTCGTTCCTCGTACCAGCCGTCGGTTGTGGATACTCGACCCTCCCGGTATGCCTGCGGCAGGTTTTGGTGGCCGCCGTCGATGGTCTTTACCTTCGTCAGTAGTCCGAACACCCCATCGCAGACGTGGTGAGTGAAGTAGCGGTCGAACGGATAGCGGGCCAGGTAGCGTTCAAAGGCTGTGGTAGGAAGGTCGCGGTCATAGATGCCACCCTTGCCGTTCCAGGGGATGTCCAGAGGCCATTCGGAGGGGTGGTTGATCGTCAATACTTCTGGTTCGTAGGCTGCGAGTAGCTGATTGATGCAAGGGACCAGCACGTCATCGTCTTGCGTGTAGATCACTTCGTGTTTGGCCTCTGCGCTAGCGGCATAGCGGCCATAGACGCCGAGGTCCTCCCGGATACTGTTGTCCCACACGATCACATCATCGAACGGCAGAGTAGAGAGGATCGGACCAAGATCTACATCGCCGCGAGTGACGAGGATAGCGGAGACTCCGTTGGCGGAGATCACGCAGCCTCGCGCAGCGCTATCGCCCGTCGCTGCATCTCTGCCTTCCGCTCCGCTGCTCCGCTATCGGTGTATATCCGCCCCGGCCCGCTCGCGTAATCGAGCACTTCGTAGCCGAGATCGAAACGCCGATATGGAGTCAGCATTCCCACCACTACATCGCAGTAGCGGTAGAAGAGATCGTCTTCCGGGTATACATCTAGGTAGCGGTCCAGCGCCGGGAAGGGAAGGTCTCGTGGAACCAGCGAACCGGCCCCCACAAGCGCCTGGTCAAACTTGTCGTAACCCGCTAGCTCGTACCACGGGGAGGGCATGTTGACGGTCATTAACCCCGGTTCGTAGAGAGCCATAAGTTCGTCGTGGGCAGTGAAGATCAGATCATCGTCTTGGTAATAGACAACCGGCCTAGTGGTCTCCAGCGCAGCCAGGTAGCGCCCATAGCAGCCCCGGCTGTATCCCCGTTCGCGATCGTTCCAGATGCGGAGTTCGGTGTAGGGCAGGGTGGCGCGGATCGGCCCGAGATCGACGTTCCCCCTAGTGACGATGACGGCGGCGATATCATCTATGGAGATCACTGATCGAACCAATTATTGAACTCTGGGCCGGGGAGGGTCTTGCGACGATGGTGCCTGCGCATCTCAAGCCGATTCTGATCCCAGATCGCCTGCGTCTTCGTTCGACAAGACGAGTTGGGGAGATAGAGGTAGTAGAAGCAGGTCTTGTCTGTATAGGCGAACTTGTAGCCGCGATTTGCGAAGTCAATCCACAGATCCCAGTCGTAGTCACCGCCGACGCCGGGATGGTATCCGCCCATCTCCACCAGCACTTCGCGGCGGAACATCGCCACGCCGTAAGCGTAAGTCGTGTTCCACTCCCATAGCTGCTCCACGGTCGGATTGCGGATCTCGGGCAGTTCGGATCGCAGGACCCCGCTACCTTCCCAACCCTCGATATTCGGGGATGTCACTCTCCGCATTTGTGGCACTACTGCGTGAGCGTCGCCGATCGCGCTAAGACACTCACTGATGAAATTGTTTTCGAACCAGTCGTCGCCACCGATTATGACCACGTATTCGACTTCGTCTGGGAGCGCCATCAGACCGGCGTTGAAGGCACTAGCGCCGCCGCGATTGGTGACGCGCAGGACTCGCACATGATCGTGCGAGTCCTCGTACTCGCGAAGCACCCCGTACGAGCCATCCCTGGAATCGTCGTCCACGATAATGTGGAGAACACGCGCTTCGGTCTCCTGATTCGTGACCGCTTCGAGTATGTTCTTGATGTAGTTGACCTGGTTAAAACAGGTCGTGACGACAGCTACGACGGGAGGCATCTCTTCTTCGTTCTCCGGCGTTTTCCTAGCTCTTCGCTAGATGCGGCTTAGTCAGCGCGATGATCTCTTCGTGGAAGATAGGCTTCGAGTGGAGCTTCTTCAGTGTCCCCGAGAGAAAGTGGAAATCGCCGCAGGCGCCCACTATCCCGGTGTAGTTCTTCTTGTGCGTCCACTTGCCGAGCTTGCGGGGGATGTTCGGAACAACGCACATTGGACCGCCGACTCCGCAGAGGCGAAACTCCGGTTTTTCCCAGAGGATGTTCCCGGCCCCGCTCTTCATCTTGAAGATGTGGATGGTGCCGGGGTTCTTCGCGACTTCTCGGCGGATGGTCTCGAGCGCGCCCGGCGCAGCGATATCGTCATCGTCCGCCCACCAGAGGTGCGAGCCGGTGGCTTTCTTGATCGCCGCGTCTCTGGTTGCGTTCCCCTTGAAAACGTTGTCGCGACGAAGCACGAGGATCTCATCCCCGTCGCCGATCTGAGTAGCTAACGATTCAAGGGTCCGGGAGAGTGAATCCCGGCCGCTAGTGGCGACGATGATAGACAGAGTTACACTTTTACCCACGGCGGAACCCACGGGCCGGGCCTGAGGCCAGTCTCACGTTCGTATTTCTCCCTTCGCTCGTCATCCTCAGCGAGAGCGTCCTCTAGCTTCTGTGTCGGGCCGACCCACTTTTCGCCCCGGAACTCGGCGGCGATGTCGGCCCGCTGCTTGGTTTGGATGCCATCGCCCTCATAGGCGCAACCGGGCAAATGCCGCTCCTTCTCCTTTCGGCACTGCGCTTCAGTGGCCGTCAGAAAGGGGATCGGTTGCAGTTCCCAACAGCGCAGACAGGCACGCCCCTCTCTGATCCGCTGCCAGTTGTCACGTGAAAACGTAAAGTCGTAGTGGTCGTAGGTCTTGTCGCCGTCTACCCAAACGTACTCGGGATCAGACTCGATCGCCGCTACGGTGATCGGCGTGTGCTGCCAGTCAGTCACGCGAGTACACCTTCTTGCTAAAGAGCTTGTGAAGCGCCCATAAAAGGATGAGAACACCGACGCCTTCTATGAGTCCAAAGAGATACCAATCGAACTTGCTCATCCTTCGATCGCCTCTTCCCACCTGCTTATCCAGTGTTTGATCTGCCGCTCGGCTAGTACGTACTCACGGGCCTTCCGGCCCATCTCTCTGACCTCGTCGGAGTGGCGAACGCACCACTGGATCGTCCGCTCGAAGTCCTTGCCGGTCTTGCAGAAGAGCGCAGGCTTGCCCTTCATCGGACGGTACGCCTCCACGTCCGAGCAGACCGAGACCGCTCCGACCATCCCGTACTCAAGCGCCTTCACGTCTGACTTGCAGTCCGCCCAGTGACCGGGATAGAGCGCACATATCCCGATGTCCGGGTTGATGGCAGCGAGCCGCTGGCGATGTTCTTCCATCGAGTTCGTCCAGCCGAGCCGCTGGAAGCGCCCCCTCCAACTGGGGGCCGTATAGCCGACCAGATAAACCTCGACGTTCGCCTGCTTGACCGCCCACTCCAGGGCTCGACGGACCAGCGGGGCGTCTATGTGATGCGAACCGGAAGCCGACCAGATGATCTTGAGTGGGCCGTCCTTCGGCTTCGGCTCTGCCCAATCGTCGGGGTTGACAGAGTTCGGACAGTGGTAGACGTGCTCGTTGACTTCCGAGTAGACCTCGCACAGCCGCTCGGTCGAGCAGATAACCCCGTCCGCCCATTCGGCGATGCGGCGGTTTGCCGCGAGTGAGGGCTTGTCGCCGTCAGCGCTGGCCCCGCCTCTAGCAAAGTCTGCCTGCCAGTCCCGCATCCCAGGCGCGAGGGCAAGATAGTTGTCGTCCACCTCCATCAATACGCGGAAGCCCTGCTCCGAGAGCAGGGCCATGAGTACTCCGCGTGTTGCGTTGCCGACGTACTGCCAAATGGACGCCTGTCCGATCTGGGCGGGGATTCGGTACTCCCCGTTCTCACAGACGAGATCGCTTGCGATCAGCCCGTTGACCCGGCCAGGCAGTTGCTTGGCTGGGACCGTGCAGCGCCAGTAGGTAGTCCCCGGTGTGGCTTGCCGCCACCACGTCGCCCTAGGCGGTGACAATCTCCTCAGCCTCCGGAGCGGCCACCAGCTCTTCCAGAGCCGCGATGACCTCCGAGCGGTTGAGATGGCCCCGCTCGTAGTGGAGCACCGTCTCCGGATCGAGCCCCATCAACTTGGCGGTCTCCACGATCTGCTCGGCCACCATCTCTATGGAGCGGCGGCCCTGCTTCACGAGCGAGTCGTACTTAGGCCACGGAGCCGGAACCTTAACCGGCTCGACCTCGATATAGTCAATGCCGTTAGCGCCGTAGGAGCGCATAAACTCCTCGACATCCTTTCTGACCGTGCCCGGGGCGGCTTTCTCGACCAACTCCATCTCGGCCCATTGCTTGTTGAGCATCGGGTCGTCGGTGTCGTAGACCGAAAGCCGACAGCCGGGGCCGGAGAAGGGATCGACCGGCGTTACCTCATCCTGCTCGATCGTCGTGCCGACGATCTTCAGGAGTTTGCGCGCGGCCTCCCTCTCGTATTCGCGGGCGATCCCGTGCTGGAACTCGGCGACAACGCCGTGGCGGATGATGCGCCGCTGACCGCCTGCTAGGAGTTCGGAGAGCGGCTTTCTGACACCGAGACGATAGCGCCGATACTTAGCGATGAAACGGGCCATTCTGATTTCCTCCGTAGGAGGGGGGGCAGCCGAAGTGCCGCCCCCCAGTTACCAAGTAGGTGACTCCACAGGAAGGGGCTACTTACGACGTTGAGCCGGAAGTGACGCCCTTGATGATGAAGTGTGTTGCCTCCTGCGCGACCTCGAACGTGAGTTCGGTGAGGAACTCGTGCGTGGTCTCGTCAGCATCGTTCGCCTGGCGATTCCGCAGGAGCTTCGTGTTGCGTGTTTTGAGCGGCCGGATCTTCACGTTCGACATGTCCACGCCAACCGCCCAGGTGCCGTAGTACGTGCCGGTAACGCCGAAGTCGTTCCAGTCGCGCTTAGTGATAAGCGGCACCTTGTAGCCGTACGCGCCAGAGATGTACGCATCGACCTTGGCGCCCCACAGCCTCTCGCTCGGCCCGGCGGGCGCCATACGCTCGCGCAGGAACTTCGAGATCGACTGGCTGAAGAGCGGCGAGCCGAAGAGCACCTTGTTCCGCGAGCCGTGTTGCAAGCCGTCGCGGAGGTAGCCTTCCAACTCGTCCTCGCCCAGAGCGCCCCCGACGTCATCAACGTTCGAGGAGAGATACTCCACGAGTCCGCCCGCGTAGCGGGTCGGTTCCGAGTCGCCGGAGTGGGTCTGGCTGTCCCGAGCACCCCAGAAGGCCAGCTGCTCGATCGAGCGCTTGTGCTCGATCAGCTTCTTCTTGGCCTCGAGCGCCGGCTCCTGACCGCCGTAGCGTTCGATGGCTACGTTGGTATTAGTGAAGCCGAACGGGTGCCGGACGATCTGGGTGTAGTTGTAACCCAGTACCTTTTTGGTGATCTTCCGCTCTCCGAGCGTCGCACCTTCCTTGGCGGCGTTCGAGATGATCACCAGCTCTGCGCCGGATGCCGAGGAGGCAGCGGCCACGTCGCCGATCGATCGAACGACCGTGAGGGTGTCGGTGGACACGGAGGTTACGCGGTACGCCTCGCCCGTGAGAGCGTTGCGGACCACGTCCTTCGCGCGGAAGTAGTCTCCCTCGCCGGTCGCCACGGTGAGCGTGGTCGCCCCAGAAGTAGCGGAGGCTGCCAGTGACGAGATGCGGGGAAACAGCTCATCTTCGAGCCAATTGACCTTCTTCGAGATCGCTTCCTTCGAGGCGATCTGTTGAAGCATGGTTGTGAACTGTGACTCGTCGGGGTCGAGGTACTTGATGTCCTCGGCCATATCGACTACGAGCTCGTCTGCGAGCACGTCGCCGGTATCGACCAGCCCAGTAAGAACGGTAGGCATTTACTGCTCCGGTTGGTAGAAGTTGCGCCCGTTTAGGGCAGGGCTTCCTCCGAACCGGGGTGTCTCACATCTACTGCGTGAGGCCCTTGCTTAGGGAGGTAGAGTCGTCTTTGAGAAAGGCCGAGAATTGCTCGTGCCACTCATCGATCGGCTTCTTTTGGGTCGTCTCGGTGGACGACGTAGCAGACGCCACGGCAGCCTGGTGTTTCGCAGCTTCCTGGCTCTGCTGGTCTTCCTGAGCCGCTTCTTGAGCGGCTGAGGCGAGGGTATCGCCTACGCGGCCTCGCGCTTTTGTGTAGAGGTAGTCGAACGCCTCTACCTTGACCTCGGCGGAGGGGTCCTCCGCGAGCATCTTGACAATGCGGGGAGTCTCTTTCGCGATCTCCTGCATCGTCTGTAGGTACTGATCCACATCGGGATGTTCCCTAGCGAATCTCGTGAGAGCGTCCTGGTAGTCCTGATCGGCCGCTCGCTGTTGGAGCGGCGCGGTGGCGCTAGAGAGACGCTCGTCTACTTGGCGGGCGAACTCGGCATTTCGCTGGTCGTTTACCCACACTGAGGCAGCGAATGGATCTGCTTCCTTCCAGGCTTCCAACGCCATCGCCGTAGTAGCAGCGTCGCCAGCCTGATAGGCGAGAGTGGTTGCCTTCGCCGGATCGTCCTCGATCAGTTGGGCTAGGGCGCTGGCATCGTAGCGCGGCTGTTTAAGAGACTGCTGGACAGCTTCGAGTTGGCGACGAAGCTCCCCTACTTCCTGCCCCTGGCGCCCAACGAGGCTTTGGGCTTCCGCCGCCGCGACCAACGCCTTGTCCACGTCGCCGTCGTATTTCTCCAACAACGTCTGGACACGCGGGTCCTGACTCTTCGAGACGAACCGGCCCTTCTCGTCTCGGGCTAGAGCTTCCGGTTCCTCCTCGGTTTCCTCTGTCTCTTCTTCTGTCTCTTCGGGTTCCGGTCCAACCTCTTCGGCCGGAGTGTCGGATGCGGTAGCGGCCGCCTCGCTCTCGAACGCTGCTTCCAACTTTGAGTCGAGAGCCTGATCGGCGGCTACCTCCCCTTCGGTGATTGGAGGCACTATGCCTTCTCCTTGCTCTGCCGAAGGGATTCCTTGAGAATCGTGTCTTCGGCTTTTTCCACGACATCTCTCAGCTTTTTCAGCATGTAGAGAGCGCCGCGTGTGTAGTAAACGTCGTCGAGGGTGGGAGCTTGGTTCGCGATGAGTACCTTGACCAGCCGGGCCTTCAGCTTCTCTTCGATCTCCCGAAGCGCCCGCTCGTAGTCGGGCCAGGCCGGGTGCTTCTTCAGCGCCGCGAGGCTGGCTGCTCGCTCCAGGATGAGCTGATCTATCTGCTTCTTCACTACTGATTCACCGGTCCTCCCGCCATCGCGCCCATCTGTTGCTCGGCTGCAACGGGCGACTGGCTGAAAGCGTTCGAGGGACTGTTAATGTCGGCCGCCTGCGGCGCGGTCGCGCCCGGCTGGCCGGGTTCAGGCGGCTGTCCTTGCTGGGGAAGCTGGGCCTGTGGTTGAGCGGTGTAGTAGCGGGCTTTGTCGCGCTCCCCGAAAGCGTCCAGGTAGTCGTCCATGAAGGACTTGAGGTTGAGCGGGTTGCCCGTCGCCTGGAACACCGGGGCCGCGTTGACGGCGACCTGGAGCTTGGCCTGTGCCTCTGCCCGCTTCTCCTGCCGTACCAGCGACTCGTCCATCGCCTCGACCTTCACCTTGAGGTCGAGGTCCTGCCAGTGGTCGGGATTGATCTCCATGAAGGCCGGCAGGCCGTCCTCACCAACGATCTCCTGCCAGCGCGTCTCGGTGAGGAACTGGCGGTCCAGCTCGATGAACTGGTTGGCTACCGCCGCGTCCGCTACGGTGAAGTTCTGCTTCTTTGCTGCAATCCTCCGCTGGGCTAGGTTCGTGATGATCGAGACACCCGTGGCGGTCTGCTGGTCGATGGTCGCGGACTCCGTGCCGGTCGCGAAAGGAAGCCCGCCGACGATGTTCTGCATGTCGCCGCGCAGCATCTCTTCGGTTCGGAGCGAGGCTTCGGCTGGATATGGATTCAGCTCCAGGGGCTTGACCTGATCGGTGTCGTCAACTTCCCACTGGGCGCCCGGTGCGTACTCGAAGGAGTTAATGTCGTCCACGTCGGAGCGGATCAGGATGATCGCGTTGTTAAGCAGTTGCACGTTGTCGAGCCGCTGATTCATGAACGCCCACAGAAGCTCTTGCAACTTCTCCAGGAACTCCACGTCCGAGAGGCCGCGCAGCCGGAACGGGTAGGGCATCGGGGAGGAGATGGTGAAGGGGAACTCGTCGTGCCAGAAAGGCCCGTTCTGGTCGCGCAGTAGAGCCTTGCGATTGCCGATGACCGTAAGCTCCATCGCCCCATTCGGGGCTTTGTGCCAGGTTTCGAGCAGCTCTACGTCGTCCTTGTCGGGCTTGAAGCCGAAAACGTCGTTCGACTGGAAGGCCGCTGCCTGAGCAAAACCGCGCGACTCCTTGAGCGCATCGACATTCGAGTAGATGCCGTTCGGATTGTCCTCGGTCTTTTCCAGCCGCTTCAGTTCCTTGAAGGGCATGTAGACGCGGTGCGTGACTCGCTCGGCTTTCTCGAGCGAGATAGCGTTCTTGGGGACGATGAAGTGGCGAACGTCCACGACCTCGCAGGTCGGGTCGTCCTTGACCACAACCTCCTCGGTGACCGTCTGCCAGCGCTCGATTCCGAAGCGTCCGAGAACGGGCATGGAGCGGAGTTGCCGGTAGGTGCGGTCGCGCTTCTGGTAGGCCCAGGCCGTCTTATCGACAGAGACCCCGCAGACGAGCCCTTGGATGCGGTGGACGCGGCGACTGGCTAGGAAGCCGGACACGTCAGCGACGTAGCGCAGCCGGGCTTCGAGAGCCTGACAGGCGGCGCGGTAGATCTCGATATCCTCGGGAACGGAGGTAACCGAGCGCGCCCCGACCTTCCAGCCGGGGTTGGGGTCAATCAGGGAGGCGGCGATCGTCTCGATCTCTTGCAGGACGTAGGCCGGGTGGGCTTTGTTTGTCCAGGAGGCCGCGTCCTTCTTCTGGTCGAGATGACCCCGGTAAGCGTCGTAGCGCTTCTCACACTCCGAGACGAAGCTCTCGTGCTGCTCCAGGTCCTCGTCGAACTGATTGAGGAGCGTCTGGGGGTCGCTAGACGCCACGCCGCATCATCCGGGGTGAGAGCTTCCCGGCCATCGCGCCGTCCTGCTCCTTCTGACGTCCAGCGAGAATCGCGTAGAGACGCTGTACGGTCCCGGCAAGAGCCTGCGAATCCTGGTCGTCGGGCTCCATCTGGAGGGCGGCCTGAAGGTGCTCGATCCCGACCTTGAGATGGTCTTCGGCAGACATTCCTTGAGACTGCGGGGGAGCTGCCGGTTCGGGTGCTGGAGCGGCATATCCGCCCTGCGGGGCCATCATTTCCATGAGTGCTTCGGACATGCCACCTCCTAAGCGGCGATCGGTTGATAGAGCGGCTTGCGCTTCGTTTTGCGCTTGGGCCGCTCGGGGTGCTCACCGAACAGCCGGTACATCTCCAGCGCCCCGGCGCAAGCCATCACGCAGTCGTCGTTGCAGCCGTCCTGAGCGCGGGGGGTGGTGCCGGTTTCGCGATTGACGAACGTGCGGCATTCGTCCCAGAGTTGCTGCGTCATAAACGGAAGCGTTCGCTCCCGGATCGCCTTACGCAACTGCGTGAGGATCAACGGCCTAGTGTGGATGTTGGTCGGGAAGCCGATCGTCTTGGCTTCCTGGAAGCCCTGGCGGTTCGAGAAGCGGTGTTTGTAGAGGTTTGGATAGGGCGGCCGGGCCGACTTACCATCCCGAAGGGATATGGTCACAGCCTCGCCGAAGCCGCCCGCGACCTCAACAGCGATCAGCGCAGTGTTGTACCAGCGGCCGAGGAAGTGGAGTTGCTCGGCGAACAGGTCTTGATCCAGCTTGCCGCGAAACTCGGCACAAAGCCTCGGTTCGGCTAGGTCGATTACGTAGGCTGCCGAGTAATCCTCGCCCCTACCCGTCGCCGGGTCGGCGAAGATAGCGTATTTGTGCGTCTCATCAGGCGGGGAATAGACCCCGATCCGTCCCTGCTCCCACTTCCGAAACTTCGCCTTCCTACCCTCTGCGTCGAAGTCGAAGGCGAACAGGGGCTCGGGGATGAGCTTCATGTAGTAGGCAATCGCCTCGCCCTCGAAATACGGCGAACCCGTGAGGATGAATGCCTCGTCGGGATCTCGCGGATACTGCTCACCGCGATCGGCGGGGGGAAGCGACTCGGCGTTTAGGCGATACCAGTCCTCGTCTCTGTCGGGGTGCTGGTCCCAGGCGAGGAAGCGCTTAGTCAGTCCGTACTCTCTGGCATTGACCCAAAGGTGATGGAAGAAGTTGCCGCCCCTAAAGTCTGTCCCAGCGCCCGCCTTGGAGACGCCGTTGCCCGTCGAGATCACAAGCACCCGACCGGGCTGCTTGCCTGTCTTCTTCGCCGCCTGGGTAGTCGGTACGGCTGCCTTCCAGCTCTCCCTCGCGTAGTCCTGCCGGGAGAACTCGTCGAGGATGACCAGCGCGGCGGTCGAGCCGTGGCCTGCTGCCGGCGTCGAGGCCAGCGCCTCCAGCTTGGAGATCCGGCCGTCGGGGAACTTGAGCCAGATGTCCGAGGTGGGCTCCGAGCGCTGCGGCTTGATAACCTCCGCGCCGTTCCAGAGCCACTGCGGCAGCGACTTAAGCATGTTCCAGAGGCGGTTGGCGACCTTAATCGCCTCGCCCTCCTTGGTGGAGACGATCAGCACCCCGGCGCCGGGCTTGTAGAGCAGCGTCCAAAGCGCCAGCGCGGCGGCAAGCCAGGTAATCCCGAGCTGCCGGGCCTTCAGGCAGATGTGCTTGCTACCGGCCAGCCATTCGTCAAGGAGTTCGCGTTGCCAGTACCAATCGTCCTCCGGATTGATGAGCTGGAACTTGAAGACCGAGCCGTCGGTTGCATCAACGCATGAAACGTGCTTCAGGAGCTCGGCGGGGTGAGCTTCGCAGCGACGCCGCTCGATCTCTCTCTCGGCGAGGATCTTCCGAGCTTGGGGGGCGAGTTCGGCCACTGCTTCGGCCATTTACGTCCCGACGATCCGGGCCAACTCGTCGTTGCTCAGGCTCGTTAGCTGATCGGCCATCGTCGGCTGACGCGGCCTGTCGGGGGCCTTGCCGGGTGCGCCCTTCGCCTGATTGGCGAGGATCTCGAGCCCCTTGGCGATCTTGTCTGGGGCGGGTTGATCGACCTGCACCCAGGACTTCCTCTTGCAGTGCGGGCAGGTGATGGACTGCTTGTGCGGCCTGGTCTGGGTGATCAGCTTCTTGACCAGATCCTCGACCGACTCATAGCCCACCGAATCAAGGGCGCGAGCGATTTGCTCGCGGAGATCGACCGACGCGGAGTCCTTCTTAGCGGCCATCACCACTCCTCATCCGGAACGACGAGTGGATCGCCGGGCTGATGAGGCGACCAGGGAGTAAATCCGGTTTGCGCCATACAGCATCACCTCTGAGTTACGATTGGAAGGCAGGGCGGGGATTCTGGAAACGATCAGTGGGACTGATAGCCGCCCTGCAACTACGCAGCTAAAGCCGGAACACGCTCAGGAGCGGGGAGGCTGGTTTCTCCGGTCGATGCTCCGGCAAGACATTCGTGAGAGTGGAACCAGCCGATAGCGTCGCGCTCGGCGCTCTTCCCGGTGCGGCAGCGCCGCTTCGTCCCGCAGTAGCCGCAGGTGATGACTTCCTGCGCAGAGCCCAGGGTGCGCGTCTCACGCAGCCGACCGACCAGCTCGTCTTCGCTCCAGGTCAGCGAATCCTCGGGCCGCGACTCACTCACGATATCCACATAGTGGAAGCCATCGGGTAGCGACAACGCTCCACCTCCGGATAAAGAAAAACCGGCTCACTGGCCGGTTTGTCTGATTTTGGGCGCACTTCGGGCGGGCTATTATCCATTATGCGTCGATATGCTCGGTTGTCAAATCAGGCGGCTTTCTCGACTGGCAACCGAGGTGAGATCCCCTGTTTCTCGAACCAGTCCTTGATCCAACCGACGCCCAGCGATTCGCAGAGCAGCCGCCTGTCTACGCCGATCTGCATGTACTCCGCTGGGCAGATTGTCGTTTTTACAGGACGCGGTTTGTGGACCTTCTCGACGTGGCGGCGAGCCTTCGTCCGGGTAGAGAACTTGTAGCCGCAGATACAACGGCGCTGACAGACGATCGACTCCACGTCCCGCTTGCCCACCATCCAGACGACCTTCTGCTCGCTCATCAGGTAGCGCTGGACTATATGCCACCAGAGCGTCCCCAGGGGGACCCCGGCAATGGCCTCCTGCTTGGCCCGGGAGCGCATCTCTTTGAGCGCCTGCTCAAGTTGCGCATAGGAACCGGAGTGCCACTCGCTAGGCATATGGGGGCACTCGCCCGATCCTCCACCGGAACGGCCGAATACGGGATCGCGCACCTCGTTGAACGTCTCGAGGAGATAACGGATGATCTGCTCGGGGGTCACTTGCGCTTCCTTGAGCAGCGGCGATTGTGCCCGGCCGACCGGCCACACTCGAAGCAACCGGGACAGGCGTGGATGGAGCCGGGTGAGAGTTCGATCCGGTTCCAGCAGGTGTCACAAACGAAGGATGCGGTCGGCTTCCCCAGCACCCTCGCCACGCAGGCTGGGCAGATGAGATCGCCCTGGGCGCCATTCGTGACGCGGTATACGTCGATAAGCACCTTCCAGTTGTCGTGGCTGCTCGATGACGCTCCGCAGCCGTCGCAGATGTAGGTGGTGGTGCTTTCGATGGTCATGGCTTCTCCTCGTCGCCCACCACGCTATCCGCCCCACCGGACGACAGAACGTTGCGGGTTTCCTTCGTGCTGATATAGGAACGTGTGTTTGCCCTTCTAAGCGTCTAGGAGGTCAGGGGGTGGTCGAGATACCAGTTGAGCGTTTCAGTGCGTCTCCGTGGCAATGAAGGGCCTCAGCGTGGATGTGCGAGAGGGGGAGGGGAACGAGTGTTCGGGTAGAGAGTTGATTCTACCGAGGGGACTTGAATATAGGGACCCACGACACGAAACAAATCTCGGGGGGTGGGGGGGTCGGTCTGCCGGCAGCCGAGGTGGTCGGAGAGTGGACAGATAATGCCCTAACGGCCTCAAAAACCAATCATTTGCAGGAATAACGAGAAACGTAGTAGCTGGGGGGCTCACAGCTATGCGGCATCTAATCAGTGTTCGATGCTTCACCGAATGTACTGATTAGCAGGGATTCTAGTAAGTACACGGTGTATACGCGCACGATCTCCGAGTTCGTCGAGTTCGGCGCGCAAGGTACAGGCTGTTCTTCCAGCCTTCCCTCTCTCCCAACGTCCCTTCGTTCACTTGCTCTCTCGTTCCTCCGTTTGTTCCCTTAGCTCTTACGCCTGTAGTCCGTACGTTCGCTCTGACCTCTAGCCGTTCTAGGAGTCAGAGGCGTTCTTACCCCTCCTCCTTTAATGGTTCCTCCCCGAACGGGTGTTTGTAGGGGGATTCGCTGATCTTCCTTGACAACCGCGGTTTACGGCGCTACCTTCGATTCATGACCACTGAAACGCTGACCGAGCAGAGTTGCGATCTCCCCACTTGCCGACTGCTACGAATACCAGTCCTGTGAGCATGACGACTGGAAGGATAGCTCGGCTCACGGTTTCTGTGAAGCACTCAAAGATCGGCTGCTCGGCTTCCTACCGGGAATTCAGAAGGCACCCTGGGGTTGGAACGCTGAGACGCTGAGCAAGGCGAAGGCCCAACGCGTAGCCGCCTAGCCCTTGCGCCTAGCGCCTCTCACGGGGCGCCTGGCGGAATGGCCGAGACACCGAACAAACAAGTCCTAGTCCTGGTCGCTGCTGCGGCCGGCGCCAAAGCCTTCGCCGAGCACTCCTACCGCGAGTCCATCGTCGAAGCGGCCAAGACGCACTCCTACGCCGAGATCGCACGAGCCGCCGGGATCAGTAGGCAGGCTGTCCGCATGATCGTGCTCAAGTCTCAACGCTAGCTCTTCCCCTCCACCAACTCGATGATCGGCTGGGCGCACGATTCACAGAGATCGTGCGCCATTACGGCAAGCGGAATGCAGACCGCCAGAGGCGCTTCCGTAACGCCAAACGTAACGCTGATAGTAACAGCGTGACTAACCGTCGCCTCCCTCCCACACACCTTCCCGTCTTGGATGGCATCGCAGGTGATCATGGCCCCTCCAGCCACAGTATGTAGGCGATGATTGCGATGAGAAGCGGCACGACGCTCAAGCCGAACCATCCGCCCAACTTTGCCAGTATCGGCGGCAGAGTCACGAACATCGCGGTGGTGGCTGCAATAGCTGCGAGCACCGCCGCCGTCACTGCCAGATAGAGCTTAAGATATCCCCTCATCCCTTTCACCCTCCTCGTGGTAGTCATGCTGCCTCCGTCAGGTAACGCTCGATGATGCGCCGCACGTAACCGCAATCGTTACGTACGGAGCTGCGATGCTCGACTAGTTCTTGCCGTGCTGAGTGATAGGCGAACGGCGCTAGCTCCGATCGCTCGAGGAAGGCCCGGAGCCGCGCTTTCGCGATATCGCCCCCTCGTACTGCTGCTATGAGCTCAGAGATGGCGAAGTCGCGGCCGTTTTCCACAGTTGATTCATCGGGCATCTCTGCTTTTGCTTTTGCTTTTTTTTTATTTCTCTTCTCTTCTCTGCTCTGCTCTGGGCTAGCGGCTTGATAGCGCAGCGCTAGCGGCGTGCTATCAGTGATAGCAATCAAACCCGCGTCACTCAGCGCTTGGAGAGATTTTTGGCAGACCCTTTGGCCGAGCTTTCGACTGAGCGCCGCTGTATTCTCACGGACTTTTCCGTCGCTGGCGGCATACAAAAGACGTAGTCCGTGGAGCAATCCACGTTGCCCAAACGACAATCCAAGGTAGTCATCGTCCAAAAGTTGGGCGCGATAATTCTTTATCCACAGGGGATCCCGCTCCCTGTAGTGCTGGAAGTCGGCCCAGTTGGGGATAACTATCCAGCGCTCAGCCATCAGCTCCCTCCTCCAAATCCGTAGTAACTACCGATACCTAATCCCTTGACAGACGTGCGCATAGTGTCTACTATGTGGGCATGACGACGAGAGAGGAGAGAGGAGAGAGAGAGATGCTGTATCACAACCTGACCCCAGAGCCAACGGACGCGCCGGACGATCGGATCGCATGTGTGCTCGACTACGGCTACCTGCCGGAGGCTGGCATCACGCACGCGCAGACCTGGATCATCCGCACGTACGAGCCCGACGCCCCCGAGTCCGAGGTACTTGACTACGCGCGCCTCTCTGAGCATATGACGCGCGAGCAGGCCGAGGAGTGGGCGGCCGAGGTCATTCGCCGCGCCAACCAGGGCTGAGCCATGACGATGAGTGAGGAGAGAGAGATGCTTACCGCTGAACGGATCGACCGGATCGAAGTCATGTACAGCGCCGCCGCTGGTAGGTGGTCCGACCTCGACTGGCCCGAGCGCGTGTCCTATCGACACGAGGTTGGGGCCGCATGCTCGGAGCAGGGTATCTCGTGCATCGACGCGAGCGAGGTGAGCCTCGACCCCTCGGATGACGCGGAGGAGATCGAGGAGATATGCGAGTTCCACGGGAGTGACTGGCTCGGTTGGGACTCGGCGGATGGATTGCGCGAGGCCGTTAGGGCCGCGCTCGTAGAGGCACGCGAGTGCCGCCGCGCCATCATCGCTTACGCCGCCGATGCGCAGAGGCGGGCGGCGGCAGCAATGGAGGCCCTGCGTAGAGGTGACACCTACGCCGCCGCCGAATTGGCGCGTGAGGCGAAGGCTACGGAGATCCGCGCCCTCCAGAGCGAGTATGGCCACGCTCCCACATGGGGCGACTGGGCGGACGCTGTGATCGCCGCATCCGAGGGGTCGTGAGCCATGACGATGAGTGATCAGGCGCGCCAAGACCTTCAGACCTACCGGGAGCTGAGAGATCGGCTCCCGGTACTGCTGCGCGCCGGCCGGGCAGCCGGGCTGTCGATCAGCGAGATGGCCCGGACGCTCGGCGTCACGCGCCAGACCGTCTACAACCTGCTCGGCCGCTAGGCTCATCGGCTCCCCCGCCGCGCTCACCGCTCAACCTCCCGATAGAGAATCCCGTCCTCAGTCAGCTCGCTGGGTTGCATCACAGTCGCGTCCCCACTACGTAGTCCCGTCTTTTTGGATGCCAGTAGATCTCGTGATGGCCCCTTAGGACGTTGGTCGGGATATAGCCGCGCAGGATTCTGAGCACCAGCGCAAGCTCGACTCCCAAGAGGTCAGAAATGCGACGCGCGCTGATGCCGTTCACCGCGTACTGGCGCCGGATTTCGGGTCCCATCGCCCGAGCGAAGAGATCGTCATCATTAGTACCCAGGGGTCTCGGCGGCTCGACTATACGCAGGCGCGCTTCGGTCTTCGGTAGACGGCGGCGGCGCTCTTGGTCGATCTCCCGCTTGAGCGTGATGCGTTCTGCGTAGGTGAGGGTCATGCCGTTGCCCTCACGGTCAGCGCGCCGACGATCTCATCCCAGGGTGTGTCGGGCGTCCAAAGGTGATACTCGGCGCCGGCCCGCTTGAGCCGCACGCGCCATACTTTCTGCTCCGCGCTCATCGAGCCAGTCGAGCTTTTCAACTCAATGAATAGGACGCGCTCGCGCACGGCGACCAGATCGGGGAAGCCCTTGCCGTCATACGAAACGCTTGTGCGCCAGCCTTTAGCAGTACGAGCAGGGCGAGCGTGGTAGATGAACCAGCCCAGAACGCGAGCGGCATCGGCGACTGTATCCTGAAACTCAGCCTCGAGCATCGGCCCTTTTCTCCTCCTCGTCGGTCTTGCCGCATTTATCCAATGCGCATCCACAGTTGCGGCAACGGGTGTGCATCACGCCATCCGGTGCGCAGAAACAGAGACATCGGTCGAAGTAGTTGTCACCGGCATTTCCGCCGCAGGCTGGGCACTTAGTTTTACCCGTCCCTTTCTGGCGGTCGCCCGCCGATTTACTACCCTTTTCACGCGTCATTTACTGGCCCTCTCACGCATCCGAGCGCCCGCATCTGCGCGTCTACCTCACCAGCCGCCTCGATCAAGAGTGCGGCAAGCCGCCGGGCATCGTCCGAGATCATCGAGGGCTCACCGTCGATATCCGAGAGCCGGACCATCGCCGGCCAGTACCCATCACTCGATTCCACACGGATTTCCAGCGCGAACAGGTGGTCGCACGTCTCAAAGACTCGATCAGCCATCCCCTACCCCTTTCTCGATCTGTTGGAGGGCTTGGCGGGCGATGCACGGATCGCACCAGGCTTCCGGTAAAAGATCATCTGGCCAGTCCGCGCAGCTGTGACCGGGTATGTACCCGGTCCAATCTTTCTGTGCGATCCGCTCCAGCGCCCCCACCGCTAGCTTGAGATTCCGCTCGGCTTGCTCGGCGTCCTTTTCGAGGGTGCCGAAATGGGCGAGGAGGACTTCGAGGTCGGCAATGATTCCGTGATAGCTGCGGCTATAGGCCTGGAGGGAACCCAACCGCTCCTTCACCGCCTGGATATCTAGCGCGCTCATCCTTCGCTCCCGTAGTTGGAGAAGTAATCGCAGACGGGGCAGGCGATCACGATGCAGCCGTCCTGGATGTGGTTATTGGGGAAGGATCGAAGGGCTTCTTCTGCTCTCTCCCGCCTCTCGCGTTCGGCAGCTAGGAGGGCGGAGAGAGCGCGGTGGGAATCGATCAGCGGGATACAATCTCTCGCCCACGGTTCCATTTCGATCCATGCAATGCGTTCCTCGCTTAACACGCCCATCGTCAATTCGGCACATTCCGATTCACGACCACAGCGATAGCCCGCGCACTCGGCGGGCGGTAATCCTCGACAACACTTATCACGTTCGAGTTCTTCTATCCGGAACCTAAGGGCCTGGTTCTCTATCTTGAACGCTTCCTCGCTCAAAATCACGTCACTCTCGTTCATTTCTGCCTACCTCCTCCCACATAGACGGCCGGGGAGCGAACGCTCTACGGCATCGCTCTATCGCCTTCTTCCGAGTAAATCCGAAGTAGTACGAGTGCGAATCTACGGTCGCTTGTGTTTCGTCGGGATTGAAAGCAATCCAAAAGAAGAGGACATGTCTAACCCAGACTCGCGTAGCGCTCATGCCTTCCTTTCGTCCGGGCCGGGGTGGGCGGGGCAGTCCTTCGCGTCGTGACTCTGCCGGATCGTCTTCGCCGCCTGGATCGCATGCTGCGGGCAGTCCGGTTCGATCCGAGACATGGCCACAAGGCCGCATGCCTCTTGCGGGCAAGGGCAGGCATCCTCTAGGTCGTGGCGACTCCAGCTACGGCCGATGTGGAGGTCGTCACCATCTCTCTCCTCCTCACCCGCGACGGGTCGAAGAACAAGGAAACGCCCGCGACTGTAGGGGCCGTCGTCTGCTCCAAGAACGCGAGCTACCATCGCCTCTACCGATTCGCCATCCCTGGGTGAGTAGCTGAGCACGATATCCGCTGCGTGATCGCCCCGATAATCGGTCGTATGAAGCTCAATCGTGTAGCGCATCTCTCTCCTCCTCATTGAGCGGCATCACGTGGACTCCCCGACCGAAACGACGCCCGCGATACCAAGACCCATGACCGCGAAGCCGATCGGATAGAACACGCCAGCGATCCAGATATCGGCGGCCATAGCTAGGCACGCTCCGGCGAAGATCACAACCACCGAAGCCCATAAAGTCACGACCTTAAAGCGGCTCAAATCGTCTCCTCCTCATTCGGCTTGGTGGGGGCGGCGATCAGTGCTTCGCGCCGGATAGCGCGCTTCAAAATCACCTTCGCCTCAGCGATATCGGCGGTACGGCATTCCCTGGGGTCGGCGAGAATATCTAGTGCTTGCGCGATCGCCTCCATAAGCGCGCTCACCGCCGCTCACCCTCCTCGGGGGGACGCCGCAGCCCTCGAAATGGCCGCACGGTCTGGGAGCCATCAGGAAGCTCGATCAGGACGTTGCGCGGTCCCTCGCCTGCCCACTGGCGGATGATCTTCACGCGCTCGCCCTTGAGCAGGTAGGTCTTGCCGACGATGGTCATGCGCCCTCCTCGGGGGGATAACAGACGATGCAGGGCTGGTAGTCCGAGAGATCGTGCTCCGTGGCGCGAGCGTCCGACATATCCCGCCCGCACACCGTTCGTCGGGCGAAAGCATCGGCCATCTTGTGAAAGATCCCCGGCGTGCCTACGTGGATGATCTTCTCGTCGTTGTCGTAAGGGTTCATGCGCCCTCCTCGGGGACTAGCTCGAAGGTGTGAATGAGATCGGGTGTCCAGAGTGCCGGGCGATGATCTGGCAGCGGATAGGCGGTGGCCGGGCGCTCAAACGTCAGGAGAACCGAGCGGCCCGTGCGGCGCATCCACCGCCGTGCCGTTGTCTCATCCGGCCAGAACCGGACGGGTGGCAGGATCGCTCCGGTCGCCCTGTAGCGCGCCAGCTTCTTCGGCGTGGTGACGTGGAAGACGTTCACCGCTTCTCCTTCCGGGCATCGAGGATCAGGGGGAGCATCAGGCGGTGCCCCTTCGGATGTGCTGGAGGAGCTGGTGGCCGATCAGTTCGGTGTAGCGCGGCGGCACCATCTGGCTGAGCTCCTCAAGCGTCACGTTCCAGTCGACGCCCATCGCACGCTGCTGTATCTCGAGCGGGATGCGGCGGACGCCTACCTCGACGGTGCGCCGACTGTTCTCCTTGCGGTTGGTCGCGGCGGGGAATCGTGGCGCCCAGAGCTTGTGCCGGCAGAAGAGGGGCGCGCCTAGCCAGTCAAAGCCCGACCATTCGAAGTAGCGGTGGCGCTGAACGTCTAGTGGGGGGTCGAACATCGAGCCGCAGAGCATCGCCGCATCCTCAAGCGGTGCGCCCTTGACGTTCTCGATCACGTAAGGGAGGCCGGTTTGCCGGAGCAGTGTGCGCGTCGCGGCGATCAGATCGGGGTAGCCGTCGCCTACGCCATGCCCCTTGCGGCGATAGGCAGTGAACGCCTGACACGGCGGGCTGGCATGGATCGCGCCGAAGTCGGTGAGATGCAGAGGAGTCCCAAAGCCGATTGACGCGCCGCCCGTAAGTAGGCGGAGAGTTTCCAGGGCGTCACCTGCGAGGAAGATGAACGGATAGTGCGGCTGCGGCTTGATGTCCACGCCGACCACCTCGAAGCCTGCGCGCGAGTAACCAACGGCTGCGCCGCCCGCCCCGCAAAACAGGTCTAAGAGGCGCGGCTTCATCAGGCCACCCTCGCGAGCGTCCAGGCGCCCGGCTTATCTTTCTTACCGGGGTTTACCTGCTTGTCCACCCACAGGCCACTCCACATGCCCGCGCATCCGTGCGCATCCACACCCGAGGCCCCGTTGAGAACACCGCGTTTTGCAGCGATTCCGTGCCTATCCGTGCCTATCCGCGCGTATCCGCGAACGGCCGGAAACTGGTTCAAGCCCAGTACCGCCCATTCATTAAGTGCCTGCAAACGAGCGGTTTTGGGGAGAGTTAGCATCAGGCGCGGCCCTCTCTGGTCCCTTGCTCATCCTCAGAATCGGCGTTCAGGAAGTGCTCGAACTGCTCCGTTGCGGCCTCGATCTCGAAGGGATAGAGGTGCCTGTAGGTCTTGAAGAACATCTCGCCACCGTCTGAATCGCCCCTGCGGGCAGCGGCCACGGTGGGGTTCATCCCGGCCGCACCCATGAGCGAGCTGGCGGTGTGGCGGAGATCGTGGAAGTTGAGCTTGGCGAACTTGGGGTTGGCCTTGCTCGCAGCCTCGCGGGTCGGCTCCCATGCCGTCTTGAGGAAGTGACCGTGGGATGCCCAGCGCGTCCCCTTGAGACAGGGGAAGACGTAGCTGGAGGGAGTCCGCGCCATCAACTGCTCCCGGAAGAGCTGCGCTTCCGGGCCGGTGAGGTTCACGACCAGGTCGCGCTTGGACTTGTTGAAGGCGGGGGGGATGTGAACGATCCGCCGCTCGAGATCAAGCCACGAGTCCTCCATGTTGATCAGCGAGCCCCAGCGCAAAGCGGTAGTGCCGGCCAGCCAGATCATGCGGCGGATGTACTCGTCCGCGTAGGACTGGAACTCGACGAGCTCGGCCCCGGTCAAAGCGACCCCTGCGCGTTGCTGGTGGCGCACGGGCCGGATAGCGAGGATTCCCCGGTCGAAGCGCTGGCCGCGCGCCTCTGCGGCCCTCAGCGCCGCTTTGGCGAACTCCAGCTCGTTCTTCGCGCTGCGCGGGTGCTTGCGAGCACGAGCGGCGATCCGATCCTCGATCTCTGAGCGTCGGAGGTTCGGGAGCAGGCAATCGTCGAGCGGCTCCCAGAACTTGCGGCTGCGCGCGTAGAAGGCATCGGTGTTCGGGCGCCAGTTGCAGGTAGCCCGCTGAAGGTCTAGATAGGTGTCTAGTGCCTCCCTTAGTGTGATCGCGGGCTCAACCCACAAGTCGCCCAACTCCTTGCGCTCCTTCAGGTCGCGCTCGATCCGCTGCGCCGTCCTGAGGCTCGAAGCGGTCTTGGACTTGAACGGCGCTACGCGCACCTGGTATGACACCTCGCCGTTCGCCTTCGTCCGTTTCCTTATCGACATGCTGACCTCCCGGTAGTGGACGGTCGCATCTTGTCACGGAGCTGGACCACGTTCTCGGTCGGTTCCTGGCGGTGCTTCTTTAGCCATGCCTTGATGTCTGACTCGGCGTAGAGGCGTCGGCCGTTGACCATGAAAGAGGGCAAGTCGGTATAGGTGCGGACGGTCGAGACGTGGACGCCGAGCAGCTTGGCTAGGGCGGACGCGGAGTAGTGCTGCTCGATCACGCGGCCTTCCTCGATCCCTTTGGAGTGGCGAAATAGACTTCTCTGCCGCCGATCTCATCCACCGTCACCAGACCCCTGCGGACTAGCGCTAGGAGCGTCTGACTGACCGACTGCTGCCCGATCCAGTTGCCGACCTGTTGACGGGTCAGCTTGCGGCCGTTCAGGAGCGAGAGAGCGACTTGCTGGCGGTCGTTGAGCCTCACTCCCCCACCGCCCCCTTCAACTGCTTAGCCCGCCGCTCCTCCAAAGCCTCGTCCAGATGTCTGTCGTGGTGGCCCTGCATGTAGATGCGCAGGTTCTCGCCCGCCGAGTTACCGTTCTCGATACCGACTGACGCGCAAGCTTCGAGCAGCGCTAATCCCTGGCTACGCAAGTGATCGAAGCACTCGACGCACGCGGGCCAGCAGCCGGGCCATTCG